>JASJDS010000057.1 GCA_030065055.1 Calothrix sp. MO_192.B10
TGTGAACCAGATATTCATTACAACCTTCGTATTCTGCACCGCCAAAATCCTCAGCCGTGAGATTTTGCACTTGCAGATTAGTCCCCATAGCACCATCAAACACTAAAACTGGTCTTTGCGGACTTTTGAGGCGTTCTAAAAAAGGATAGGTCATATTCTTTCAAGAAAATTTGAACTTTTATGGTGATTTTCTACTTAAGACTTAATTTACTATTTTTTGACTGCTCCCCTCGCCTTAATGCCAGGGGATTCTAAAAGGATGCTACAGGACGAGTTAAAACCATGTCACCTATGCTTCTTTTTAGCTGTCACCCAGATATAAATCCGGGTGGGGTGAGTCAAAGCACCCCTACACACTCCACTCAAATCAAGTCCAAGTGTTGTGCTTACTTTACGGATGATATTAGCTGCACCATTGCAATCTGCATTGATATACCAATTCATCGCCGTGCGGAACAATCCTCGTTTAACTCTACGACCAGAAGATTTCCAGTTATCGGGTTTTTCACCGTGTTTTGGTAGTGTATCACCATCAACAAACGATGCTGCTGAGGTGTTTGCCTCTTCTGTCTCTAAGAACTCAATGCCATATTGTTGACACAATTGCTCAATTCGCTGCTTGAGCCTAGCAGTTGGGATTTGGACAAATTGTTGGTTGCGTTTCTTGCCTAAATTAATATCTTGTTTGATTCCTTTTCCCCACCCAAACACAACTCGTCCAATACGATGTTGTCGGCAGTGATTAATAACAATTCGAGCAGTTTTGTTAATAGCATCTCTAATTTGGCGGTTGCGTTTTTCGGTGATAGCAGCAAGTTTGTTAGACCAAAAGCCTTGAGGTTTATTCTCTTTTATTGTTGCTACTTGTTTGTTGTACCAACGATTGAAGCTTTTGAGATGCCGACCATCAACAATAAAACTTGTACCAAGATTAGAAACGCAAGTTAACCAGTTGTTTAAACCGTGGTCAATCCCCAATACCCTGTTTCGATCTACACCGGATGCTACAACATCAGTTCTATAGACAAACTCCACATAAAAACAACGATTTCTAGGCAGAATTCTTAACTCTTTAATATCCTCAAACCTTAAATTTGACGGCATAGGTAGGGTGAAAGAATCTAGCTTAAACCATACCTTTACTTGAGAGCCAAGAGGTATTCTAATTTGTCCGTCTTTTAGCTTTAATGCTTGTTTGGGATAACTCACGCTCGTTAAACCATGCTTTCTGTACTTTGGTGGGCTAGGTTTATCTACTAACTCACCACGTTTATACAAAGCATTAAGCTGCTTGAAAGATACAAAGGATTCATAGACAGAACGACACAACTGTTGTGCGGCTTGAGAATAGAGTGTTTGAAAGTGGCGATTTGATTTCATTTGGCGATCTAGCTCAAATTTGGTGATATAGCGTTTTGTTTTGAACCAGATTTGGCGAGCATAGTAGAGAGCGCAATTTGATAACTTATTTGACTCGGAACAAATAAATTCTAAAATCGCTTTTAAATCTTGATTTGGATGAATTAAAACTTGTTGGCAACCGTACAAATTTATCACCTCCTTATATTATTTATTGTCTCATTATTTGGCACATGATAATGTTAAGATTATCTGGAGACTGCGGACTAAAGTCCGCTGTTCGCGTTTCATCCCCTGTCTAAAGTACGAAACACGCAACTGTGTTGCTCTTTCTCAGGGACTTTCACCCTCACGCCCATGTTTTTGGTAATTTTGTGCTTGCTTTATTCCTGAAACACTCTAATTTTGTTCTTTCAAGAAACAAGGCAGGAGGCAGGAGGCAGGAAGGAAGAAGATTTGGCTTGTTTCTTTCATTCATAGGGAGGGGATTTTCTTTATTACTTATTACTTATTACTTATTACTTCCCCCTTGTGGGGCTGCTCCTGTGGAACTCCTTACCGATTCAATCACCGGGGAACCGTTTGCTGTAATCCAGGCAATTTGTATAATACCGCGATCGCTGGCATATTGCTTAATTTCCTCGGTACTCCTTCCCCCCAAATCTATTTCTACCCGTACTAAGTGGCTGGGATCTCTCAGTTTTTGGGCATAAGCAAAGGCTGAGGCATAAGCATCTGGTGTTTCTGGTACTACTAACCAGTTGCTCGTGGGTGTGGTTTGCGGTAATTGCTGATGTTGGGAGAGTGATTGGTATAAATCTTCAATGGAAAAGGCGAAACCAATACCAGGTATATTTTCTCCTTGAGGATGATACAGCCCTAATAGCTGATCGTATCTGCCACCCCTACCTAAAACTGTTGCTCCTGTCTCCGTATCACTGACTACTTCAAAAACAATACCAGTGTAGTAATCAATGGTTTGGATCAGGCTGAGGTCAAGGATTAAGGGGAAATTGCCCTGGGATGCTAGTAAATCTACTAATGCCTTGAGGTTATTTACTGCCGCCTGTTGTGGTGCTTCTAAACCCAGGCTACTGACCTTTTGTAATACCTCAGCAGGATTACCGCGCAAATCCAACATCATGATGGCACGCGATCGCAATTCTTCACTTAAAGGTAATTTATCTATGGTAATACGGTCAAGGTGGGCGATGGCATGGCGTACTTGATGGCGCAACTGCTCTGGGAAGGCTTGCAGTAATGATCTGGTAATTCCCGCTTCTCCTAAAATTAAATACCAGGGTTCAATAGCCAGTGCTTGTAAGCAATCTGCAACAATCATCAGCACTTCCCCATCAGCCACCAATCCACCACCGCCGAGCAATTCTACCCCGGCTTGGAAAAATTCCTGGGGTTGATTATGCTGCAAATCTGGGGGACGTTGAAAAACATTGCCATTGTAATAAAGGCGTTGGGGATAGGAAGTGCCAGCCATGCGCGTAACTGCGGTACGGGCGATGGAGGCTGTTAATTCCGGACGCAACCCCAATTCTTCATGATCGACATTTTGTAGTTGAATCACCGTGGAACTATGAATTGCACCCCCTGCCATCAGGGTATCCATACGTTCTAGGGTTGAGGTAATAATCCTGTGATATCCCCAACGGTGAAACACTTGTTGTAATTTATCTTCAATCCAGCGTTTTTGAGCTACATCTAAGGGTAATAAATCCCTAGCTCCCGCCGGTGGTTGATACACCATTATTTTTTCTTTCCACCAAACAAACCACCAAACAAACCGCCCCCTTCAGATTTATTTGCTGATTTAGCTCCAGCTGAACTTGCTTTTGGCTTGCCAGAACTAGATTTGCCTAACATCTGTTCAATTCGACGTTTACCCGCAGACGCTTGTTCATCATTGGGGTCTAATTGTAGGGCGCGGTCAAAATGCACTTTTGCCATTGTGGTTTGATTTTGCCTTAAATACACCACTCCAATCAAGCTATGACAATTACTATTATTTGGTTCTAGTTTAAGTGCATCTTGTAATTCTACCCTAGCGGGTGCCAGTTGATTTTTTGCGATTAAGTCTTGAGCGCGGCGAATGTACTGAACTGCCCGAGATTCTTCATTAGATGCCCCTGCTTTGGGAGGTGAAGCAGTTTTTCCGGGTGGAGCAGTACTAGGAGTTGGAGGAGGTGGAGCAGCTTTTCCTTGGCTTGGTGGTGGTGCTGGTGGTGGCGGTGCTGGCGGTGCTGGTGGTGATGACTGCTTTGCTAAATTTTTACCTCCTGTCCGCATTAAGTAAACTAAATTCAATTCACTCAGTAGAGCAATTTTACTGATCGCATCTGGTAAGGAATCATACTGTTTAGTGGCAATTTGAGCGATCACTGTTTTGTATAGTTGTTCCACATTGGGAGCAGCTACTAATTTCCTTGCCCCCTCGCTAGTGATTTCCACTGAAGCGGACTCTGTCTGCAAACGCTTTCCTATTTGTGACAAAATCAGTAAATACTCAGTATAATCCTGTTCTACTGAAAGTTTTTCATAGGCTGGATTCACCAGTTTAGATAACAATTGGTTAGCCAGTTTTTGATCATCATCGCTCACCTGCCGCAAACTATCGGGGTGTAAGCGACGAACTATTTTCAAATACCGCTTGCGGATATCCCTGAGATTAGCGTCTACGGGAATACACAAAATGGCATGGTAATCAATGAAGTCATATTTAAACAGACCACGATCTAATTGGAAGGACAACATAGAACGGTTATGTATTAAATTAAGCCGTAAAATAATTTCTAGTTTACTTCGCTTCTGATAAATAGCTATAAATTTAACACGACCTCTCTCCCCACGCACTCATGGGTGGCACTTGCTGCAATTCTTGGCTCAAACTGTTATCAATTAAACCATTTGTAGCTAAAATTCTCCCTGAAGATAGGTCTAAAGGACTTCTATCATAGGCAGTAACCTTGCCACCAGCTTCTTGGACTAAAATCACACCAGCAGCAATATCCCACGGAGATAGACCCCTTTCCCAGTAGCCATCAACACGCCCACTGGCTACATGGGCTAAATCAATGGATGCAGAACCGCTACGCCTGACTCCTTGGGTAAGGTGGGTCAAGTGACAAAATTCTGCATAGTTATTATCCGTTGTTTCCCGGCGATCGTAAGCGAATCCTGTCACCAGTAGAGATTTACCGAGTTCCGTAGTTTTTGACACTTTGATGGGGCGACGATTCAGGGTAGCTCCTAAGCCAGCAGCCGCCCGAAAAAGTTCCTTTTGGCAAGGGTCATAAATGACACCCACTTGGGGAACGCCATTAATTAATAAACCGATGGAGACGGAAAAACAAGGATATTGATGGGCGAAATTAGTGGTGCCATCCAGGGGGTCAATTGCCCACAAATACTCATTTTGCTGGTTCCCTAACTTGCCAGACTCTTCTGCTAGAATAGCGTGGTCAGGAAAATGACGATGTAAACAATCTAACACTACTGCTTCAGATGCTTTATCTGCCACAGTAACTAAATCTCCAGGTCTTCCTTTTTCGGTAATTGCGTCTTCTACCTTACCCAAATAACCTTGTAAAACTGCCCCAGCAGCAAGAGCCGCTTCCGTCGCAATATCGAGAAATATTTGTAAATTGGTCATTCAATTTTGGATTTTAGATTTTAGATTTTAGATTTGGGATTTCCCCTTGTCTCCCTTGTCCCCTTACTCTCGTTACAAGGTACTCTCGTTACAAGGTTCTACCTTGTAGACGTATTTTGGGGAGGCTCTGCCTCCTGTTAAGTCTGGAGGCAGAGCCTCCCCTAATTGGTTTCCAGGCAGAGCCTAGAAACCAGTTAAATTCCTTATTACTTATTACTTATTACTTATTACTTGATCATCAGCGATATTGACGACGAAATTGATAGGGAGTGAGACGCATGGGTTTTTCTGGGTTCCAAATTTGTTCGCCCATTAACCTAGCCCATTGTTGGGCGCGTTCCAAACGGGGATTATATTTTATATTTGGCGATCGCGCTACATATAATACATACCCTTCTTTAACTAGCTGCTCATTTAACAGTTTCCCATCTTTCCAAACATAAGCAAGGGTTCTACCAATTTTGTCTTGGGCGGCAATATCAAATTCTAAGGTTACGGGTTGTTCCTTGCCAATTAATTCTTGCAATCTTTTTTTTGCCCTAATTCCCCAAGGACGCTGGCGTAAATCTGGTGCTTCCACACCAATTAGCTGTACTTGGGAAATCAAGGTAGGTTGATTTCCCATCCCCAATACTTCCAGGGTTTGTCCGCTTACTACCCTACTCACATTTACCCGTACCTGGATGGCTTGTTTTGGTTTCTGACCAAATTGACAACCCCCCAGTAAGAAGGCGATTAATACAGTTAACAGTAAGTGTTCAATCAATTTTGGATTGAACCCACGTCTAAAGCCCGGAGGCTTGAAACAATGAAAGTAAGGTTGTTTTTCTCCACGGATAAATCCGGGGGCTTGTATCCAGTTTATTTTTCGGTCAAAGTGAAAAATTTTCTTCTCAGACATGGATAATTTTGCAGGGGAGTTTCAACCCGTAAATTTCAAATTCAAAATTTTGCCTTCCCTCCGGGCGGGGAAACCCCGCCCCTACTCTTTCACTACTTCCCTCTTCTTCACCACATTAATTCATCAGGCTAGGGAAAAAGATCCCCGACTTCTGAATCAATATCCGCACATAGTAGCGATTCCTATCATAGAAGTAGGGGATCTAAACCCTTCACTCCTTCACTCCTACTCTTCGAGAAGCCACTTCGTGTCTACACTCCTTCCCTCCTTCACTCCTCTTCACCCAGTGGCAAACCAGCCTTCACCTTACCCCTGGCAAAAAACCGTCCAAACTGGAGTTCATACACTTCATCCTCATCCTGTGTCTCCACCTCTAAATCCGATCGCGCATAACTCACACACAACAGAGCATAGCCCTTTTTCTGTAATTCTGGAGATAATCCTACCGCCTCCGGTTGATAAATATCCCCCTCCAGCACCCTGACAGCACAGGTAGTACAAGCACCGTTACGGCAAGAAAATGGTAACTCTATGCCCTGTTGTTCTGCACTGTGGAGGATGTAGCGGTCATCAGGAACTTGTAAACTGTGGTTGATATTGTGAGTGCGATCGTGAACTTGAATTTTGTAAGTTTGGGACATTTTTAATGGTAAATCTGAGAAATATTCTTTAATGATTGCATTTTATGGTATTTCACTGTATGATTGAACATCGTGGCACCTGGAGAGGTGGCCGAGTGGTTGAAGGCGCAGCACTGGAAATGCTGTTATGCGGCAACGTATACGAGGGTTCGAATCCCTCCCTCTCCGTTCAGTAAATTACATCACTACTTCCGTAACCTGGCGCGATCGCACCTTGAAAAGTAAATATAGCAATAGTTGACAATGGGTAGGGTCATACACTACCTTTTCCCCGCAAGGGGACGGAAACAGGCTTCACTTAGGTTGGCTTCACTTAGGTCTGCTTGTCATAGACTACCTTTTCCCCGCAAGGGGACGGAAACGGGATTCTACTACCAGATATATTGTCAGATAAATAGGTCATAGACTACCTTTTCCCCGAAAGGGGACGGAAACTTCCGATACTACTAATCCATGTGATTCAGGTACTGAGTCATAGACCACTTTTTCCCCGAAAGGGGACGGAAACCCAAGATAGATCGACTGTTTTCGTCATGATAGTTTCCTTGTCATAGACCACCTTTTCCCCGAAAGGGGACGAAAACATACACTAATTGGTTCAATCATCTCTAATCTACAAATTGTTGGGTTTCACTCCGTTCAACCCAACCTACATTTATTTTTTTCTTCCCAGAGTGACATAAGAGGGGTAACTCTGCTGTTAGTGATTTCCATACCGCCTTGGGATAATTTCTAAATTATCAAATTGCACTTGCAGAGAATGAACCAGAACGTAAGTTATATTTAGCAGTTCCAGTTGATGCTTATGAAACATTTTTTCAGACTCGATTAGCTCAAATTGCAGTACGACGACATCAATTAAAACTAATAATATACGACCCAATTGTGGAGGTGATTGTGCGATGGACAAACTAGAGCAATATCGCCAATGTATTCAAACTATTTTAACGAAGCACGGTAATTATAAACCTAAGTGTGAAGAGATTGAAAGTGAATTAATATTTGATACAATACACGACCATTATCAATTAATGCGTGTAGGTTGGAATGGTTTAAGTCGTGTATATCATAGCATCATGCATTTTGATATTAAAAATGGCAAAATCTGGATTCAGCAGAACATGACAGATGTAGATTTAGCACAGGAACTTTTAGAGATGGGAATACTTAAAGAAGATATTGTACTGGGTTTACAGCCACCTTATAAACGCCCATACACAGGATATGGAGTAGCGTAATATTTAGGAATTGTTTACCCAAGCATACCAAGCCTCCATATATTTGGACTTTGGACAAAGAACGCAGCACAAAATAATTAGGACTTACGCAACTGGTATATTTTTTCTGTAGGGGAGGCAAAATGCGGTGTAGATTCTCTTCCCGCATTATTGCCGTTGCGTGAGGTGCGCGAAAATATTTGAACGTAGCAATAAGACTTATAACGTCACGCACCAAAACCCTTGCAGCATGGTGCCGTACTCTCGTCGATAACACACCCTACGTGTTTTAAGCGCAAGCGCAGGCTACGCCAACAAAAATCAAATCGGATTCTTATAATATAATCAGCTTTCCCAAAACCCTCTAATAATTCATAATCAAGATTTCATTGATTGACTTGCGTTTAGATGTATCACTATTGATATTTCGATTCGCTTTTACCCTTTCAATGCGATAATCAGAGTATGCATTTTCAAAGAAATTGTCTTTGCTATCTTGATTTGTGATATCTGAATTACTTAAAAGTAATTTGACATCTTTAGTATCAAGTAATTTGAAGAAGTCCCTCAGCCTCAATTGTTCGCGATCGTCAAATATATGTTGTGAATAAGACGTAAAATTAGATGTTTTACTGATTGGTTTATATGGCGGATCGAGATACACAAAAGTATTATTATTTATAAATTTTGTGCAAGTACTAAAATCTCCTTGATAAACATGAGTCTTCTGCAAAACTTGGGCAACAGACCTGAGATTCTCTGCATTACATATCTTTGGTCTACTATATCTACCTATTGGTACATTGAAATCACCTGTTGAATTAACTCGAAATAATCCATTAAAGCAGGTACGATTCAGAAAAATCATTTGAGCAGTTCTTTCTATCCATTCCAAGTTATAATTTTGTAAATCTATTTGATTTCTTAACCAATTAAATTGCCAGCGTACTTGATAAAAATATTTCTCTCTTTCTGTTGACTGAAGGGATAAATACTTATTTTCTATTTGTTCCAAACGTAGGATTAGATCCTCTACATCCCGTTGAATAGTTTTATAGGCGATTACCAATTCTGGATTGATATCAGATATAATAAAATTCTCAATATTATAAGTATTTGCTAGGTATAAAAAAACAGCGCCACCACCAACAAAAGGTTCAATATATGTTTTGATGGTGTCATGTTTCAATTCAGACGGAAAAAAATGGCTCATCTGTCTAAGTAACTGGGTTTTCCCCCCAACCCATTTTAAAAAAGGTTTTGGCTGCATTTATTTCTCCTCATAACTCACATTGGGTGTGAATTGAGTGTTATTATCCTTGTAGTTGGGCGAATAGTCTCGAAAATCTGATTTGGCACTCTTGCAGTTGCAAAACCCTGATGGTACACACAATAAGTGCTTTTAATTCTCATCAGACATAAGCGATAAGCTGGAGGCTTGACGCTGTGCGTATCGCAAATACCTAAGACATCCTATTATATAGTTCATTAGTACCATATTTTTGGATGGATATTCAATTTTGACTTTTGACTTTTTAATTTTGACCAGAAAATAAGCTGGATACAAGCCCCCGGATTTATCCGTGGAGAAAGACACATGATTCTGTCATTATTTCAAGCCCCTGACTTCAGGCATGGGATCAATCCAAAATCTAAAATCTAAAATCTAAAATTGAATGACTGACGCGAAGCGTATAATCCCCTATTTCTCAAATGGCAAAGATGGGGAGGTTTTGGGGAAGATTGCTAACTCTGTTTCTGGATCGAAAAAGTGGATTTTTTCTGGAGTTAATGAAAACCATAGTTGTTCCCCTAAACGTACTAACTTATCAGGTGGAACCCTAACTTGCACGGTATGGTTAAGGGCTGTTTTCTGGAAGTTAACATCTGTGAGTTTGGCCGCAAGATAAGTATCGTTACCTAAGTTTTCCACCAATTCTACTTGTAGGGGTAAATTTTTATTGGCAGGTACGCTTAATATTAAATGTTCTGGACGAATACCCAACAGAATTGTCTGCCCATCATATTTTTGCAGTACACTACCCCAATATTCTGGTAGAGTCAGGCGGAAATCACCATTGGTAATTAACAAGGGTGCATGAAACTCTACTGGTATAAAATTCATTGGTGGTGAACCAATAAACTCTGCCACAAAACGATTGGCGGGGCGGTTGTATAGTTCCAATGGGGGTGCTACCTGCTGCAATTGACCACGATCTAGAATAGCAATGCGATCGCCCATGGTCATAGCTTCGGTTTGGTCGTGGGTCACATATATGGTGGTTGTACCTAACTGGCGTTGTAACTTGACTATTTGGGCGCGGGTTTCTGTACGCAGCTTGGCATCTAGGTTAGACAGGGGTTCGTCCATTAAAAACACTTGGGGATTACGAGCGATCGCCCTACCTAATGCTACCCTTTGTCTTTGTCCCCCAGACAATTGTTTGGGTAAACGATTCAACAGGCGATCGATTTGCAACAACTGAGCCACCCAACGTACCCTCTCATCTACACCCTTTTCCTTATCCGAAATATAACGTAGCCCTTTAGGTAACTTTTTTGTCACTCCCACCAATAAATCTGCCGCCACATGGGAAAATATGTCTGCATCTGTTCCCCCTAAAGAACGGCGACGCAATCCAAAAGCAATGTTGTCATATACTGACATATGGGGATACAGGGCGTAATTCTGAAACACCATCGCAATGTCCCTTTCCTTGGGAGGGAGTCCATTCACCAAGCGATCGCCTACCCAAATATTACCACCAGTCATGGACTCCAATCCTGCAATTAATCGCAGCAGAGTGCTTTTACCACAGCCAGAAGGTCCCACCAGCACCATAAATTCACCATCCGCCACAGTCAGGTTAATGCGCCGTAAGACGTTAATTTTCTGGTTTTCCCTCATATCTGGGTTTGGTGCTGCTGAAACAACACTGTCACCTTTACGGGGTGGGAAACTTTTGTAAACGTTTTCTAGAACAACCTGCGCCACGAGTTATTTGCCGTTAGATTAGGAATGATTAAGAGTGTAGAACAAGTAATGCAATTTTAGATTGGGGATTTGGGATTTTCTGGTCGTTGATATGTAATATTTGTGCGCCTTTCGTGGTACAATTGTACTGTTTCTTGCAGAATTAGACTTTTATCGCTGTCAAGCGTATTTCGAGGACAATTCCTAGTGTCCTTTAGCAAATGCGCTTGACTTTCATCATAAAATAGAAAGTTGAGGACAGGATGATAAATAACCTGAGTTGGGGATAAGCTGGAACCCTCATTACACCGTTGCTTGATTCTGGGATATGTCAACGTGTTTGCCTCGTTTGAGTTATTCAAGGTTAAATAAACCGGGATTACCAGAACTGAGGTTACGTATATTTCTCACGTTAATTTTAACTCCTAACACCGAACTCAGGTTAAATAGCAAGTGTAGTGCAAAAATATCCTTAAACATATAAATATAATAAATATAAACATTTGTACTATTTGTGTCGGTCTTATTGTATAAACGGGCATTAGTTCAGAAGAGAAGGTAATAACGGTTAACTGTTAACCGATAACTAATAATTGATAACTGGAGAATTTCGATGAATAGTTGTATTTTGATGGCAGATATAATTCAAGAACCA
This sequence comes from Calothrix sp. MO_192.B10, assembly GCA_030065055.1. Classification (GTDB taxonomy): domain Bacteria; phylum Cyanobacteriota; class Cyanobacteriia; order Cyanobacteriales; family Nostocaceae; genus Calothrix_A. The sequence goes on from JASJDS010000057.1 coordinate 11,412, forward strand.
CAACTACGCTATACCTCAGATAACTTAGAAGTAGCTGAAATGTTGGTGCAATTCCCAGGAATACGGGAAAACGATCCTCCAGCCAATTTAAAGGTGGTTGGTTGGGGTAGATTAGCAAGAGAACTTCAAGAAAATTATCATCAAGGCGATCGGGTAATATTAGAAGGACGCTTGGGAATGCATACCATCGAGCGTCGAGAAGGGTTTAAGGAAAAAAGGGCAGAGTTAAGAGTACAAAGAATCTATCCTTTAGGAACGGGTGTGAGTAATGCTATTCCATCCCCGGTGGCAACTACTCCATCAGTTCCACCAGCAAGGAGTACTCCCCCTACTAGTGCTAATCCGAGCTATGACTCACCTCTTCCCATTCCTACCCCAATGACAAGTAATGCGGGAGCAGCACCCCAACCAGATTGGAATCAACCCATGCCCACAACTCCAAATGTTCAACCTCCGCCAGCGCCAGCTGTACCCACGGATGAACCAGATATGGACGATATTCCTTTTGTGCAACCCGTTCATTCCCGAAACAGTTGGGCATATGAGCTTTGTGACTCTTATGAGATAGAAGCGAATGCTTACTGGGAAGGAATGGAGCAACTCAAACCTTAAATATAAGGTGTCAACCCCCTAACCCTTACAGGGCGACTGCGGCAACGGGGGAATTCTAAATTCTTCATTCTAAATTCTAAATTCCTCTTGACTTCCAAGGCAGTGGTACTAGTTTGGATACTATTTTGGGTATCCAAGCAAAATTGTTGTATTCATTTGTAACTTTGAGTACAAATTTTCGTAGTTGCAATGTCAGAATCAAAAATATTCAGATGTCAATAGCATAAAAAGTTACTAATCGGTGTAAAAAGATTATACTGCGTTAAAATCCTGTTAATTTGAAGTCACTATTCATACCCGACTGACTATGAGAGAAACTGTTCTGGATGTGCGTAATCTACAAGTAGAGTTTTCTGGCGATGGCAATACTGTCAAAGCTGTAAACGGTATTTCCTTTCAACTCCGTCGCGGTGAAACACTAGGTATAGTCGGGGAGTCGGGGAGTGGTAAATCAGTTACATCCCTAGCAGTGATGAGACTAGTACAGACTCCGGGAAAGATTACTGGTGGTGAAATTTTGTTTTGTCCCCAGGAAAGTGGCGAACCAATGGATTTGCTGAAATTACCCCCTGAAGAAATGCAGTTATACAGGGGTGGCGATATCGCCATGATTTTTCAGGAGCCGATGACTTCCTTGAATCCGGTATATACCATTGGTTTTCAGTTAACTGAAGCCATATTGCGCCATCAAAATATTACTGCGGGGGAAGCCAAACAGCAAGCGATCGCTGGTTTGCAGGAGGTAAAATTACTTCCCAGTGATGAAATCATAGAACAACAATACATTGATACTGGTGTTTCTCCCCAGGATAAGGGACATTTGGCAAGGTTAGTCAACGCCCACAAAGCTGCCATCCTAGAGAGATATCCCCACGAACTTTCTGGAGGGCAATTACAACGGGTGATGATTGCTATGGCAATTTCCTGTAATCCCTTACTCCTGATTGCTGACGAACCCACCACCGCTTTGGATGTAACCGTACAAGCAACAATTATTGATTTAATGCGGGATTTGCAACAGCGGCGGGACATGGGAATGATTTTTATCACCCATGACTTGGGATTAATTGCTGAGGTGGCTGATAATGTGGCGGTAATGTACAAGGGGAAAATAGTTGAATATGGGGAATCTAGGCAAATTTTTAACAATCCCCAACACCCGTATACTAAAGGTTTAGTTGCTTGTCGTCCCACCCTGGATAGTTTCCCCAAAAAATTACTCACCGTTTCTGATTACATGGATGTGGAGGTGTCGGCAACAGGGGAAGCGGTAATTGAGGCAAAATCACCAGAATCACCAGTTCAAGTGACTCCCGAAGAGGTGAAGCAGCGATTGGCATATCTGGAGGAACAACCGGCTTTATTACAGGTAAGAAACTTGAAAGTAGGTTTTCCTGTGCGGGGGATGTTTGGGGAGACAAAACGCTATCACATGGCTGTCAACGGTGTTTCCTTTGATGTGAAACAGGGGGAAACCTTGGGGTTAGTGGGCGAATCTGGTTGTGGCAAAACCACCACTGGTAGAACCTTGCTACGGTTAATTGAGCCTATGGGAGGACAAATTATTTTTGAAGGGCGAGATATTACCCCGTTAACGGGAGAACCCTTGCAAAAACTGCGGCGAGAAATGCAGATAGTCTTCCAAAACCCCTTTAGTGCCCTGAACCCACGCTTGAAGGTGGGTGATATAGTCATGGAGCCGTTATTAATTCACTCCATTGGCAAAACCAAAAAAGAGCAGCAAGAAAGAGCTGCTTATCTCTTAGAGCGGGTGGGTTTAAGTGCGGATGCCATGAGTCGCTATCCCCACCAATTTTCTGGAGGACAGCGTCAGAGGGTTTGTATTGCCCGTGCCTTGGCTTTGAATCCTAAGTTTATTATTTGTGATGAGTCGGTTTCTGCCTTGGATGTGTCCGTACAGGCACAGGTATTGAACTTGCTGAAGGAATTACAAGCAGAATTTGGGTTAACATATATCTTTATATCCCACGATTTAAGCGTAGTTAAATTTATGAGCGATCGCATTTTGGTAATGAATCGTGGTGAAATCGTCGAACAAGGGGTAGCTGAGGAAATTTACCGCCAACCCAAACAAGAATATACCCAGAAATTAATTGCTTCCATTCCCACCGGTAGCCCTGAACGTATTCAACAGCAGAAATTGCGTATTTCTTGAAGGAAAGAGGGAAGCAGAAAAAGGCGTTGCTGAAAAAGAATGCGACAAATGGGTAGGGGCACGGCATCAGCAAGATAATTGTATACACCAAAATATTGTGGATGCCGTGCCCTTACGAAGAATATATGTGTCGCAAACATTATTTGAATTGGTATCAGGTATCTTTAACTCTTGTTCTCTGCGCCTAGAGTGCCTTCCTTCGGGTATTTCCTGCAAAGAAGCTACCCTGTACCAAGAATACAACCAGCAATCCCCCGTAGGTTGGGTGAAACGAAGTGGAACCCAACATACAACATGATAAAAACAGAGATAATTTAAACAATAAAACACCTAATTCACTACCAAAAAATCATGCTTCAAACCTCGATATAACTCTCATTTTAGGGAAAATATCAAAATCAAAGATTGCAATTGCATTTTACTCATTTGCTACAAATACGAAAATGTTGGGTTACGCTACGCTCCACCCAACCTACAACTACAACTGAAAAAGATTGATTTATCAATGCTTTTAGGCTACTTGATTGGGGAATAAGTGCAAGTCAATTAGGATTTTAGGTTTAAAATTCTTGCATCTGTAATTTTTGATGATATTTTGAATAGAAACCTATAGGCACCGAACTATTGCCTATTGCCTATTCCCTATTCCCTACCCCCACAATCATGACTTTTACAGCTAACGCTGCGCTACGCGAACAGCAAGCCCTACTTGTCAAAACCAATACAATTAACTACTAACCTGTACCAAGAATACAACCAGTGCGTGCAGGTAGAATTAAACTTATTTGTTTCATCTCTCCGGTGTGGTTCCATTCTACCTCGGCATTGCCATACAAAAGTTTACAGGGTTGGGAACGCAAAATGTTTCCATCTACATTCCCTGTTACTGATTCTGTTCCGGTATTAACAGCAACAATCAACTCCTCTATATCGAGGATACGGGCAAATACGTAAAGTTCTCCATCAGCATAAAGGACTTGATAATCACCTGTACGCAAACAGGGGTAAGTGTGACGCAAACTAATTAATTGGCGGTGCATTTGCAGAATGTCTTGGTTCCAATTTGATGCTGGGGGAAAACCACGCCGAGAATCAGGATCTATCCCACCCGGTAAACCGACTTCATCACCATAGTAAATACTTGGGGCACCAGGGAAAGTAAGCAGTAATAAAGTTGCTAATTCCACACTGGGAATATCATCCCCAGCAATGGTAAACAACCTAGCTGTATCGTGACTGGCGAGTAAATTTAACTGGGTGAGCTGAATTGCCCAAGGATAAAGTTGCAGCAATTCCTGCATTTTTTGGGCATATTCAGCAGCTCCTAATGGTGGATAAGGTTGATAATCCCGATCTTTTACCTGTTCTACAATGACGCGCTCCCCTGCGGTAAAAGCAATTGTCGGACCTGTAAATAAATAATTCATCACCCCATCAAATTGACTGCCATCTAACCACTGGCGGGAATCTGTCCACACTTCACCAACAATATATGCATCGGGATTGATGGCTTTGATTCGCTGACGAAATTCTTGCCAAAAACCAGGAGTTTCAATTTCAAATGGCACATCTAAACGCCAACCATCAATACCAAATTTCATCCAATATTCGGCAATCTCCATAATATATTCCCGTACTTCTGGGTTGTCATGATTAAATACGGGTAAAGCTCGATTACCAGCCCAACTTACATAATTAGCGGGTGCATCACCAGTGTAGGGGGCAAGGGGCCAATTTTCGATTTTGAACCAATTAACCCAAGGTGAATGGGGACCATTTTCTAAAATATCGTTGAAAAAGAAAAATCCACGACTACAGTGATTAAATACCCCATCTAATACGACTTTTATATTACGTTCATGAGCCGCGTCTAATAATTCTTTAAAAGCCGCATTTCCTCCCAATATTGGGTCTACTTGATAATAATCATGGGTGTGATAACGGTGATTGCAAGCAGATTGAAAAATGGGGGTGAAATAAATGGCATTAATTCCCAAATCTTGAATGTAATCCAAGTTTTCCATAATCCCCCATAAATCCCCTCCTTTATAACCTTGGAGTGTGGGCATTGCTTCCCAATCTTCCCAAGGATTACCTGTTAATAGACGTTTATGGGGCTGTTTGCTTTTAGCAAAACGGTCTGGAAATATTTGGTAAAAAATGGCGTGTTTAACCCAGTCTGGTGTTTGAATTTCCATGATGGTCAATAAATCTGCGAATGAAATTATTTTCTCATTCTTCTACTTTGATTTTACTGGCATATCGTCACGATCTGCGGATATCTGAGCTATTTGCACTACGATGGGAGCAGGTTAACTTTAGTAATGGCACAATTTACATCCACCGACTCAAACAGGGTATCAGTTCAACACACCCACTGCTTGGTACGCCCCAACCCACTCTTCAAAGGAGAGGAAGTTAGGGAAAGTTTACCGATTGGACAAGTTCCACGGACATTGTGGGGGATAGGGGAAGAATTGGAAACTCGGTTTGGCAAGTTGGGATTGGGATGGGAGCCAATGATGAAAATTGAGCATTACCATGTTGCCGCCTCTAAAATTCTCAATGCCGAGACAATAATGAGAAGATAGATGATATCTGATGAAAATAAAAACTATGACTACAGAAGTGCAAACAGTTAAACGCTTCTACACTCCAGAAGAATATTTAGCACTGGAAGAACAAGCGGAATTTAAAAGCGAATACCGCGATGGAGAAATTGTACCGATGACGGGTGGAACTACCAATCACAATAAAATAGCTGGCAACTTTTATGCCTTCTTAAGATTTGCTTTAAGAGGTAACAAATATGACATTTATATCGGCGATGTGCGTTTGTGGATACCAAAGTATCGTCAGTATACTTATCCCGATGTAATGGTCATAGAAGGACAACCTATTTATACCGGAACCAGCACAACCACTGTGACAAATCCATCATTAATTGTAGAAGTTTTATCAAAATCAACACAAAATTACGACCAAGGAAATAAATTTTTATATTATCGCTCGATTCCAGAATTTAAAGAATATATTTTAATCGACCAATATCAATATCATGTCATGCATTACGTGAAAACTGCGGATGGTAAATGGGTATTTGATGAAATTGAAGGCGAATCGGCAAATTTATCCTTAGAAACAGTTGATTTTGAAATTACATTAAATGACCTTTACGAACAAGTTGATTTTTCTGTTAATGATGGGGAAGAATGAATAATTACTTCCCTGTAAAAATTGATTAGTTTTGTTATCATCAAATATCACGAGGGTCAATTGCTGCTTGAACAGAAGCTTTAACAGTTATCAGTTATCAGTTTATACCGCTTACTCAGTAGCCCTATTATAATTATTGGTCATAATAATTAGCGATCACTATCCAGAATTGGAGCATTATATTGGGCTATTCCTATTATCGCTAATTTTGTGGTATTCCTGTTCTCAATCTTAAGGCTTTAATTGGGAATTTTAATATTTATGATAGGCTTCTAACTGGATATTTTATCTATGTTAGGGTGTGAGAAGTGATTCCGGAATTTGACGAAAATGGTAATTTACCACCAGGAGTACATTTTTGTGAATGGGAGGAATTTACAGAAAGATTTGGTACAACAGAGCGAAGGTTGTATTTAATACAAGGATTGCGAATGGCAATGGAGCAATTAAAAGCAGCTGGTTGCAGAACAATTTATATTAACGGCAGCTTTGTTACCATTAAATCTAACCCACGAGATTTTGATGCTTGTTGGGACTCAGAAGAAGTTGATATCAATTATCTACGAATTAATGCACCTCGCTTGCTTAACCGTTTTGACACACAAGCTCAAAAATCTCAATATAAAGGCGAATTATTTTGTTCAGATGACCCAGTTGGTGATAATGGCTTAAATTCATTTGAGTTTTTTCAGCATGATAGGGAACAAAATCGTAAAGGAATTATTGCTATTGATTTGGTAAGGTGGGAAGCATGATTAAAAATGAAAAACAATACGAGTACAGCAAAGAGTGTGCCGAAAGATTTGCATATTCAATATCTTTGCTAGACAAAGATGAGGAAATGAAGCAAAAAGACTTTGAAAAATGGCAGATGAATCGTGATGTTAAAAAATATCGTCTAGAGAAATTACAAGCAGAAATTGCTGAGTATGAAAATCTCACATCTCACAATCACCAAACACCAATAGTGCTAACTCTGGAAGATATTTATTATTTACCACAACTTCTAATTAAAGCACGCATAGCGGCAAAACTGAGCCAAAAAGAACTTGGTGCATTAGCTGGATTGACAGAAGAACAAATTAAAGATTACGAAGCAAAGGATTATGACGGTGCTAATTTCACTGATGTTATGGGATTATTTTTAGCACTGGATATGAAAATACAAAAAGGCGAGTTTCTAGTTCCTTTAGATACTTTGAGACGAACACCTGTTACAAAAGAAGAATTACGGTCATCACTGAGCAAAAAATTGCATAGACGACCACCATTTTAGGCTTTGTCGCTACAAACAGTATGCCATAAATCCGTGAAATATTGTCAATTCCTCATCGACCTCGGGCAACAGACCTCAGAGCGGGTGGGTGAGAGGATTCTTTTTGTTTAAGCTAATCGGAGCGGCGGGATTTGAACCCACGACCTCCACTACCCCAAAGTGGCGCGCTACCAAGCTGCGCTACGCCCCGTTACACTCGTTGTGAATTTTCTATGGAGAATATTCAATATTTGAGTGTGGCTTTAATATATTAACATGAGTTTAACAATAAGCAACCACAAATCCTAAAAAACTTGCAGCATTCCAGCAGCTTGTTGTAAACCTGGTACTGCTGAGGGGTTCCACTTACCTTCTACACACCGTCCTGAATTGAGGATAAACCGCAAACTATATTCTTGGGGATAGCCTGTTACTTCCATCCACAGTAAATCGCTTTCCGCCTCACAGGTGATTTTCTCTTCATCCATAAGCTCAGTGGCTATTTGACTCATGGTGTCAGCTAGTTGCAACATGAGACGACAAAAATCGTTCAATTCGGCTTGTGTTAACTCAATCGCCCAATCATCTGTACCAACTAAGCCTTTAAATTCGGGTGCTTCTGGGTTCCAGCCAATACGCCAGCCGTTACCACTTTTGATTACACGTTCCATTTGGGAGGGGAGGAGTGAAGGAGGAGAGGAGTGTAGACACGAAGTGGCTTCCCGAAGGGTAGGAGGGAAGGAGTGAAGGAGGGAAGGAGTGAAGGAGTGATGGAAGCTAACAAATGAACTATTGCCGATGACGAATGACAAATAATACCGTTTCTGTATGAAGATGCAATTTATATTGATTGTAGAGACGTTGCACTGCAACGTCTCTAGGAAATCTATTTGGCACAGCTTTACATATAATTGGTATAACAAATTACTGATTACCGTTGAAATAATCAACTAGAGTTTGCACCAAAGCATTACGCTGACGGCGACTCAGCTTTTTAATGGCTGTGCGATCGCCTTGTAAAGGATTTTTTCGTAAGCTATCATGACCAGGATAGGATGTGTCGTACATAATTTCATTGGCACCGAGATAATCAGCCAAAGTCAATTTCCAATCGAATCGATAGTTAGGCGCACGTCCTTTGAGGTAAAAGTGATAGCCAACCATCCGACTAACTAGGGTATTGTTAATGGCAACTTTCCCAGTTTCTTTACTTATGTATTGGTTTTCCCTTGGTAAATCCGGTAATTTTTGATAAACTTTTTGGGCGATATCGCGGGAATTCGTGCTACGTTGAGCGATCGCTCTTTGGATACCAATTATACCAGTCAATTTTGATTCACTTGCTGCAAAACCAGTTACCATAACACCCACCACCATGAAGATAGCGAGTGCTGGTAAAGTTTTGAACAGTGGTGGAATGAACGATGAATTTTTCCTCATTCTTCCTGCCAAGAGTTCTTATCTATGATCTTTGACATTCTCCCACCTGGAAGATGGGAGATTCTTCCAAGCCTAGACAGCATAGCTTGAAATATCCTCATGTAGCTGTCCGGTTCCCAGGCTCACCCCGTTTGCCAACCATGGGCGAAGTGATATTTCCTTTCAACTCGCCGATTCGAGATTTGGGCGTATACTTTCCGAGAGTCCCTCGGTAGGTTTTAATGTCTTATACTGACTATTGGTATTTTATCATTTAAAGGCACAGCCAAAGTGCTACCTCCTCCTACATCTCCTGCCTTAAGGCACTTGAGTTTTGGACTTCGACTAGTTTCTATAAAATTGATTACCTTGGGCATCATAAATAGCTAAGGGTATACCGGCATTGTCGCTAATTACTTCCAGAGTTTGCTGTAATACTTGCAAGTGATTAGTAGTGGAAACTGAATTATTTTGGCTACTGATAGCGATCGCTTGTTCGTACTCAGCAGTCATTTTAACTGCGATCGCCTGTAAGTTGACTGTAAAATTACAAATTGCTACACCAGCATTGACACAGGTTCTTTGCAAATCATTACGGGCTGTTTGGATTCGATTATAAACTTGGAATTGGTTCTGTGCCCTTTGTAAGGAACGATTATATGGTTCTACCAGAGGTTTTGCCTTGCTGTAATAAGAACTATTCTGGGAAATTTGTTTAATCGCACTTACAGCCTGGTTCCACTGGCTGACAGCCCCTTGCCATTGATTTCGTGTCTCATAGATTTGAGCTTGTTTAGCAGCACTAACGGCTTGATTATAGGTATTACTAGCCATTTGCTCCCTAGTTGCATTTAAGCGAGCCTTAGCTAGTTTGGGTTTATACTGGACTAAAAGTTTTTGTGCATCCGTATGTGCCACACTATTTGAGGGGATGATCTTCAAAGCATTGACTGCTACCTCCCAAGTAGATTGGGCTTTTTGTAATTCCTGTAAGGATTTTGCAGTGTCTTGTCGTTTCTGAGCCGCTATGGCTACGGATTTAGCGGATGCTAGTTTTTGTAACCATTTATCTTCCGTGCGTAACTGCCGATTTACAGCTTGCAAATTGCGGCGATAACTAGACAACTTGGGATTGACTAAACCATAAAAGGGACTTGTGCGATTGATTGCTTCTAGGGGTAAAATCGCCTGTCGCCATAGTTGTTGGGTATTTTGTAATTCCTGAATGCTTTGTTTTTCAGAGGTTTGGGTTTTTTGTCCTGCTTTCTCTGCGGCTTGGAAAGCTTTGAGCAATAAATTAATTTCTTCCCCTTGAGCAGATAATTTGGTGATCAGTGGTTCTACTTCCTGATGACGGGAAGACCATAGGGGTATTTGTTTGAGTTCAGCGGTTGCTTGTTTTATTTCTGTTTGTAATGTTGTTAGTTCTGCTACTGGACTGGTTTTATTCATCCAGGATAGGGCAGGTTTTTGTAATTCTGTGGCAACTTGGATCGGTTCGCAACCTGAGATGACGCAGGGACGAGTCACCAAATATGCACCCAATCCGAACATAGCGATCGCTAATAAACTTCCACCCACTATGAAAGATTTAACGGGGTACAGACGCTTGATTGTTGAGTAATGGCTTAAATCTGGAGCATCAGCAAGAGGGTCAAAAGGCTCATCTTCAGCATCTTCAATAGTCGCGGGTGGAGTCCATGAGTTTTCAGCATTGACATAATAATCATCAATTGCTGGAGAAGAGGAAACATTGGTTGCTTCATCTTCTGGGATATCTTCCCTAGCCATTTCCACGTCAACTACTGGGGGAATTGTCTCCTGACCCATAATAGTCATATCACGTTTGGCATAGGGAAGTTTAGAACCCACAACCCTGAGAAAAACTTCTACCTGTTTTTCCCTGAAGGCAGATAATGATTCTAGAGCCTCTTCCATGACAACAAATATTTTTTCGGTATCTACTGTCACACCTTGGGGGTGTTGGACGAGAATCATCAGACGATCGTTTTTGACAACACACTTGACCTGAAAAAATTCACCCGATGGAATTTCTGCACGCAAGTATTCTTGTAAAGTGCTAGTTAATAGCTCTAAATATTCTTGCCGTTCTCCTACTTTCATCCACCTATCCCGTTGGTGACTCTGATTATTATTTTCTGCAATAGTATTAGACACTGGAGTTTTATCAATTTAATATAGATGCCCAAGTAACTCCACTGGGACCTTGATATCTTAACGACCAACTTTCTAACACATTTTTTTTACCTTCACCAAAACTGAAAATGGGATTGGGTATTATTAGTTAGTTTCTCATGTACTTTTGTACGCAAACAAGCATGAAAAAGGGTTCTTTTCCCTACACCCTATTTTCAAGTTAGTCCCTCATGGACAATATTTTGTCCACAACCTGCAGATGAAAATACTTCCTTCACTCCTACCCTACTCTACCCTTCGGGAAGCCACTTCGTGTCTACGAGAAGCCACTGCGTGTCTACGGGAAGCCACTTCGTGTCTACACTCCTTCACTCCCTATTTTCTAGCTAGTCCCCCATGAAAAAATCTCACAACCAAGCATGAAAATAATTCCCTCACTCCTTCACTCCTTCACTCCTTCACTCCTTGTTCTCGTTACAAGGTTTTACCAAGTAGATGCATTTTAGGGAGGCTCTGCCTCCTGTTATCGGAGTTGGTGCAAGTTGTTAGTTAAAATAGACCTGTCATTACGTTCGCGTTAGCGTGCGCGAAGCGCTTACGAAGTGAAGTAATCGCAAAGCCTTATTTTTCGTCACGAGTGCGTAAGTCCTATTAGTGATAAACTCTCAGCTTTAGTTCAATTTATCCATACAATCTGGGAATCATAAGAGCTGAGGAAAATTATCATGAAATTTAAACAATAGTATTTATTCGTTAGTTATCAATGTTTTTATACCTAGAAAAATCACTGAGAATATCAAGCACAGGTCATTTGTATAGAGTAAGTAACTGTTAAGCCACAAATTTACTGTGCCTGCTGAATTGGATAAAATTAATGTCAATCAAATATATTCAAGTTTACTAGCTAGCAAAAATTTGAGTTAGCGATCGCGCGCGGTGCAGGTTTTGTGTTTTGCCTATCGCCCTGATTAATTTTTGGAAGTGGGAATACAAGGTGTATGTTAATGAATCTATTAGAGTACCAAGTAAAAGAATGGTTCCGGGAAATGGGCATTCCCGTATTACCTTCTCAAAAAATAGACCATCCCACTGACTTGAAACGGTTACAAATAAGTTATCCGATTGTACTCAAATCCCAGGTGCATGGAAGAGATAGGGCAAAGGCTGGTGGAGTCAGATTTGTGGAAACCACAATAGATGCGATCGCAGCAGCCCAAACTATTTTTAATTTACCCATTTTAGGGGAACTACCAGAAGTATTATTAGCAGAAACAAAATACGAGAAGGTAGCAGAATTTTATCTGGCTGTAGTTTTAGATACAGCCGTTTGCCGCCCCGTGCTTTTAGGCTGCCAAGAAGCTGACATTGATTGGGAATCAGCAGGGGAGAAAATGCAGTATGTGGTGGTAGAACAAGAATTTTCTCCATTTTACGCCCGTCGATTAGCCCTAAAAATGGGTTTGCATGGCAGTTATATGCAATCTGTCAGCAGGGTAATTGAGAAAATGTATTGGTTATTTATCCAAAAAGATTTGGATTTAGTGGAAATTAATCCTTTGGCAATGAACGGGAGCGGTCAATTAATGGCACTCAATGGTAGCGTAATAGTCAATCAAAGAGCCTTGAGGAGACATCCAGAAATCCAAGCTGCACAAACCAGAAATTTTGAGCAATATCCCAGTATTCCCTTGGGTTCATATGTTGGTAAATTCAATAGTTCTGGGCGAGGGAAAATAGCCATTTTAGGCAATGGTGTGGGTTCGGTGATGGCAACATTAGATTTAGTCGTCAATGCTGGGGGTAAACCTGGTGTGTGTATTAATTTACGCCATGCCTCTATAAATGATTCTGCACCAACTACTTTCAGTAAGCGTCTAGAACAGGCATTAAATGTTTTAGCCACTGATAAAAGTATCAAAGTTATCCTGATGAATTTCTTAGATAGTATTTCCGAAGCAACGGTATTAGCCGAAGTAATCGCTCGGTTCGTAGAAAATCATCGCCATGAAATTCAATCCCAAACATTAGGCTCCAATGGCATTAAAAACCGCGTTGCAGAGAATATCCCCTATTTAGTAGTTCGTCTGGTTGGTTCTCAATTAAAGGAAGCACAAAAATATTTAATTCCACTACAAGCCTCAGGTGACGCGCCTCTGTTGATAGAAAATTTGGATCGAGCAGTAGTAGAGGCTATTCGTTTGACAAAATCCCCAGCAAATCAAAAAGTTAGGTAATTTGCTCCCTACTTCTTTAACAGGTTAGGGCACGGCATCTACAATCTTTTGGTGTATGAAATTATCACTCTGGTGCCGTGCCCCTACCTATCTGTTGCATTCTTTTTTAAAAATGATATAACCAGCAACAAGTATCCCGACTAGTTTTTAATCTTGTAGAAAAAATATTAAGTATTTTTTCGTAATAAAAATTATATTCGTGTAAAAAATATATAATTGGGAATGAATTAATCAACCCGAAAAACTAGAAATTTACTGCCAAAAGGCGATGGAATGGGGTATTTTGTGACTGAGCGTTAGAACAAGTTTTTTTGATTCTAGTGCAAATTGAATCAAGAATACAGCATATTATCTATCTATCCTTCTTCAGTAGTCGAGAACACTGAACATTCTGAATTATTGTGCTTTTTATGAACTTAACGCCAGACAGCAAAGTTTTAATCCAGGGATTTAGTGAATTTATTGGTGCTACCCATATTGCACAAATGCAAGCTTACGGTACAAATGTGGTAGCTGGGGTGAATCCCGGCTCAGGTGGAGAACAACTATATGGTCTACCCATATTTGACCTCATAGAAGAAGTGGTAGATCAATTTGGACGCATCGATACCACAATTATTTGTATACATCCTTACCAAGTTTTAGATGCAGCCTTAGAAGCGATCGCTGCTGATATTCGGCAAATAATTATTATTTCTGCTGGGGTGCCACCTTTGGATATGGTGAGACTATTAAGGGCTGCTGAAGCTACAGATACCTTGGTGATTGGACCTAATAGTCCAGGAATCATCGTTCCTGGCAAGATTCTTTTGGGAACTCAACCGAGTGACTTTTATACTCCTGGTTCCGTAGGTATTGTGAGTCGTAGTAGTACCCTAACCTATGAAATTGCTTGGGAATTAACCCAAGCAGGGTTAGGACAATCTATTAGTGTCAGCATTGGTAGTGATGCCATCGTTGGGTCATCTTTCATCCAATGGCTGCAAATTCTGGATGAGGATGACAGTACTAAAGCCATCGTTTTAGTCGGACAGCCAGGTGGCGATCGCGAAGAAGCCGCAGCCCGTTATATTACGGAGGCAATTGATAAGCCAGTGGTTGCTTATATTGCTGGCAGGCACGTACCACCAGGGAAGCATTGGCGACAAACAGGGACTTTAGCCGCAGTCATTGGACTCGATCCAGATTTTGGTTCGGTACAAAGTAAACTTACTGCTTTATATGAATTTGATATTCCGGTAGCAGAACGCCCTTCCCAAATTCCTGAATTGGTGAAGAAATCCCTTGGCTGAAAATAGGGGTTGGGTGTTTGAACAAATAGTGTTTCAAACACAAAACTCAACTCATTTTTTTGGGAAAGTCTATCCCGGATTTCTCACCACATTTCTCAAAGCTTTATAAAAAAAATCTAGGTTTATGATGATTGCAGCATGATGGTTGCAGCTTTTTTTTAGATTAAGGTTGAAAAGTTTCCAACCTTAATTTTGTGATCTAATTTTTTTCCCCTCGTTACCAGGCTCAGCCTGGTAACTAGAATATAGAGCCTCTGGCTCTTGCCCTTGAATGGTGCAAGTTATCAGATAAAAAGTACTTGACACATCTCCATGAAAGGGGCATAATAATTCAAGTGCCGATTGAGGGACCGTAGTTCAATTGGTTAGAGCACCGCCCTGTCACGGCGGAAGTTGCGGGTTCGAGCCCCGTCGGTCCCGTTAGCCAGCTATATACTAGTAAAGCTTGGGTTTTGTATTTGCAATTGCGTTCAAAACCCAAGCTAAATTATTCAAGCTTTGTGAGAGAGAATCTGCTGTGACTGTCAGAGTCCGTATTGCACCCAGTCCCACTGGAAATTTACATATTGGTACAGCAAGGACAGCTGTATTTAACTGGTTATTTGCTCGCCATCATGGTGGTAAATTTATCTTACGCGTTGAAGATACAGACCAAGAGCGATCGCGTCCTGAATATACGGAAAATATTTTGTCAGGATTGCGCTGGCTGGGCTTAAATTGGGATGAGGGTCCATTTTTTCAGACCGAACGCCTACATCTTTACAAGGATGCCGTACAAAAGCTATTAGACCAAGGTTTGGCATATCGCTGTTATACCACCGCTGAGGAATTAGATGCCCTGCGGGAATCACAAAAGGCTAGAGGTGAAGCTCCCCGGTATGATAACCGCCATCGTGATTTAACTCCAGAGCAGGAAGCCACTTTCCAAGCAGAGGGGCGTAGTTTTGTCATTCGCTTCAAAATAGACGACCATCGAGAAATTGTCTGGAATGACTTAGTTAGGGGCAATATGGTTTGGCGCGGTAGCGATTTGGGTGGTGATATGGTAATTGCCCGGGCTGCATCAACAGGTATTGGTCAACCCCTGTACAACTTTGCTGTGGTACTTGATGACGTGGATATGCAAATTACCCATGTCATCCGGGGAGAGGATCACATTGCTAATACCGCCAAGCAGATTTTGTTATACGAAGCGTTAGAAGCCGATGTACCGGAGTTTGCCCACACACCCTTAATTTTGAACCAAGAAGGGCGCAAACTGTCTAAACGGGATGGGGTGACTTCCATCAGTGACTTTCAAAAAATGGGCTTTACAGCTCCAGCCTTAGCTAATTACATGACCTTGTTGGGTTGGTCTCCCCCAGATTCTACCCAAGAAATATTTACCTTAGAAGAGGCTGCCCAGCAATTTAGTTTTGAGCGAGTGAATAAGGCTGGTGCTAAGTTCGATTGGGCAAAACTGGATTGGTTAAATAGTCAGTACATTCACCATCTTCCAGTAGATAAAGTTACAGATTTACTCATACCGTTCTGGTCAGAAGCCGGGTATAAATTTGTTGGCGGTAGAGAGCGCCCTTGGTTAGAGAAACTGGTAACTTTAATTGCTCCGAGTTTGACTCGTTTGACAGATGCTGTGGCTATGAGTCAACTATTTTTCACCGATGGGGTGGAATTTAGTGATGAAGCTACAACCCAGCTACAAAAGGATGGGGTAGGGGCTGCTCTGCAAGGGGTGTTGACAGGTTTAGAAAGCCAAACCCAGCTTGAGGTAGCTGATGCTCAAGGAATCATTAAACAGGTGGTAAAAGAACAAGGGGTGAAGAAAGGGTTAATCATGCGATCGCTCAGAGCGGCTTTAACTGGCGAAATGCATGGACCCGATCTGATGCAATCCTGGCTACTACTCCATGAAATCGGTTTAGATAGACCCCGTTTAGCAAAAGCGATCGACCTAGGTAGCTAATAATTTACCCAGTTTGGGGAGCATAACTGGAGAAAATCCATCTTTAGTGAATATACATCTACTGCTTGGGGGCATGATTGAGCGTGCCCCTGAATATTTTAGCCTTGGTATGACCGAAGGTCTTCGACCTTCAAGCTAGTCCCCCAGGGGAAAATCCCACAACCTGCGTATCTGAAAATACGGGGGTGACTAACTCCTCAAGGGCGCACGCAATGCGCCCCTACTCCTGAACTCCGAACTCCGAACTCCCTCTTTTCAAGCTAGTCCCCCAGGGGAAAATCCCACAACCTGCGTATCTGAAAATGCGGGGGTGACTAACTCCTCAAGGGCGCACGCAATGCGCCCCTACTGCGGCTCCTACACCTAAGCTGTCAACCATCAACTAACAACTAACAACTAACAACCACCAACCATCAACTAACAACTAACAACTAACAACCATTTTCAAACAAGAAGCAAGAAAGCATATTTCCTTCTGACTTCGCTTTGACATTTGTTATTTTGGTAGTTAATTACCGCTATTTTAGGAACAACGAGTGTAAAATTTATGTCATCAAAGCACTGATAAAAGTATGTAACAAAAATGCCAAATAAAGTGATATATCAAAGGATTAAACTATCTTTCCTAGTCTGTGCAATAGCGATCGCATTCCCACTGAATGCAGTCAGGGCAGAAGAAATACTGCCCATGTTTGGAGATATGAAAATTGATCGTAAATTTTCTCCAGATCCGATGATGATGCGTGGTATGAGTGGCGGTTCTAGACCGGCAATCAGTATTGCTGGGAGAAAAAAGACCCCCACGGGAGCCTGTACTGGATTTTTTGACGAAAAACCAGACCATACCTTGCATTTGAGCGATAAATTTAGCTATCTCAAGCTCAAAGTATCTAGTTCTGACGATGCGACCATGATTGTTAAAGGTCCCGATGGTGTCTGGTGTAATGATGATTCTCAAGGTCAAAATCCGGAGATTGTTGGAGAATGGCTACCTGGGAAATATCAGTTGTGGATTGGTTCTTTTGATAAAAACAAATATTTCCCCTATATCATAAAAATTACAGAAGTGAAATAAGGGAATTCCACAAATCAACAATTCGTAATCTTTGTTGCAGAGGAACTGCGCTGACCGCATTTTTTTGTAAATCCCCGAAAACCTGGGTGCTCTTCATTATAACTGCCAGATACAAACGGTAAATTTATCCTCTTGTTTGACTCTCTGTTACAATATATGAGAATTAAGTTAAATTTAATTAAGATTCTTGTTGACGTTATAGCTTTGCTGTAATGAGGCAATCTGTCCCATCAATGATCCTATAGAACTTATAGGACAGGCAATTAAACAAAATGGATTAATAAACATCCGTTGTACAGTTATTAAGTAACAGGGAGTAACCAGCTATCAGCTACAACTTGAGATACAGAAATAGAATAAGAGAGTAATCTCAGATTTTGACTTGGCACTCCTGCTTGTCCGGCAGTTTCTGTGTTTATTTAGGTAAAACTCAAGGCAGAGATAGTTGGTGTATCTAGTTGCGATAGCTGATTTATTTTTATCGGCATTTAGAGGCAAATTAAGATGAAATTTTCTTGGAGAGTTCTAGTACTCTGGACATTGCCTGCTTTATTAGTTGGCTTTTTCTTTTGGCAAGGGGCATTTAGTAATGGTATTGGTGACATGGGTCAGAATACGGCGAACAGCCGCATGACCTATGGTCGCTTTTTGGAGTACTTGGATGCAAATCGCGTTACCACCGTGGATTTTTATGAAGGTGGTAGAACTGCAATCGTAGAAGCCGTGGATCCAGAGCTTGACAACCGCACCCAAAAAGTCAGGGTAGAACTGCCTCCTAACGCCCCAGAGTTAATTGATAAGCTCAAGGAAAAAGGAGTTAATTTTGATGCTCACCCCGTGAGAAATGATGGTGCTATCTGGGGATTATTAGGTAATCTCATATTTCCTGTTTTGTTGATTGCCGGATTATTCTTTTTGTTCCGTCGTTCTAGCAATCTTCCCGGCGGTCCTGGACAAGCCATGAACTTTGGTAAATCCAAGGCTCGCTTCCAAATGGAGGCAAAAACTGGTGTCATGTTTGATGATGTGGCAGGGATTGAAGAAGCCAAGGAAGAATTGCAAGAGGTTGTTACCTTCCTCAAGCAACCAGAGAAGTTCACTGCTGTAGGAGCAAGAATTCCCAAAGGCGTGCTGTTAGTAGGACCTCCCGGTACTGGTAAAACTTTACTAGCAAAAGCGATCGCAGGGGAAGCAGCAGTACCATTTTTCAGCATTTCTGGTTCGGAATTTGTGGAAATGTTTGTCGGTGTGGGTGCTTCTCGGGTACGAGATTTGTTTAAGAAGGCAAAAGAGAATGCCCCTTGTATCATCTTTATCGATGAAATTGATGCCGTTGGTAGACAACGGGGTGCTGGTATCGGTGGTGGTAATGATGAACGGGAACAAACCCTGAACCAGCTACTAACGGAGATGGATGGTTTTGAAGGTAATACAGGTATCATTATTATTGCTGCCACCAACCGTCCCGATGTCTTGGATGCTGCTCTGTTGCGTCCCGGCAGATTTGACAGACAAGTAATGGTGGATGCACCAGATATTAAAGGGCGTTTGGAAGTTTTACAGGTTCACGCTCGGAATAAGAAACTAGATCCTAGCGTATCCTTAGAAACCATTGCCCGTCGTACCCCTGGTTTTACCGGTGCAGATTTAGCCAACCTGCTCAACGAAGCTGCCATTCTCACCGCCAGAAGACGCAAAGAAGGCATCACCCTCACCGAAATTGATGATGCGGTGGATCGGGTAGTGGCTGGTATGGAAGGCACACCACTGGTGGACAATAAGAGCAAGCGTTTGATTGCTTACCACGAAATTGGTCACGCATTAGTAGGAACCCTGCTGAAAGACCATGACCCAGTACAAAAAGTAACTTTGGTACCCCGGGGACAAGCACAGGGTCTGACCTGGTTTACCCCCAACGAAGAGCAAGGTTTAACTACTCGCGGTCAACTGAAAGCTAGAATTACTGGTGCTTTGGGCGGACGTGCCGCAGAGGAGGTGATTTTTGGCGATGCCGAAGTCACCACTGGTGCTGGTAATGACCTGCAACAAGTAACTGGTATGGCGCGACAAATGGTTACAAGGTTCGGAATGTCCGAATTGGGTCCCTTGTCCTTGGAAAGTCAAAGTGGAGAAGTATTTTTGGGTCGTGACTGGATGTCCCGTTCCGATTATTCAGAAGCGATCGCTTCCCGAATTGACAGTCAAGTGCGTACTATTGTGGAAGAATGCTATGACAATGCCAAGCGGATGATGCGGGAAAATCGCAGTGTCATGGATCGGTTGGTTGATTTACTGGTGGAGAAAGAAACCATTGATGGTGAAGAGTTCCGTCAAATTGTCGCTGAGTATACCCCCGTACCAGATAAGCCTCAGTACACTCCTATTCTGTAATCAGGAGCATCGTTGAACCAAACGTCAATGAGACAAGTATAGGCTGGAATGGACAAATAGGGATGGTAATTACCATCTCTATTTTTGTTACTATTGTTCCACCAAATTAGTTATGAGGGGTAGAGTCAGAAACCGCAGAGGCGCAGAGAGCGCAGAGTCAGAGGAGGAGAGGAGAAGTCGCTTAAGTTGGTTTACCCCGCAAAATTAATGTGGTCGAGTATTAGTGGTATACCACATTAATTCTGAGGGGTAGAGTCAGAAACCGCAAAGACGCGAAGTACGCAAAGGAAGAAGGAGAGAAGAAAAAACCGCAGAGGCGCAGAGAACGCAGAGGGAGAGAAGGAGAGGATAAATTTGGAACCTGGTTTACCCCGCAAAATTAATTTGGTGAAGTATTAGTGGTCTACCACATTAATTCTGCGGGGTATTGCATCAGTCCTATTTATAGGACTTTTGCTATTAGCCAGGGACTCTAAGTCCCTGGCGGATTGGATATCCACCCGGCAAAATTAATGTGGTCGAGTATTAGTTATGAGGGGTCACAGATCCCCGACTTCTTGAAGAAGTCGGGGATCGCTCGCACCCGCGACTGCCTTCTGCTAGAAATTCTCAAACTTACTGATTGCCTCTTTCATCTGAGCCAGCACCTCGGCTACAGCCATTGTTCCCAACTCCCCAGAGGCACGGGTACGCACACTCAAGGTATTAGTTTCCACTTCTTTGGCTCCCACAACCGCCATTACGGGTATCTTTTGTTTCTCCGCATTACGAATCAATTTACCCAATCTCTCACCACTGCAATCAACTTCTACACGAATACCCAACTCTCTCATTTTCGTCGCCACTTCCTGGGCAAAATCGAGCTGCTGTTCGGTGACTGGTAGCAACCTTGCTTGTACTGGTGCTAACCACAAGGGGAAATCCCCTGCATATTCCTCAATCAAAATACCAATCAGCCGTTCTAAGGAGCCAAAAGGCGCGCGGTGTATCATGACTGGACGTTGGCGAGTACCATCTTCAGCCACGTATTCCAAATCAAAACGCTCAGGTAAGTTGTAATCTACCTGCACCGTACCCAATTGCCATTCCCGTTCTAGGGCATCCTGGAAGATAAAATCAAGTTTGGGTCCATAAAAGGCTGCTTCCCCAATACCTTCAAAGTATTCCATTCCCAGATGTTCCACGGCACGACGAATGGCACCTTCGGCTTTTTCCCAAGCATCATCGCCACCAATATACTTATCACTACCCGGCTCCCGAAAACTCAGTCTGGCTTTAAAATTCTTCAGTTGCAGACTCTTGAATACCGATAAAATCAAATCCACAACATTGAGAAACTCTTCATCCAATTGTTCTGGAGTTACAAACAAGTGGGAATCATCTACGGTGAAACCTCTTACCCTGGTTAAACCTCCCAATTCCCCGGATTGTTCGTAGCGGTATACTGTGCCAAATTCTGCCAGACGTATAGGTAATTCCCGATAGGAACGCAATTCATTTTTATATATCTGGATGTGGAAGGGACAGTTCATGGGCTTGAGAACAAAGCCTTGTTCCTCCATCGCTGCGGCTTCATCCTCCGCCATCAAGGGGAACATATCTTCTTTATACTTCTGCCAATGTCCAGAGGTTTTAAATAAATCCACCCTGGCGATGTGGGGAGTCACCACGGGTGAATAACCCCGTTTTAGCTGCTCCTGCTTGAGAAAATCTTCCAGCAGAGTCCGCAATAAAGTACCTTTGGGTGTCCATAATGGCAACCCTGGTCCGACAATATCAGTAAAGAGAAATAATCCTAATTCCTTACCTAGTTTACGATGATCGCGTCTGAGCGCTTCTTCTTTACGACGCTTATATTCAGCTAATTGTTCGGGATTTTCCCAAGCAGTACCATATATACGTTGTAATTGTGCCTTATTTTCATCCCCACGCCAGTAAGCACCCGCCACACTTTCTAAAGCGATCGCTTTGGGGTTTAATTCACTGGTATTCTCTAAATGGGGACCGGCACATAAATCCCACCATTCATCCCCTAAATGATAAATGGTAATGGGTTCTTGTTTAATATCTGCCAGTATTTCTAATTTATAAGGTTCGTTAATTTCCCGAATCCGGCGTTCCGCCTCTTCCCGACTGACTTCTTCCCGCACTACGGGTAGTTTCCGATTAATAATCTTGATCATCTGTTTCTGGATGGCTTTGAGATCCTTTTCGGTAAATGGTTCGGGATTCTCAAAATCGTAGTAGAAGCCTTGTTCAATCCAGGGACCAATTGTAACTTGCGCCTTGGGAAACAGCTTCTGTACTGCCATTGCCATCACATGGGAAGTAGTGTGGCGAATCTTTTTTAAATGTTCCGACTCGCTGGTACGAGGTAAATAAATTTTTTCCGGCTGTTCCGGCTGATTGGAAGATGAATTTGGCGACATCGGCTGTTGAACCATTAGGGAAGTGAGTGCTGTTTACTTATATAACTGCATCTATATTATTATTTCCATCCCCAATCGGGAGAAATCCAGAACCTCTATGGCTCGATGAAATTTAGATTAGTCCATCGATAAATTCAGGGGCAAGGGTTACGGGGAAAAATTTTTTCCACCTCCACTTGAGAGAATTTGGGCATTTGATCTAGGCGAAAACCTTCACTGTTGCCTGTTGCCTGTTGCCTGTTCCCTCTCCCAAAGGGAGTTGATACCGATTACTGTTTAGTCAGAACCTTAGCTTTCCAGAGCAGAAACCGAAATTCCCTATTTTGGCTTTAGTCACTCAAAAATCGTAGACCTCGAAGGTCTTAGTCTGCACGCTCCGACTTTGTACAGATTTAACTCGGCTTGCCTAGTTCTGCATAGGTTTTTCGGAGCGGTATATACAAATGGGAATATAACTATTTATAATAATATTTTGTGACTTCAACTACAGACTCATTTAAAATTTTAGTATACTGAATCAAAAAAATAAAATGTAAATAATTGTAAACAGCGTTAATATTATTAAGAAACTTAGAACTATGCTTGTGATTTATGGGAGACTCAAACTTGGCGGGGTCTGAATTGTTGAAGGATATTTTGCAACCACTGCTAGAGGATTTTCAATATTGGTTTGCGCGATCGCACAAACTGTTAGAAACGGAGCAAATTTCATTTTTGAGCGATCAAGAGAAATTTGCTTTGCTTGCTAGGGTGAAGCAAGCCCAATATGAGGTAAATACAGCCAAAATGCTGTTTTCTGCCATAGAAGGACAAGTGGGAATTGACATGGAAACGATTATGCCTTGGCATCAATTATTAATGGAGTGCCGTCAGGTAGCAATGCGTTTTCGCACTGAGAATACAGACTGGCAAGCACCAGAAACAATGTGAGTTACAAAGTAAAAATTTATGATGTTTTTTTGCAACTCTAACTTCTATAACCATTTCAAATACACAATATAAGCATATAGCTATGCTTCCTGCCCTAAATGTAGCTATGACCTGAAGCCTACGGGAATCAAACCCTTACCACAGAAGATTTTAAAACTTGCTGCCCCTGGAGGAAAATAAAATGTTGCACCTACTTTACATTCTGTCTTTTACAATCCTTGCTTTTATTGCCGTTAGTAACTTGATTCGCAATTTGGTATCCTTCAGTCTTGATCGGGAACGGAGTTCTGGGGGACGTGCCCATAGCGGTTCCTACGGCAATCCACTCACCAATCAAGATCGAAGGAAGCGAACCTATTCATCATCACACAGAGATTCTGTACCCCATCCAGAATTACTAGATAGTTCAGGTAAGTTAATTAAAGAGCCTCTTTTGGTTATGCGATCGATTAATGTAGAAGACGCACGCCAACAGCTAGATGCTCTTTACGATGCTTCCCCAGCACACAAGTTAGAGAATCAGGAAGAAATATAAAGAAATGGTGAAAGGTAAAAGATTAAATCTAGTTGAACTTTTACCTTTCTCATCATGACCATAACTCTAACTCCTAACTGCCATGATTCCCATGTTATGAACCTTCAATTGATTTAATCATTGGGAAGTAGCATACCTAAAATCAGGTAAGGTAAAGATAGGGTATATAGACTGGAACGAATGCTTAATATTGCGATCGAGAATATAAAAAGATTCATTAGTTTTATGCCTTAACATTTAATTATCTTATTACTATTGCTTGATATACATATATTAATACCTATCGTTATTATTAGTATTTTCCATGCATCCAGAAAATAGATAGTTAATTAGGGATAATATTCATATCTAAATCGATGGTATTTCTGTAAATAATTGTGACCGATAAATCTTTATATTATTTATTAATTAATCTTAAATATTTAATGCCCATGTATGTATTTCGAGGGCAATAATTTGCTTTAAAGTAATGTGTAGTGCAGTATACAAAAAATAAATATTATCTATCTTGAGATAAAATCTATCAGTTATTCGGCATAACTTAAGTTTTATGATCCAGGCAAAATAATTCAGAAGCTGCAAAACTGAAAAACTGATAAACTTTAGGACTTACACACTCGTTATGTTGGCGTAGCCTGTCCCGGAGGAACTTGAAGTCAGGTATTTGGGGTTGCTTCTTTGCGTCGCAATGATTGTGGTTATTTTTGATGCGGAAGTCTCTTATGGAAGTTGTTTGATCAGAAATTTTCTTAACATAAATCCGCAGACTAGTTCCATAGAGTTAGTTGATAATAGTGCTAGTCAAGAATGTATATTAGGCTAGTAGTCTATGGTTTTCTGTGTCAGCATATCAGTAAATGGTCAAAAAGACTTGACCGCATTATGTGTCTTTAATAATACCGACAAGGTACTAAATCAACTTTTACAAAATGTGGATATCATAAACTGCGTATACCAAAACAGATGAAAATACTAATAGAAAACAGGAAACAGGGGTCAGAAAACAGGGATAATGATAACTCTGTGTTTTGCATTCTGCATTCCGCATTCTATTTTCAAGTCAACTGATTAGTATTCTTTACATATTGAAACAGTCGAATTGACTTGATATTTCGTTGTAATTTGTACAATGCAACTGTGGCAAAAATTTTGTCCATACTGTGGCTCTCTTGAAAAATATTCATGAGCATTTCGATTTCTGTGCTGACTGCACTGCAACAGGTTGTACCCCAACTGCGCCCCCAGTTATATTTCAAAGCTTCCCTCACAGCCCTCTCCCATGCAATGGAAGATCAGGTTTTGGCAGCTACTTTAGAGCAGCCACTGGTGATTGCTAACTTCCAGCGAGAGCGATTTTATCGCCAAGAGGCGCATCGCTATCAGCGACTGGCACAGCGAAGCAATCAAATCTACGTGTTATCTGCACCAGAAACAGATTTTTCCCATAGCTCTGAATATTATGAGAAAATCGCCTTTGATCCAGATGATGCCTTGGCGCAGGAATGGCATTTGGTGGTGATAGCTCAAAATTATGCTACTTGTCTAATCTGTAGGGAAAGCCTAGGCTCCATTGCCAAAAATAAACAACAACGGCATCTAACTCCCACTATGGATACGGATACAGCACGCAGGTTTGAGGGTATTTGGACAGCAGAAAGGGGAGTAAGTCTCAAAGCAGCAGAATTGCTCTTGGAAAAAATTTTAGTGTATAGACCGGAACTATTAGAAAAAATTGAGTCAGCCCGCCAAAGGTTTGGCATTGGAAGGCCTAAGAAAGATGTAGAAATTAGTAATCAAAGCGAGTTTGCTTGCGATATTGACACAGATCCTTTTGTTCAGCGTCTAGTTACTTATCTACAGGCAAGTCAGTATAAATTGCACAAGGCGTATCGTTCTATTTCCGCACAAGCACGTAAAGAACGGTTGGTTAATTCCATTAGTAGTGCCATTCGGCGATCGCTCAATCCCCAGGAAATTCTCCAAGTAGCGGCGCAAGAATTAGGAGAAAACTTAGAAGCTTGTCGGTGTTTAATTTATCGCGCTCAAGCTACAGATACCCAAGCAATTGTGGAACAAGAATTTTTAATGGCTGGGGTCTCATCATTGTCCGGACAAGCTTGGCAATTGGAAAATAATCCTCTGTTTCAGGAAGTAATAAATACGGGGGAAGGGGTTTGTATTGCCAATACCTCCAGCGATTCTCGGGTAACTACATCCAAGGCAATGTGGTATGCGATCGAAAAATTTGGCATTCGCTCTTGGTTAATGGAACCCGTATTGTATCAAGGACGTTTATTGGGCATTGTGGAGTTACACTATTGCAATCAGAAGCCCCATGAATGGCAAGCAGGAGAATTGGATTTAGTTAAAGCGATCGCAACATCTATTGGTGCAGCTCTGATTCAAGCCGAAGCCTACGCCAATTTAGAAAAACTGAACCAGCAATTAGAAGCTTTAGACCGCACCCGCAGTAATTTAATTGCCATCACCGGGCATGAATTACGTACCCCATTATCCACCATTCAAGTTTGTTTAGAAAGTATTGCGAGTGAGCCAGATATGCCTCCAGAATTACGGGAGGTAATGTTGAGTACGGCTCTAACTGACTCCGAACGGATGCGGAAACTAATACAAGACTTTTTAACCCTCTCTAACCTAGAAAGTGGGCGAGTAGAATGGCATCCAGAGTCCTTACATTTACAAGAATGTATAGATTTAGCCCTCAGCCGAGTACGTACCCGTTCCGGAACAGAAAAACTACCCAATATCACCGCAGAAATTTCTCCCCAGTTACCGTTGATTAGGGCTGATGGTGATTGGTTGGTAGAAGTTTTAGCCAAGTTAGTGGACAATGCCTGTAAATTTACCCCATCCGCAGGAGAAATTACCATTAATGCCAATCGTAACAGCGATCGCATGGTAGAAGTTAGTGTGGTAGATACTGGTAGGGGAATTGAGCCAAATCGTCTGGAAACCGTGTTTGAACTGTTTTACCAAGAAGAAGGTGCATTGAGGCGTACAGCAGGTGGTACGGGCTTAGGATTGGCAATTTGTCGCCAGATTGTGAATAACTGGGGTGGCAAGATTTGGGCTGAATCTGCTGGTAAAAATCAAGGTAGCCAGTTTTATTTCACTATTCCTATGGTTGGAGGGAAGGAGTGAAGGAGTGAGGGAGGGAAGGAGTGAGGGAGTGAAGGAGTGATGAATTAAAGACTCCTAACCGTCAACTGTCAACTGTCAACCGTCAACCAACAACCAACAACCAACAACCAACAACTAACAACTAACAACCATCAACCATCAACAAAAAATTCTTTCTAACAATACAAACTGTTACAGACTGTGACATGAAGGTAATATTGAGCTGTTTGCAGTGTTAGTATGCCCTAAAAACATTGAGCGAACATTCTCATGACACTTTCTGGAAAAACCCCCTTGTTTGGTGGCAGTACCGGCGGCTTGCTCAAAAAAGCTGAGGAAGAAGAAAAGTACGCTATCACTTGGACTAGCAAAAAAGAGCAAGTATTTGAAATGCCTACTGGCGGTGCTGCTGTGATGCAGGAAGGTGAAAACCTGCTTTACATAGCTCGCAAGGAATATGGTATTGCTCTCGGTGCTCAACTGCGGAAAATGAAAATCACTGACTACAAAATTTACCGGATTTCACCTAGTGGAGCTAGCACCTTACTTCACCCTGCTGATGGTGTATTCCCTGAGAAGGTAAATGAAGGTCGTCAGCCGGTACGTTTTGTACCCCGCAATATTGGAGCAAACCCCAATCCAGCACAAATTAAGTTCAGTGGTAAAGCTACTCATGATGCTTAGTTTGTAGTTTTCTCAGAGGAACCGCAAACCATAACATCAGCTAATTCCATCTCATAGTGCCAAGAAAGATCGGTTTTCTTGGCACTTTAGTTTATCTTAAAGTACAGATGGCTTCGGGCTTGGCTAACACATCCACCAGGAACTCAAGTTCCTGGCTCATAGACGAAGTCTACTAAAGTAGACTAGAGATTTTGAAGCTGATTTAGTCATTTTGAGATGACTTGATGTATGAGCAAGGAAATTAATTTCCTTGCGGAATAAGGGTTTTGCGTTAAGTTGACTTTGTGGTCATAACATCCGTTGATGCTGACTGGTCAGTTCCCATGTTAAAAGAATGTAGAATGAGCGAATGAGCGAATTACGTGGGAGCAACGGGGATTTTACCTCGACGCAAAACGCGCTGCTTGTAGAAGCAGGGGAATTTAACCCCCAAAGTTGGTTAATGGGTAAATACTTGTATAGGTTCCCAAAAACTGCTAAAACAAGGCTGGAAAGCGTTATATTGAGAACCCCCACCACTAGTACATATCGGCGGAAATAAACCAACCATTTATCAAATATCAAAGTTAGAGAACAAAATACTTTTGACTTTTGAATGAATGACTTTTGACTTCCACCAAGCGGTACTAGCAATGTTCTGGGTGGCTTTGCAAAAGTAAGCTAATTATATGATTTGCCCTGATTTTTCCCAGTTTTCTAACCTAGCTCAACAAGGTAATTTTGTTCCAGTGTATCAAGAATGGGTCGCAGACCTAGATACACCAGTATCTGCTTGGTATAAGGTGTGTGCTGGACAACCCTATAGCTTTTTATTGGAATCGGTAGAGGGTGGAGAGAATATAGGGCGTTATAGTTTACTGGGTTGCGATCCATTGTGGGTTTTGGAGGCTAAAGGGGAAAAGTCCCAAGGAAATGAGCCTGGGGCATACCGCACTACTCAAACATATCGTAACGGTTCCCAAACCGTTTTTGAAGGCGATCCTTTTACTGCTTTATCCACCTGTCTTGCACCTTATAAACCAGTGAAGTTACCCCAATTACCCCCTGGAATTGGTGGGTTATTTGGTTTTTGGGGTTATGAATTAATTAATTGGATTGAACCACGAGTGCCAATTCATGCACCTGATGATAGTAATATCCCTGATGGTTTATGGATGCAAGTAGACCAATTGATGATTTTCGATCAGGTAAAACGGAAAATTTGGGCGATCGCCTATGCCGATTTACGGGATAATATTGATTTAAAGCAGGCTTATGAACAAGCTTGCGATCGCGTTTCTGGGATGGTAAGTAAGTTATCTTTGCCTCTGTCATCAGAAAAAACCATACTCAGTTGGAAACCACCCAGTAGCAACAAAGCTGGAACTGAAAATTATCAGAGTAATTTTACCCGCGAACAATTTTGTGCCAGTGTCAATAAAGCCAAAGACTATATTAAAGCTGGTGACATTTTCCAGGTGGTAATTTCCCAGCGGCTCTCAACAGAATTTAAAGGCGATCCCTTCACCCTTTACCGTTCCCTACGTCAGATTAATCCTTCCCCCTATATGTCTTATTTCCACTTCCCTGACTGGCAAATTATTGGTTCCAGCCCGGAAGTAATGGTAAAAGCAGAACTGGATGAAAGTAATCAGATGATTGCTACCCTGCGTCCCATTGCTGGTACTCGTCCCCGTGGCAAGACTCCCCAGGAAGATACTAAGTTAGCAATGGATTTGCTACAAGACCCCAAGGAAAGAGCTGAACACGTAATGTTGGTAGATTTGGGACGCAATGATTTAGGTAGGGTTTGCTCTAGTGGAAGTGTAGTGGTGGATGAATTGATGGTGGTGGAACGCTACTCCCATGTGATGCACATTGTCAGTAATGTAATTGGTAAGTTAGCGCCAGGAAAAAATGCCTGGGATTTACTCAAGGCTTGTTTCCCCGCCGGTACAGTCAGTGGGGCGCCCAAAATTCGAGCAATGGAAATTATTCATGAATTAGAACCTTGTCGCCGGGGTGTATATTCTGGTGTTTATGGATACTATGACTTTGAAGGACAATTGAATAGTGCAATAGCAATTAGGACAATGGTTGTCCGTAATAATACTGTAACTGTACAAGCCGGTGCGGGGTTAGTAGCGGATTCTGAACCGGACAAAGAATATGAAGAGACATTGAATAAAGCTAGGGGGTTATTGGAAGCAATTCGCTGTTTGGGTTGAAAGTCGGCGATGGTTCGGGATAGATGGGTAGGGAACATCAGTAAGATAATTGTATACACCAAAAGATTATGGTTGCCGTGCCCTTGCCAATCATATATGTGTCGCCAACATGATTTGAATGAGGGAATTTAGAAAAAAACAATAGATTAATAGCATAGGTAGGGGCACGGCATCAGAGTGATAATTATATACACCAAAAGATTGTGGCTGCCGTGCCCTTGCGAATCATGCATATGTGGCAAACATGATTTGAATGAGGGAATTTAGAAAAAAAGAATAGATTAATAGCATAGGTAGGGGCACGGCATCAGAGTGATAATTGTATACACCAAAAGATTGTGGTTGCCGTGCCCTTGCCAATCATATATGTGTCGCCAACATGATTTGAATGAGGGAATTTAGAAAAAAAGAATAGATTAATAGCATAGGTAGGGGCACGGCATCAGAGTGATAATTATATACACCAAAAGATTGTGATTGCCGTGCCCTTGCCAATCATATATGTGTGGCAAACATGATTTGAATGAGGGAATTTAGAAAAAAAGAATAGATTAATAGCATAGGTAGGGGCACGGCATCAGAGTGATAATTATATACACCAAAAGATTGTGGCTGCCGTGCCCTTGCGAATCATATATGTGTGGCAAACATGATTTGAATTGGTATGAAACCCAACATCAAGGGCGCACGCAATGCGCCCCTACAAACTCCGCGCCTCCTAACTATTTTCCAGTTAGTCCCTCACGGGAAAATTCCACAATCAAGGATGAAAATAATTCCCTCACTCCGGGCGGGGAAACTCCGCCCCTACTCCTTCACTCCCTAATGCTTGCGCGATCGCATCCGTAAATCCCGCAAAAGAGCTATAGTCTTGGGCAACAATGGAAACATCTAATCCTAATTTCCTGGCATTAGCTGCGGTATAAGGACCAAAGCAAGCAATAGTACATTGTTGATAATCCCTAGGTGTAGCCACCATTTGCAGGAAACTGGCTATTTCTGCTGTGCTGCTAAAGGCAATTGCGTCAATACTACCTTGACGTATAAGATTTAGCTCCACCTCATACAGGCTTCTATGGATAGACTGGGTTCTGTAAGTTGGGATGCAGGTGACTTTCATGCCTAAGTTTTTTAACCCAGTTACAAAATTGGGAATTACATCCGGTTCCGGAATACCAATAACCTCCGGAATGGGAACGAGGATACTTTGTTGGGAGATATGAGGAATCTGGGCTAATTCCGCCACTATTCCTGTGGGACTGGGTTCGGTGGGGAGTAAATCTACTTTGATTCCCAGAGCGGCTAATCTTTCCCCATCCTTACCAATAGCAGCTAAACCAAAATTATTGAGAGTTGCAAGGGGGAAGCCTATATCTTGCCAACGTTGGCAAAATCCATCAATCCCATTCCTACTGGTGAAAGCAATCCAATCAAATACCGCCAGGTTTTGCAGTGTAGCGTCTAATTGGGCAAAGTTTTCTAGTACACAGGTTTCAATGGTTGGCATTAATAGTGGTAAAGCACCCCGCTCTATGAGTTGTTGACATAACCTTGCGCCATAATTACGGGGTGCAGTGACAATAATTCGTTTACCGTATAAGGGTTGTTGAATTGATGGCGTTAGCAATTTAGCTCTGGTAGTTTTCATAAATCCCCATCAATTCCCCAGCCAGATTCATTAAGAAATTGGCATTATCCCCATCGCCTTGTACCAGCAAATCATTTGCCACTGCTAGCATACTTTGAACTAACCCTGCATCTAATAAATTCTGATTGGCATTCAATAGGGATTCTACATCTGCTTCATTTTCACAATTGAGTAACATTTCGATTAAATCCATATAAGCTTGGAAATGACCTAATTCTGCGAGTACATCCCGGAGAAAAGTGGCTGCATCTTCTTCCCCTGCTTTTTCTTTTTCACCTGCAACTCGTTCAATGACTTGAATAAATTCAGGATCGACTAATTCTTGATTTGCTTGTAACAAATCCCACTCCTCTCCTTCAGGACAGGTAAGCAGTGCTTGGATGAGGTTTTCATAGGCTTGGAGGCGTTCTTCAGTCATCAGGCAGTGCCCTGGCAAATAAATATATTTGTACAGTTTATGACTAGATATTGGAGCAGTTTTGGTCACATCTGTAAATAGCCCTCTTTAATCACTCTGGGTAAGTAACTGGCAAATTAAATATAAAACCTCACCCCCAGCCCCTCTCCTTATTAAGGAGAGGGGTGCCGTCAGGCGGGGTGAGGTTCAGATTGAGACGTAGGTTGGGTTGAACGGAGTGAAACCCAACAACCAACAACTTTGTGATTGTTGGGTTTTTCGGGCGTTTATACCATTTTGAAAAAAGAATGCGACAGATGGGTAGGGGCACGGCATCAGCAAGATAATTGTATACACCAAAATATTGTGGATGCCGTGCCCTTACGAAGAATATATGTGTCGCAAACATTATTTGAATTGGTATTAGATCCCCGACTTCTTTAAGGATGCTGCTGGCGAATAGAGGGTTAGACCCCTCACTGTGGGTAGAAACAATCTGACTCGCATCCCCGAAATACCGCCCACAGGCTAGAAGCCTGGGGCTACAGGAGCATTAGACGCGGAGCGGCTTCCCGTAGGGTAGCCTGCGAAGGCAGGCTACTCTACGAGAAGGCTTACGCCTACGTTCAAGTAGCCGCACCATTCTATGGTGACGGCGGGATTTTGGTCATAGCGAGGGGCGTTACCCTTGATTCGCCATTGGTATCCTTTAAGAAGTCGGGGATCTGTTATCCCTCGAAGCGTTAACATCTAAGTATAAACACCATCAGTAATTGCAACAGATGCTTAGGCGGCTTTGGCGTTGGATTAAGGGTTTATTTCAGCGATTGTTGGGGATTTCTCCCTCAGATGATAGTTCTGTCACCACTACCGAAGAGCAATCTCCACAATTGACGGATGGGGAGTATGAGTCTTTGTTGATGGAGTTGTTGCAAGGGGTGAATGATGGTTGGAGTCGCGGATGGACGAGGGAATTTTTGACGGCGAATAATATCTCTAATTTTTATTTTGTGGAGTGGTTGCGGGGTTTTGGGGATAGGTTGTTAGGTGGGGATGGGGTGCATGAGGAGTTGGGAAGGCGGATGGTGCTGTTGGGGGATTTGGGGATTGGGGAGTTGAGTCAGGTGGCGGGTGATGTTGGGGTGCGGTTGGTGAGGAGAGGGGAGGAATTGAACCGCAGAGGCGCAGAGGACGCGGAGGAGGAAGAGGGAGGAGATGGAAAGGCAATGTCAGAAGTGGATAAACTGTTCAGAATGTTGCAGCAGCCATTACCCCAAGGTTTGGAAATTGAAACTAACCATCCAAAAGTTATTATTCCCATACAGATGGATACGTTTAATATTTATAATGCATGGGCTAAAAATATCACAGACCTTTGGCTTGAAGAAGGTAATCGCCTAGTAATGGTTAAGGATTTTATGGGTGCAGTAGTATCCTATAATAAAGCGATTGAAATTAAACCCGACTTCTACATAGCTTGGTATAATCTGGGTCTCGTGCTAAATGAATTAGGCAGAAGTGAAGAAGCAATTACATCTTACGATAAAGTGATTGAATTTAAACGCGACTTCTACCTAGCTTGGTATCATCGTGGTGAGGAACTATTTAATTTAGGAAGATACCAAGAAGCGATCGCATCCTATGAGCAAGCATTGGACATTAAACCTGACTACCATGATGCTTGGTGTGATCGGGGTATAAACCTAGGTTTGTTGGGAAAACACGAAGAAGCACTTGCATCTTTTGATAAAGCTATTGAAATTAAACCTGACCTAGAAGATGCTTGGTACGGACGAGGTGTTACCCTTAGTCATTTCAAAAGATACGAAGAAGCACTTGCATCCTATGATAAAGCCATTGAACTTAAACCTGACTTCTACCAAGCTATGAACAATCGCGGTCTTGTCCTAGATAACTTAGGCAGATATGAAGAAGAGATATCATCCTTTGATAAAGCGATTGAAATTAAACCTGACTTTTACATAGCTTGGTATCATCGAGGGCTTATGCTAGGAAAATTAGGAAGATATAAAGAAGCACCTGCATCCTTTGATAAAGCGATTGAAATTAAACCTGACTTCCATGATGCTTGGTTAAGCAGAGGTGCAGTATTATGTGATCACTTACAAAAATATGAAGAAGCACTTACATCCTTTGATAAAGCCATTGAAATTAAATCCAACTACCACGATGCTTTGTATAACCGAGGGAATGCCCTAGGTCATTTAGGAAGACATGAAGAAGCGATCGCATCCTATGATAAAGCTGTTGCAATTAAACCTGACTTCCATCATGCTTGGTTAACTAGAGGTAATGCAGCAGGAAAATCAGTGAGTTATGATCCTCTGTTATCTTCTACAAGTAACATTGTCAAACAAAATCCCCTCCTCAATGAGCGTGGCTATGAAGGGATATTAGCAAGCTATGAGGAAGGATTGAAACATTGTTTCCAAGAAACGCACCCAGAAGGATGGGGACTATTACATCAAGCCATAGGTAAAGCACACTATTATCAAGGAGTGGGAAAAGCAAATTACCGCCAATATTGGCATCAAGCGACAGATGAGTATCACCAAGCCTTAATTACCCTAACAAAAGAAGCCTTCCCCGAATTACATTTAAAACTATTGCAAGAATTGATTCGTGTTTTGTTTGGCTTGAATAAAAACGAAGAGGCGAAACAATGGCGAAGGGAAGGGTTACAAGTATTTGCACAGTTATTAAATTCCCCAGATAAATCTTCTTTTCAAAAACGCCGGTTAGAATCCGAATTTTCTGGTTTCTCACAAATGCGGGTTGATGTATTAATCGAAGATGATGATTTTATACCCGCCTTAGAAACTGCGGAGAGAAACAAAAATTTTTGCCTCACTTGGATACTTGATAATCAGCAACAACATATTCTTAGCCCCAGCTACAGTGAAATTAAAAAATTAATCAATCCCCACCCAGCAAAAAACACAGCGATTATCTATTGGCATCTTAGCCCTTTTGCCTTGACTACATTTATTATCAAACCCGGTGCATCTCAACCCACTGTTATCCCCACACAAAAGCCAGATAAATTAGAAGGTTGGATCAAAAATTGGGATAAACAATACGCCAATTATCCCAAAGGTAAGGATGAACCAGTCGAGGAAGAAAACAACTGGCGGAACAATTTACCCAACCTGCTAGAAGAACTAACCAAGATTCTCGATATTGCTTCTATTATCAACGCCATTGACCTAACCCCCCAACCCCCTTCCCTACTAGGGAATGGGGAGAATGATTCCCCTCTCCTGGTAGGAGAGGGGTTAGGGGAGAGGTCAAAATCCAAAATCCAAAATCTCATCCTAGTTCCCCATCGCGACTTACACCGCTTACCCCTCCACGCACTATTCCCTGACAACTTCACCATCACCTACCTACCCAGTGTCCAAATTGGCATATCCCTAGCAGAATTATCCCGCAGACAACCAAATACAAACTCCCCCACCAAATTACTCAGCGTAGAACATCCCAACAGCACTGACTCTGAAGACAAACCATTTCCCCAACTCTTCAACGCGGAAATTGAATCAGCTACCATCACCCGGATGTTTCCCAATCACCAACGCCTTGCAGATAATCATGTCACTCAAGAAAACCTGGTATCTGCCCTCAAATCCGGACATGACATATTTCATTTTACAGGTCATGGAACCTACAATTTTCACAATCCCCAAGCATCAGCCTTAGCTTTGAGTGGTGAGGATAGGCTGACTCTCACAGATATTCTGCAACTACCCCTGAGTAACTACTGCCTGGTGAGTCTCTCCGCCTGCGAAACTGCGGTGACGGGGAACCAAACCATTACCACAGAATATGTGGGGTTAGTTAGCGCGTTTCTGTTCCAAGGAGTGAGTAATGTCGTCAGTACCCTGTGGACAGTAACTGATGATGCGAGTAGTTTGGTGATGATTTATTTTTATTGGCAATTAAGTAAGGGTAAATCGCCACAAATCGCCTTAGTAAAAGCGACAAAATGGTTGCGTAATCTAACAGATAGAAAGTTGGAAAGAATATATAGACTTATCGAGCCAAAATTATCACCAAATGATAAATCAATACATTCTTTATACCGTTTTATTAAACATCTCGAACAGCCTCGAATTAGTGAAATGAATGAGGATAAAAAGAAGGAAAAACGCTTTGAAAATCCTTATTATTGGGCTAGTTTTATTATTACTGGTTAAAAACTGAGCCCAGGAATAAGATCCCCGACTTCTTGAAGAAGTCGGGGATCTATGTTAAATATTATTGAACATAGTTCTATTTAATACACCTCAAATATATGATGTGATGCGTTAGTCATTGCATCATAGTATACTTATGAAACCTAACAATGTTATTGCTCTGGCAGCATTTTTAACCGCTCTACAACAATTAGATAATTCCTTACCAGAAAATATCCAAAGACAGTTAAATGAAATTGGCAAATCTCTGACAAAAGATCCTGATGATATCGATGATTTAGATATTATTGCTGAAATTTATGCTCCTCTAGAGCCGCTTTACCAAAAAGAGCTTGCTAACTTATACTCAGGAGTTGGAGAGCGCAGCAAAGGATTAGAACCCGATCCTTTACCCACTAATCCCACTAATGAACTAACTAATACAGCCATTAATACTTTTAATAGTCCTGATTCTGTATCTGCCGCTAAAAAAAATGTAAATCCAAACCTCCTGAAACGAATCCGCAATTTTATCATTGGTAAACAAACAAATGGATGAGAAAATTATATATCCCAGTATTGATTTATTTGTTTACGATCTCAAGGATGGTTTGGGTGAGGATAGCAACAAAATTGAGGATAATTGTCAAAAATTTTGCCAGAAAATATATGGCGATTTAGATGAAAATAGCTTTGAAGAAAGGTGTACGCGAATACTCAAATCTAAAGATAATAGTGCTGAAGCCATTGAGTTACTAGAAACGAGAACGAGAAAATTTCCATCACCCTTCGATGGTTATTATTACCCCCTACAATTTAGTGATACTTATGCCTTATTAGTCAATTATTCGGGTAAACTGGATGCACAAGGTAAGGCTGATGATGACGAAAAAGATATTGACAGTCAACCTTTCCTCAATTTAAAACAGGAAATCAATCAACGCATATCTCAACAAACAGGTACCATTGGACAAACTTGGTTACTTTGGGGCAAACTGACAAGTGATAAAACTGATGCTGAAGTAGAAGAAATTGCCCAAAAATGCTATACCCAAATTCTCAGTAACTACAACTGGAAACGGGATTTTATTGGCAAGGGTAATTTATTAACAGGGACAGTGTTTGAATTGTGGTATTGTCCTCAAAATTTAGGTGTCAATGGTCAAGATTTTTGGGATAAGTTTAGACAAGAAAGTCATCATATATTAATTTGGCTATTCCCCTACGATCTCTCACCAGATGAAATGAGAAATCAAGTGAAAACTATCTATCAAGATTTTCTCCGTTTATGGCAATACCGTCATAAAATAGTCTGGTCTTACTATCAAAGCCGCTATCAAAAAAATCTCCTGAAAAAAGAATATGTGGAAATTCAACCAGCAATCAAAAAAGCTAATGAATTACCAAAATTACTGAAAGATAATAAATTAAAATTAAATAATCTCCAATCAATTCTCAGCGATAATTTAATCAATCTTTCCGATTACACTATTGCTTTAAATTATCTAGAAAATCAGCATCAAACCATTAAATTAAACTTAGATAATTACCGATCGCGTTTAGCCGAAATCGAGAAACAACACCCAGGAAGTGACTTGGAATTTCTCAAAATATTCAGTGAAAGCGACATTTACGCCCAAAAATATCAACGACAAATCGAAGCAGATACCACTACTTTCCTTCCCGGATTAACATTACTACAAAACCTCAACAGCACCATTGAAGGTATTATTACCCTAGAACAAACCAAAAGCGATCGCCAGCTTAATAATACCATTGCGATCGCTGGTGTGGGACTTGCCACCAGTTCCCTCGGTTCGGCGGTAATTCTGGCACAACCCAATAACTACAAACAGCATATTGGCTTCCGTGCAGAAGTCTTTTTCTGGAGTTTGGGTATTGGTGCGATCGCAATTTTATGTACTATCATAATTATCCGTATATTTCGCCGCCTTAGAAGCTAGGGACTGTTTTCAAACTTATTCGTAGGTTGGGTAGAACGAAGTGAAACCCAACAAGTCTAACGAAGAATGTTGGGTTTCGTCCCTCAACCCAACCTACAATTTATGCCAATTTTGGGTTTGAAAACACGCCCTAGTCTCCCACGGGAAAATCCCACAACCAAGCCATGAAAATAATTCCCTCACTCCGGGCGGGGAAACCCCGCCCCTACTCCTGAACTCCCTAACTCCTTCATATAATTATCTTGCCCAGAGTTAAAAACGCCTATGAATACGAAAATAAAACCTAATTGGGCTGGAGAAGGCTTGCTTTCCCAATTGGTGAACCTGTTAATCAAAATCTGAACAGAGTTGAGTGTGAATGATAAACAAAGAATTTGATACAACTACCTACGTCAAGCAAATGGCATCACTATTAGACTTACAATTGCCAGATGAGTATGTTGATGGGGTGGTGGCGAATTTTGACAGAATTAGGGTAATTGCTCAAGTTGTCAATGAATTTCCCTTACCAGAAGAAGTTGAAGCTGCACCAGTGTTTGAGCCATGAACCTAGAATCAGCCAATGCCGTATCTATTGCTACAGCGGTGCGCGATCGCAAAATTAGCGCGGTGGAAGTCACCCAAGCTGCTTTAACAGGAATTACGGCTAGGAACCAGGAATTAAACTGTTTTACAACTATTACTGCTGACACCGCTTTACAAGACGCTGCTAGGGTTGACAGAGAAATCGCCGCCGGGAAAAATCCTGGTGTATTAGCCGGTGTCCCCTTCGCTGTGAAAAATCTGTTTGATATCAGGGGAATAACTACCCTCGCAGGTGCCAAAATTAACGCCGAAAATCCCCCAGCTACCCAAGATGCAACGGCGGTAGCCAAGTTAAAACAAGCGGGTGCCATCCTCCTGGGTGGGTTAAATATGGATGAGTATGCTTATGGCTTTGTCACCGAGAATTCCCATTACGGTGCTACCCACAATCCCCATGATTTAAATCGCGTTGCTGGTGGTTCCTCTGGTGGCTCTGCTGCGGCTGTGGCTGGGGGTTTGCTTCCTTTAACCCTGGGTTCGGATACTAATGGTTCTATTCGCGTACCTGCGGCTTTATGTGGCGTATTTGGTTTCAAACCCACCTACGGAAGATTATCCCGTGCAGGTGTCGCTTTATTTTCCAGTAGTTTAGACCATATAGGACCCTTTGCCCGTTCTGTGGAAGATATTGCTACAGCTTTTGATGTGTTGCAAGGGGAAGACGCACGAGATGCAGTTTGTACCAAACGTCCAGTGGAAACCTGTTTACCCCAACTAAATCGAGGTATTGAGGGTTTACGAATTGGAATAGCTGGTGATTATTTTACTGAGAAAGCAGCACCAGAAGCATTAGAAGCTGTCAAAAAAGTTGCTGATGCTTTGAGTGTAAATAACTATGTAAATATCCCAGAAGCTGCTCGTGCTAGGGCCGCAGCGTTTGTTGTTACAGCTTGTGAAGGGGCAAATCTGCATTTAGATAAATTACGCAACCGTCCCCAGGATTTTGATTCAGCTACAAGGGATAGATTTTTTGCAGGTGCGTTAATTCCTAATAGTTGGTATATCCAAGCACAACGTTTTCGCAGATGGTATAGAGACAGGGTGAGGGAAGTATTTGAAAATGTCGATGTGATTCTCGCACCTACCACCCCCATTTCCGCCCCCCTGATTGGACAACAAACCATGATTTTGGATGGGGAAGAAATATTGGTGCGTCCTCATTTAGGTTTGTTTACCCAACCATTATCTTTTATTGGTTTACCTGTGTTATCTGTTCCTGTATGGGGTGCTAATGGTTTACCTTTAGGGGTACAGTTAATTGCTGCACCTTATCATGAATCATTGATTTTACGAGTAGCTCAGGTGTTGGAGAATACAAAAGTTTTTTATGATAGGGAAATTCATTGAGGTTGTCTGTTCGGTTTGTGTTAGGTTCCACTTCGTTCCACCTCATAACTTGCAGTATTCTCAATTAGCCCAAATGTCCGCCTAGGAATTAATTCCCAGGCTCAAAGACAAAGTCTGATAAATCAGACTGCGTAAGGAATGATATCATGTCCATTTAAAGACTTATCACTAAGACTGCATGGGTGCAGGAGGAGAAAGAGGTTTGGTGATTTTTGCACCATGTCCTAAATTATGGGTGATTTGCCGGACATCATATGAAAGTGCGTTACCCTACGGGAACGCCTTCGGCGTACAACGCATTTCGTGTACTCGCTGTGGAAATTTATTTCCAGGTGGATTATCGGGCTAAGCGACATTGGTGCAAGTTGTTAGCTTCAACTGATAGCTTGCACCATTCTCAATAACCGCCTGGGATTTAAATCCTAGTCTGATTTATCAGACTTTGCCTTTGAGCCTGGGAATTTCATTCCTAGGCGGAAATATGGGCTCATTGAGAATGCTGCAAGTTATTAGTTTCAACGCACTTCCTATACTCACTATGGAAATTTATTTCCAGGTGAATTATCGGGCTAAGCGAACATTGGTGGAAGTTGTTAGTTCCACCCAACCTACTATTTTTCTTAACTAAGGTGTTGGAAACTACAGGAGCATTGCATCATC
The DNA here is from genome assembly GCA_030065055.1 of Calothrix sp. MO_192.B10. GTDB lineage: Bacteria > Cyanobacteriota > Cyanobacteriia > Cyanobacteriales > Nostocaceae > Calothrix_A. The sequence goes on from JASJDS010000057.1 coordinate 51,925, forward strand.
AAGGGGTGAATTGAGGTTATTTGCTCGATGCATAATGATGACAACTATCAACTATCAACCATCAACTCATAACATTAAAAGTAAGGGTATTGACTTGAGCGATCGCGGAATAGTGGTCTAAAGAAGGTAAACTAAATAAGATGCAAATCTATCATTGAACCTTATCCTCGCTTTTTACTGCATAACAATCTTTCCCTCTCCTTAATAAGGAGAGGGATGTCCGCTCTTGTCAGGGTGAGGTTTTATATTTCATTTCATAATGAACTACCAGCCCTTACTTCGTTGAAGGACTGGTTTCTGCATCCAGCCCAGCAAGGAGTGATTTTTGACGCTTCTTTTGACCCAGTTGCTGCATGTTGACCCTATTTTTACGGGTAGATGAAGTAGAGCCAGAATCATCCACGTCTACGAGGCTAGTTCCTAACCCCGGCAGGTTGTCTGAATATCCACTTTTGGTTTGCTTTTAGTAACTACCGTGCCATTACAGCTAAACTGTGCGTATAGTTA
>JASJDS010000254.1 GCA_030065055.1 Calothrix sp. MO_192.B10
CTCATACCAAGTTGCGTTCTATCATAGTAGTTCGAGTCAATGAGATTGCTACTCTGCGAGAAGCCCTACGGGTGCGCCACTTGACGGCAGTTGCTTTATGCCGGGAAACCCGTCCACCGCACTGCCTCCTTTATGCCGGGAAACCCGTCCACCGCAGTGGCTTACCGCTAACGCGTCTACGGAGCGTCGCAATGACTGGGTACTATCTTTGAATGCAACTTAGTATGAGGCTCGTGAATGTATCCAAAATGGTATAACTTCTTACTTGTTTTATGGTTCCACTCCCAACACTCGACACTGGTGCTCTTGTAATTGCTCGGAGAATTTCTGAGAATAAAAATTAAACCAGTTCTCCCAATAATCTTGTTTCTTCGTAAGCTTTGCTACTAGGCGGTTATAAGTATCAAACCAGCTTTCCCAATAATCTGTAGACTGTTTAATGCAACCATCACAGGTAGGGCAACCAGCTTTACACTGAGGTACGCTATACAGACTACCCACACAGTTTGTGCATAAATCGGGATCTATCCAAAGGCTGTTATCAACTATCTTGATGGCACCAGTGGGACACGCGGACTGACAAAGATTGCAGGAAATGCACTCGCTGGTAATCTTGTAAGTCATGACTATCCTCCTTGTGAAGTTTATGATTGAGGATTGGTAATGGGTAATAGGTAATGGGTAATGAGTTCGGAGTTCGGAGTTCGGAGTTCGGAGTTAGAATTCTTCCCTCTTTCCCTCCTTCCCTCTTTCACTCCTTCCCTCCTTCCCTCCTCTTTACTGTTCCTTACTCCATTGTTGGTAAAACTCTAAAGCAACCTTCTCAATCGCGTCATAAGCTTCAACAGTTTGGATACCTGCTTGATGCAATTGCTCTTTAGGACATTCTCCAATTTTGGCAACTAACACTGCTTGACAATCACTAAGTGCTTTAATGATGTTGTCGAGAGTTGCATCTTCTCCATATCCACCTTGGCAATAGTGGTCAATCTTACGATGGGCGATAAACTGTACTTTGTTACCGTCCACTTCGTAAATTTGGAATTCCTTGGCATGACCAAAGTGTTGGTTAACTAAACCACCACCTTTGGTGGCCACTGCAACCAGGAGTTTTTCACCACTTAGAGTCAGGTTAGTATCTTGAACTAGCTCTTTTGCTGCTTTGAGTTCTTCTCGGAACTTTTCGATACCTGCATGAACTTCTTGGCGTTTTGCAGGATCGTATTCTGGGGTCATTTCCAAGAATTTTTCTTTGCTAAATTCTTGGCTTCTATCCTCACCTAATAATCCTACCGCATCTGCCCGACATTGACGACAGTGGCGCATCATTTTCATGTTACCAGCACACTGATCTTGTACTGCTTTCAATTCTGCGGTAGTTGGTCCGCGCTGCCCAGTAAGTCCAAAGTGGGTACCGTGTTCTGGCGCACTGATTAGGGGCATAATGTTGTGGATGAATGCACCCCGTTCGCGGATAGCTTTGTTGACCTCAGGTAGATGGTGGTCATTAATGCCGGGAATCAACACAGAGTTAACTTTACACAAAATATCCGCATCTCTGAGGGCTTCTAATCCTGCCATCTGCTTCTCATGCAGAATCTTCACCCCTTCAATACCCCGGTAGCGTTTGCGCTTGTAGTGAACCCAAGGATAAATTTTCGCCCCAATCTCTGGGTCTACCATGTTAATGGTAATGGTAACATGGTCAATATTCAATTGTTTGATGCGATCGATATATTCAGGCAACATCAACCCGTTAGTTGACAGACAAAGCTTAATATCAGGTGCTTTCTCTGCAATCAACTCAAAGGTGCGGAAGGTCTTTTCTGGATTCGCCAACGGATCTCCAGGACCTGCAATTCCCAATACTGTCATTTGGGGAATCTTGCCTGCAACCACCAAAACCTTTTGTGCTGCCTCTTCTGGTGTGAGTAACTCACTAACTACTCCCGGACGGCTTTCGTTAGCGCAATCATATTTACGATTACAATAGTTGCATTGGATGTTACAAGCGGGTGCAACTGCAACATGCATCCTGGCGTAGTGGTGGTGAGCTTCCTCACTATAACAAGGATGGTTGGCAATCCTGGCTTTCAGTTTCTCATCCATTTCCACGGTGGCGCTGTCGTCGCTATTGCAACCGCCGCAACCACCTTTAGCCTGGGCTGCTTTAGATTCCGTGACTTCTGAGGTGACGATTCCTTGAACGGGTGGTGTCATTGAATTTAGCAAAGTCGGTGGACTGACTGCCACTGTGGAAGATGAACAATTTTAGATTTTAGGTTTTGGAGCTTAGATTCCATCCAAAATCCAAAATTCAAAATCTAAAATACCTTGGCCCAGGAATCAAAGCCGCGTCTTGTACTCACCTTAACCGTTAGAGTGGGATCTAATACGGTATTCTAGACTCGAACAGCAGGGGCTGATGAATCCCGGCTCTCAAGACTGGTGTGTGTCAACGCTCTTTGAGTCCGCTCTTGTATATGAGCACAAGGGCGACTTCTCGACCCAGGGGCATGGTGCTATCTCATCTCTCCACTCACTAATTGCTCGGTTGTTCTTGCTCTTAGTGATTGGCGATATAAAAGTTATATCAGTCATGGTTTTAGGACTTATATGCAACCCACCCGATAAGATTTTATTAGACTTATTAAACTTGTACTCAACAACCCCAAACCTTAACGGGAAGTCAATTTAAATTTTTTTTAAGGGTAGGGGTACTAGTATTTTGTAGCTGGGGTACTAGCATTTAGAGTCTAGGGTACAAGTATTGTCTATGATAACCTAAAACTTAACTATATTAAGGGTTTGATAAAAATCTTAACCTAAATTTTGAGTACTATAATCACTACTCAGGCACCAGGTTAACGCGCCTAAAACCGAATCATTAATTGATTGTGGAATTGAAAATCAGCTAGCAATTAAGATGATGAATACTCCAAGCATTAGCTTTATTCAACGAGAACGCGAGAGTCCCCACGCTCAGGAACGGCGTGGGGAGGTAGAGCGCGGCAATTCGAGGATTCGATGTCCGAAGAATTGCCAATCTGGATCTACAACTGGAACTGTTGCTATTTGATGCATCATATAATTCACCTTCTCAGGTGTGTTTGTGAATATTCATTCACGTCCCTCCGGGCAATTTGATGAGCGTATCTTCTGTTCACGACCAGACCATAAAGTGGTACAAACTAGGGAAATATTTGTACGTTTAGCCTCACCAAATCTCCATGCCCTAACCAACTCTTGCGTTGCCTACCGTGAACCTGGATTCTAGGTTTTTGGCAAGCCTCGACCTCAGCTTTTAGGGAGTCGAGGTAGTTGACTTCTGTATCCAACATATCACTTGATTTTTGAAAAAAAGTGCAATTTATGTTTTTTTAACTTTTGGTACGGCGATCGCCCACCATAGATTAACTAGTTTGGATATGAACCCATCATAGCATAAAGATGAGAATTATTTGCAAAAGAGGATCACGGATTTGTATGGATTGAAGGATGGCACGGATGAGGAAATGATGAGTTAGGAATTGAAGGTTGACAGTTATTGGTGGTTGGATAGTTTTTAATCCTTCCTTCACTCCTTCCCTCCTTCACTCTTTCCCTCCTTCCCTCCTTCCATCCTTCCCTCCTTCACTCCTTCCCTCCTTCCCTCCTTCCCTCCTTCACTCCTTCCCTCCTTCACTCCCTCACTCCTTCCCTCCCTCACTCCTTCACTCCTAGGTTAAAGTTGAGTGAATATATTTACACATTGGGTTATGAGGAATCAAAGTTTACCAGTATTTATAGTCCTGTGTTTCCTGAGTTTCGCTCAAACTGCACAAGCAGCAAATGCTGACCATGTTAGGCAATTGTTAGCAACTAAAGAGTGTGAAGGTTGTGACTTGAGTGGAGCAGGTTTGGTTCTGGCTGATTTAGCCGGAGCCAATTTACGTGGTGCGAATCTAAGGGGTGCTAATATTAGCCGTGCCAACTTAAGTGGTGCTAATTTACAAGGAGCTAATTTAAGCGCCGCTAGTTTATTTGGTGTTAATCTCAGTGGAGCGAATCTCCAGGAGGCAGATTTAACTAGTGCTGATTTGAGAAATACCTATTTAGTCAATGCACAATTAACTAATACCAATCTCAACGGTGCTAACTTGCAAGGAGCAATTGGCATTCCTTTACAAATTGCCAAGCCAGAAGAATTTTACGCTTTAGGGGTAGCAGCAGCAGAAAAAGGTAGTCAACAACAGGCTATTGACTATTTTAATCAAGCGATCGCTCTCAAACCAGAGTATGCTGGTGCGTATTTAGCAAGGGGTGCTGTTCGATACCAACTATTGGATAGTCCAGGTGCTTTACAAGATGCCCAAGTAGCAGAGAAACTGTTTGCATCTCAAAGTAATAGTGCTGGATTGCAAACAGCACAAGCTTTTATCTTAGAATTGCAGACACCCCCCACCAAGAAGTTGAATCGGGGTAAACCTAATTTTCTGAACTTTTTGAGTGGAGTAGGTTCAGTACTCTTAAATGTATTTCCATTCTAAAAATTGTATAGCAAAAGGTTGCCTCAGTATCTTTCCTTAGTAATACAGTGTACAAAAATTCATCTAATTTCCCAACATACTCTCAAAACCTCAGCCAGTCCTGAGGGACATCCCTCTCCTTAAGTTAAGGTGTATACACAAATGATGGAATGATATGATGTCAGTTTAAATAACCGTCATTGCGACAGTACCGTAGACGCGTATCCCTCACGGGACGCTTTGCGACTCAGCGGCTTCTCGAAGAGTAGCAATCTCAAAGACTAACAGTCTCTGGAAACCTCACCCAGTCCAGACAGAAATCCCTCTCCTTAATAAGGAGAGGGAAAGATTTTTGCGTAGCAAAAAGCGAGGGTGAGGTGATGATTTTTTTTATTGGTCTAGGCTAAAATCCTTACAGTTCCCTGTTCCCTATTCCCTGTTAAGAGTTCCCTGTTCTTTTTACCATAAAATTATGAGTGAACCATTCGAGACAGAACGCCTCCGCCGGTGGCGATTGATTTTGGGCAGTAAAGAAGCTGATGGTACTGGCTGTAAATTGAGTGGTGCTGATTTAGCCATAGATAAGACCTTAAGTGCATTATATGATGGGGAACGCTCTGGTGGTTTAGGCGGTTCTTCCCCTAAGGTTGCTCGGTGGTTGGGTGACATCCGTACCTACTTCCCCTCATCGGTAGTCAAGGTAATGCAGCAAGATGCCCTAGAACGTCTGAATTTACGGCAGATGTTACTAGAACCGGAAATGTTAGCAGAGGTGGAACCAGACGTGCATTTAGTGGGCAATTTGCTGTCTTTAAGCAGCATAATGCCAGAAAAGACCAAAGATACGGCTCGTCAAGTGGTGCGTCGTGTAGTAGAAGACTTACAGCGCAAATTAGCCAACCCCACCCGCCAAGCTGTTTTGGGTAGTCTCAACCGTGCCATCCGCAACCGTCGCCCCCGTCACAATGAAATTGACTGGAATCGTACTATCCGCGCTAACCTCAAGCATTATCAAAAAGAATACCGTACCATTATCCCTGAAGTGCGTATTGGTTACGGACGGAAAAGAAGTACTTTAAAACATATTATTCTGTGCATAGACCAAAGCGGCTCTATGGCAACCTCTGTGGTTTATGCGGGTATATTCGGGGCGGTATTAGCATCATTACCTGCTGTAAAAACTAGGATAGTGGCGTTCGATACAGCAGTAGTAGATTTAACCGATTTAGCATCAGACCCAGTAGATTTACTGTTTGGCACCCAGTTGGGAGGGGGAACAGATATCAATCGGGCACTGGCTTACTGTCAAGGGTTTGTTTCCCAGCCCCAGGATACTATCCTTGTACTAATTAGTGACTTGTATGAAGGTGGTAATCGCCAGGAAATGTTAAAGCGAATTGGGACATTGGTTGGTTCTGGGGTGCAGTTTATTGCTTTGTTGGCATTAAATGATGATGGGGCACCAATGTATGACCACAGAATAGCCGAAGCCTTAGCTGGTTTTGATATTCCTGCATTTGCCTGTAGCCCCGATAAATTCCCCGATTTGATGGCTGCGGCTATTTCTCGTCGGGATTTGGCAGAATGGATGGGAGACTAGCTATGCTTTGCTACAGTAAATTTATCATCGAATAAAAAAATATTATGTCTTCCCTCCCCGTAAATGAAGCTCAAAATAATTTACAAAAGTTAATTGACAAAGTAGCACAGGAAGGTAAACCAATTATAATTCAAGGTGATCGCGGTAATGCAATACTGCTCGCAGAAAAAGATTGGTCTGCAATTCAGGAAACTCTTTATTTATTATCTATCCCTGGAATGGGAGAATCTAATGAACTACCCCGCCGTATAGACGGACGGGGTTTCTGATTCCCCGTCTGGCTTACAACCAGGTTTTTGACGCTTCTTCTGCCCAAGTTGCCGCATCGAGCCAGTATGCTTACGCTTGCCGGTCAAATTGGTAGAGCTTAGACATCCACAGTCTACGAGGCTGGTTCCCAACCCCGGTTGCTCATTAGTTGCAACGTTGTACATAACCATCACAGAACCTCTATCACGGGGAGTCTCAAATCCACACCCATCACAAATGTGATATCGGTTTGACAATTGTGCCCAAGATTTATCAACTCTGCCACACTTAGGACAGCGTTGTGATGGTTTGATTTTTTTGGTAGGTATGACCAGCATCAAGCCTCCCTTCTGTTCAATTTTGTAGGCAATCATTTTATTGAGAGTCCCAAAACCAACACAAAGAATGGATTTATTCAATCCGGCTTTTTGTTTTTTACCCTTACCCTTTTTTGCTTTGCGTGTCATCCCTTTAGTATTGAGTTTTTCAGTCACACCGATGTCATAACGACTTGCAATATCTGATGTAACTTTGTGCTGCCAATCTTTACGCTGGTTAGAAACTTTTCTTTGTAGTTTAGATATTTTTTTTCTAGCTTTTTTCCAGCGTCTAGAACCTTTGATTTTTTTGGTTTTATTTGGCGCACGTTTACGACGCAAAGCTTTAGACTTTTGTTTGATTAAGTTTTCTGCTTTTTGGGTAAACCGAGGATTTTCAAGCTCGGTAAATTCTTCTCCATCATAAAGAGTAAGTGCTGTTTGTGTTCCTAAATCAAAGGCAACAATTGATTCATATTCCAAGTTTGAATCTGAACCAAATTTACTTGGGGCAGTCCGTTGTCCGGGTTCCCCGGCTTGACGTAACTGACGTTCAACTGTAGGTACATCAATGGTTATAGATGCAAACCACTGGTTTTTACTTGGCTTGTAAACAATGGTCAAGGTAGTAGGAAGACCCCATTGTTTAGCTTCACCGCGCATTCTCAAAGTAACACCTAAATCCTTGAGAGTAACACTACCATGCTTGCCATTGCTATTGACTTTCCAACCAGATTTAGCCGGGTAAGTCCAGCCTGAGTAATTGCGAATTGATTTGAATTTCGGTACACCTCTCAATCCTTGAAAGAACGCACTATAAGCCAAATCAACACGTTTTACAGTGGCTTGCATCCCTTGTGAGTGAAGGTAAGCAAACTCAACCCATTCCTTTTTGAAAGCAGGTAAACAATTCTGCTGTTCAAAATAGGTAACTGTTTTCTTGTTTGCTTTCCATTCATAACGGCGATGAGCAACGCAAGCATTGTACAAATAGGCATGATTGCGACGTGCTGAAAATAATTTATTTTCTTGTTCCTTATTTGGATACAGTCGAAATGTCTGTCTTCGTATAGCCAAGCGTTACTCACCTCCTTTATTCGTTTGATTCGATAGATTGTAATACAATCAGTTTAGCATCGTTTCCCCTGGGAGATTGGACAAACTAGGGGCATCGAACCCCTAGTTTGTCCCGGCTATCCATCCCCACCGTATAGACGGATGGGGAATTCCGCCGAATTAGTTAA
>JASJDS010000058.1 GCA_030065055.1 Calothrix sp. MO_192.B10
TTCACGGAAGATTGCCGCATCTTGGATTTGCGTCCGCGAGTTGGTCTTACATCCTCTCCACTGGCGTTAGCCTCCCCCGTCCCAGAGGAGGACACTACGTTGCGGGGGTTCCCCCCGTTGTAGTAAGTGTCCGTTGAGGACAGCAGTCTAATACCTTCAGCCCTTATATTCTGCGCTGCGTTGCCATCCCTATCATGATGGGTTCCGCAACTTGGGCAAGTCCAAGCTCTAACCTCTAACGGCAAATCCTCTATTTGATAATGGCAGTTAGAGCAAAGCTTGGAACTAGGAAACCATCGGTTTATTTCTATCAGTACTTTCCCCTCTTTTTCTAGCTTATAGGAGAGGAAATTTACAAAGGTTCCCCATGAGGTATCAGATATTGCTTTTGCTAGTTTGTGAGCCACTCCGTTGCGGGGGTTCCCCCCGTTGTAGGAAGTGGCGAACCCGTGAGGGTGGTTACGAACCATGCCCTTGACATTTAGATTTTCAACTACCACAACTTGATTATTGTTAACTATCTTCCTAGATAGCTTGTGTAAGTAGTCACAGCGGACATTGCTTATTTGTTCGTATACCCTAGCTGTAATCTTATTAGCCTTATTTTTACGATTACTCCCTTTTTCTTTGCGGGCTGCAATTCGTTGTTTTACAGCTAATCTTTTTTGATACTTGTACAGGTGTTTAGGATTAGGGTATTTAGAAGTTTTATCACCATCGTAGGTAATCCAAAATCTTTGATTCCTAAATCAATACCTATCAACTTCCCGTCCGTATTTGGTGTTGGATTATCACCCTCATATTCCATCAATACAGAAGCGTAATATTTACCCGATGGGCACTTACTGACCGTGACTGTTTTGATAGTTCCATCAAGAGGTCGGTGGATTTTAGCTTTTACTATTCCAACAGACCCTGGAAACTTCAAACAATCAAATGCTGACGCATTGCTGCCGCGAACAATCTGTTTAACCTTCTGTGGATACTGGATTGATTGACGGTGACGATAAGATTTGAATCTAGGATATTTTGCTCTACCTTCAAAAAAGTTCTGATAAGCGCGGCTAAGGTTGAGACTTACGGACTGTAAAACCTGTGAATAACAATCCTTGAGCCATTCAGTCTCTTTATCTTTCTTGAGTGCTGGCAACATTGAGTTTAGTCCAGACTGAGACAAGCTTTTGCCAGTTGCTTTATAGGTTTCAATGCACTGATTTAGCCCATAATTCCACCACCAACGGGCACAGCCAAAATGTTGTGCAAGGATTTGTTTTTGTTGGTCTGTGGGGTACAACCTGACTTTTACTGCTTGCCTTCTCATCGTAATCTACTCCTAAATATCGACCTGTTACTATTATATACTATTTCCAGTAATAACAGTCCGGAAGATTGTAAAAATATTCGCTGTCCTTCCAGGACGCAAACATTAGCTGCCGCCTTATATCCCACCGCTTCCCTATCGGGTAAGCGGGGGACGAGGGGGCGATACAGTTAAATGCTGTGTGCAACTTTTTTCAAAGTCCCCTTTTTAAGGGGTTGGGGGATCTTAACTTGAGTAAATAAGCCTGTTTATCCTCCCTCACCCTCTTTTGTAAGGAGGGAACTCAAGATAAAGTACATCCATCGTCTAAAGCACAGATGTGTCGCTCCACCAAGCTCCACAACACATCTTCGATGGTTTTGGCTCGCTCAATTATTTATAATTACTCCCATCACCACCTCGGATTTACATCGATTAATAACTATATATCGATATACATCCGGACTTGAAATCTGAATCTTACTACCATAGGATGACTATTTGATGTTTGAACAGAACTCACCACACTTGTGTTAAAAGCTCCCTCCCCTGCAAGGCAATTAACAAATCAAACCAGATTCCTATATTACTACTGTATTCCCACAATAATTACTCCCATCACCACCTCGGATTTACATCGATTAATAACTATATATCGATATACATCCGGACTTGAAATCTCACTCTTACTACCATAGGATGACTATTTGATGTTTGAACAGAACTCACCACACTTGTGTTAAGAGGTTCCTTCCCTAGAAGAAAATTAACAAATCAAACCAGATTCCCATATTACTATTGTATTCCCACAATAATTACTCCCATCACCACCTCGGATTTATATCGATTAATAACTATATATCGATATAAATCCGGACTTGAAATTTGAATCTTGACAACCAAATTAGTAAATGCTGCTGAAATATGGCCATGACTGAAAATACCCAAGGCATTCCCGGATTACCCGATATTACCCACCCTGTGGAGTTAATGGAATTTGGGAATCAAGTCATAAAAGCTTCACTAATATTAGTAATTTTGGTATTACTATTGGGAATTGTGATGGCTTTAGTCAATTTTTCTCTCCGTCGCCATCAAACAACACAAAATCTTGTTACTAATGACTGGTTACAAAATTACTCCCAATGGTTGAGGGGATTACCGCATTTAACCCTGCTATTAATTATCCTGATTGGGGGATTTTTTTTATGTTCAACTTTAGGGAATCGTTATCATAATTGGGAACAGGCAAAAATAGCCAAAGTCGCTGAGAGTGTCGCTGGTGAAAGGCTAGAACAAATTGCACCCCAAATACGTTATACCGTGCAGCAGCCTTATAGTTATACTACCCGCGTCAAAGATAAAATAGTAAAGGTTAATGATACACAAACAGTGAGTCGGTTTCTGAATTTAGCTGGCTCCCAAATTCAAGTGAAAATCGACCAAACAGTAGATGTTCGTGGTCGTAGCACAGTATATCAGATAGATTACAGTGCCAATTACAAAGTAGTCAACCAACTCCAAAATATTAGTCAATTTTTCTTTGAAGCGCCACCACCCCAAGGTTATTCCCTACTTGCTAGCTATCAAGTCGAACGTGAGGGGAGTAAATTATTACAAAAGAATCCGGGAGATTACGGTTTTCCCTTCCGCCTAGAAGCAGGAGAAGAAGCGAACTTTCGAGTTACCTATCAAGCCCAGGGGGGACCCCGTTGGATTTATAGGGCTGGGGGACAATTATTATCTAACTTTCGTTTAGATGCGATCGCAAATTTTCAGGGAGCGAACTTTGCTAGTGGTATTATACCAAACCAAATTCAAAGTGATGGTAAAAGTACCAAATTTACCTGGATTTTTCAAGACAATGTTTCCGTGAGAAACCCGTTAGGAGTCTTTACTGATACAGAACCAATTCAGCACACTGGCATTATCCCCCGTTTATTGTTACTAGCACCAGGTTTATTTCTGTGGTGGATATTATTGTTATATTTATCACTACCAATGAGTTTGAAAAATGTTGCAATTGCCGGTGGTATATTTTTTGCTTGTTTATTAGCTTTAACCTATCTCAGTCGTTGGATAGCTCCCCCAGTAGCTTGGAGTTTAATTGCATTGATATTACTCAGTTTGACATGGGGTTTAGGTTCCCATCGTCGCGCTTCCTTAGCAGCGATTATATGTACCATTGCTGGGGCAGTGATTCCCATTTTGGGATTGCTAATACCCTTCACTGGTATTACCCTCAGTCTTGCAGGTTTACTTTCCGCCACCTGGTTAGCTGTTCGTCACTGGTATGGCTGGTGGGGTGATGGGGTGATGGGGTGATGAGGTGATGAGGTATAGATAAACATACCAAACCGCTCAGAAAGTAAGTATGCTGGGGTTGGGGGGAGGATGTGGCGAGCAAGTATAGTATTTTGTTAAAAACTTAGAAAAAAATAATTTAATATTCTTGTTTTTATTGTAATTTTAATTCTATTTACTGATTAATAAAAATAATTTTGTGTAGAAATAGTGAAATGGCTATGAAGTCTTGAGTTTGTCGGAGTTTCTGAATTTTTATTAATAACTTGAATTACAAGTTATCTAAGTTATGATTCTCTTTTGCTATTTTGTTGAGTTAGTATATACGTCTTATATACATAACTTTTACAGGACAGCGAGGGCATGCAGCTATCTTGTATGATTTTGAGCTTCTGCATATTCCTAGTCTTCTACAAGCACTTTTAGCTGCCTGGGCTCCTCCTCGACAAGTTGTTTGGGCTAGGTAATTTACTGCTCCAATATCTGAGATTTGACTTGCAGCTTGACGACTTGTAGGACTCCACCCTGCTCTGCCACCTTGAGAACAATGAACTGCTATATCAATTATGGTGCCAGCGTTACCGAGAACTCCTAATATGTAACCTATTCCTTTGCCTCTTTTTCCTAATTGTGCAATTTTTGGTCCCTCTGATGCATATGACTTAATGGGAGCAATTAAACCTCCTGATGTTGAAGCTGCTATTGCTAGAGTGCAAACAATGCCAGTAATTTTTTGGTTTAGCATTTTCAGCTACCTTTTGAGATTAGCTTGTCGGTAAATTTAGCTTTTAAGTGATGGCTAAATTTAGTTAATTAAGATTATATTTTTTTTGGATTGAAGCTGTGAATATACGCAATCAAATTATATATTAACTATTGATGCTAAGTATGTATTTTTATCAGCTATAGGAATTCTACTTGAATCTTTCTAAGTATACTGAGAACTAATCCTTTATAGATCAAGCATCTAACCAGCTTGGTTTTTCAGCGGGGAAATTGAGAACTATGTAACAAAAAATTAAGTATTAGAAAAATAGTTAAATTTAATACGTTCTGTACTGTGTTTTCCTCTTTCTCCCCTGACTTTAACCCCATTCATCGTCACGTATTTGCCGCTTATAAAGCCAGTTTGGGTTTTATTGGGGCTTAATTTTTGTCTAAATCCCGCTATTTAGATGGTCAAATTGAGCAAAAATGCAAATCAATGATTATTTCCAAAGTGAAGAGGTGATTAGGAGCCAAAACACATCACCCCATCATCCCCTCACCCAACGGGCACTTATTGGGCAAAAAATGAGTCCATATGTGTGTACAATCAACTAAGGCTTTGTATTTTAGTGGTTGTGTCTCAAGTCAACCAGAGTGCGATTCACTGCATAAATCCCAACTGTCATCGTCCTTATCCTCAACCATGGGGATATAAATTTTGTAGTAGCTGTGGCTCGCCATTGCAGCTACAAAATCGTTATATCCCATTAAGGCAATTGGGAACTGGTGGGTTTGCCCAAATTTACACTGTTTGGGATTCCCATACGCAAACCGAAAAGGTGCTTAAAGTTTTACTGCAAACTTCCCCCAAGGCATTGGAATTGTTTGCACAAGAAGCAAAGGTTTTAGCTAGTCTCAACCATCCAGGAGTACCGCAAGTAGATGCAGATGGTTATTTTCAGGTGCATTTCTCTGACCCTTCAGGACAGGTTGATTTGCCTTGTTTGGTGATGGAAAAAATTAGCGGCCTCACCTTGGAGGAAATTCAACATCAGTATCCCCACGGATGTCCTGAAGAAATGGTGTTAAATTGGCTGCTCCAGGCTGTAGATATTTTGCAACATTTGCACCGACGGCATATCATTCACCGGGATATTAAGCCATCTAATTTAATGTTGCGTAACTCTTCCTCTTCTAAATTAGATGGTCAGTTGGTACTGATTGATTTTGGTGGAGTCAAGCAATTCCGGGAACAAATATTCAGGCGACAAAGCAGTTCTACCCGCCTATTTTCTTCTGGCTATAGTCCACCGGAACAAATTGGTGGGGCTCATGTGGGGGTGCAAGCAGATTTTTATGCTCTGGGAAGGACAATGATTGTCATGCTGACTGGCAAACAGCCATCAGAACTGGAAGATCCCCTAAGCGGAGAATTTAACTGGCTACCGGAACTACAAAAAACAAGTAATACTAACATCGATCCGAAATTAGTAAATTTACTGAGTGATATGGTGCAGCAGGATGTACAAGCCCGTCCTGCCAATGCTGCCACAATCCAGAGGCACTTGACTAAATTACTTGATAAATCCCTAAAGAAACCGGTTTTACCCACAATAAAACTAGATTTACAAAAAGCGATCGCCACCCTGATTCGCGGGATATCCAAAACAATTTTTACTTTGGTAAAAATATGTCTGCGAATTCTCAAAGCTTGTTTTTATACTATTTGGACAATGATTCTCACCACCCTAGGTGCTGGTGTTGGCATATTTACTGGCTTTGTAGTGTCAGAAAGAACTCTTTGGAGTCAGCAAATTACTGATTTTGTCCATCAAACAATACCTTCCTTAACAACTGGTACTCAAACCTTCCTGGGTTCAGAAATGATTTTGTTCATGGGAGCCGGTTTGGGGACTGCATGGGGATTGACAACTGCGGGGTTATGTGGTCAAAAGCGACGTTATTTAATTGCATCCCTGATGGGTGTTATTGGCTATGGTTTGGGGTATTTGGTTTGGCAATTAATTCACCCACAATATGGTGATGCGGGGTTTTTAGCAGGGGTTTTAGCAGCTATTTCTTTACTGACGTTGGGTTTAGGAACCCGTAGCCATCATATAGTTTATGCCATTATTGCCGCTTATGGAACTGCGATCGCTCTATCATTAGGTATCAATTTAGGTTTATTATCCATCATAAATTTTTCCCATCCCCTAGGATGGGATGATTTGTGGCGCAGTTTTATCTTTTTTGGGTTAATCGGCATCTGTATCAGTTTTTGGTTAGCCGTAAGTTATTATCTTGTAGTGCCGATATTACGCCTGATAGGTTGGCGATAATTCCACTCTCCAATATTAAAAACTAGTAGTGCGTTGCATTAATTTTAACGAGTCGCAAGTGCTTAGATCCCCGACTTCTTGTAGACGCGTTAGCGGCTTCCCGTAGGGTAGAAGTCGGGGATCTGTGACCATAATTAATGTGATCAAGAACTAGATAAAGCGATCGCCAAACAAATCAATAATAAACCTAATAGCCATAACCAAGCCTGATTTTGCTGTACCCATTTACGAAAACTGACACCAAAGCTTTTGGCTTGAATTTGTTGTTGTAATTCTAACTCCCGTTCTTGAAAATTTTCGTAGAGAGTACATTCCTGAGCATAGGGACGTTGAGGAAAGTTACAACTATCATCTGCATGGTAAGTACAGCTATTGCAGAGATATTCTGACCCATTCGCACGATGTAAGGGTATGCCGGGATGTCCATAGGCTTTTAACTGGGTACGGCAATAGGGACAGGTGACTACCTGAGAGTTTACAGGTTGATTGCAGCGAGGACAGGTTGCAGTCTCCAAAGCCAGTATGCTGATAAATGAATACTGCAATCTTAGCATTTATTCCTAGCTAGAAAATGGTTGATAGTTGTTAGTTGTTAGTTGTTAGTTGTTAGTTGATGGTTGACAGCTTAGGTGTGGGAGCCGCAGTCGAGGTATTTTCATCCTTGGTTGTGTACAAACGTCCATGTAGACGCGCGAAGCACTTAGTAGGGGCGCATTGCGTGCGCCCTTGAAGAGTTAGTCACCCCCGCATTTTCATCGGCAGGTTCATTTCCTTCTTCCTTCTGACTTTGCTTTGACAAGAAACTATGAACTCAGTAGATAATTTACTGAAAATGCCTCATTTCAGCTTCTAATTGTTTAATCAGACTGAGATCCCCTTTACTTCTTGCTATTTGCAAGCGATGTTCGATACTTCTTTGAATATTTTGCTTATGAACAGCTCGCATTTTCTTGGCTGCTTCCACCCTGTTAGTATTCATATTTGGAACCTTTAGCATTTTGATTTATCTTTTATATTTCTAATTTATCATATTTTTGTAGTGGATGTTACGGAAATATACAAAATTAATGCTAGCTTTACAGTCTATTTATTTTTTGTAAATAAATTTTCACAGTTTGGTTAACCTATGAGGCAGCAAACACTACTAACTCTACTGAGTGATTTTGGCGATCGCGATGAATATGTGGGTGTAATGAAGGGGGTAATTGCTCAAATTAATGCCAGCACTAGGATTATAGATATAACCCACCAAATACCGCCACAAAACATTGCTGCTGCCAGATTTTGTCTAATGAATGCCTACCCTCATTTTCCCCAGGGAACCGTTCATGTAGCGGTGGTAGATCCGGGAGTGGGGGGAAAACGACGGGCGATCGCTGTAGAATTAGAGTCGGGATTTTTGGTAGCACCAGATAATGGTTTATTGAGTGGAGTACTGTGTCAACATCATGCGATCGCCGCAGTGGAACTGACCAATCAGAACTATTGGTATACTTCTACCCCTAGTAGAACCTTCCACGGTCGAGATATATTTGCACCCGTGGGAGCGCATCTTGCCAATGGGGTTGCTATCCAAGAATTGGGGACACCAATTAATCCCGCCACCCTGGTAAATTTAGAATTAGCTGAATGTAATTACTTTGCAGATACCATACTGGGATGTGTCCAGTACATAGACCACTTTGGCAATTTAGTCAGCAATATTCCTGGGAGTTCCGTAGAAAATAAAAATTGGTACGTACAAATAGGTGATGGGATTATTCCCAGTTATGGAACTTATGCACATGGGAAAATTGGAGATGCGATCGCTTTAATTGGTAGTCATGGTTGGGTGGAAATTGCGATCAACAGTGGTAATGCACAGTTGCAATTACAGATGGAATTAGGAAGGGAGATTACAGTTAAATGGTGACCAGTAATAAGTAATAAGTAATAAGTAATAAGTTAGTCCCTCACGGGAAAATCCTACAACCAAGGATGAAAATAATTCCCTTACTCTGGGCGGGGAAACCCCGCCCCTACTCCTACTCTACGAGAAGCCACTTCGTGTCTACACTCCTTCACTCCCTATTTTCAAGTTAGTCCCACTCTGCTCCAAGCCGCGCTTCGCGCGTCTACATTGACTTTTGTACACAACCTGCTGATGATAATGCTTTGTGACTAACTCCTCAAGTTAGCACGCAATGCGCCCCTACTCCGCGCTGATGAACTATTTTCAAGTTAGTTAGGACTTAAGCAACTGGCATATTTTTCTGTAGGGGAGGCAAGATGTCATCCTGAGCCACTCCGCGCTATAAATAGACGCGGGTCCTAGCGCTTAAGTTGGATATAGCTTGTCGCCCGGTTCTATATGCATAGAACAGCTATCTGGCTATACTTTTCTAGCTCTTAGGAGAACCGCTCTACCGACAACCAGGATTCGGACTTTCAGGCTTGCTTACTAGTTTCGCGGTTTAATTCAACATTTCTATGCCTCCAAGTAGAACGGCTCCGTCCTTGGGATAACCCTACATAGAAACTCTCCTGATACTTTGTCCAACAAATATCCCAGTACTTTCAACCGTGGATTACGGACAAATTCTTGGCATACAGCTATCTGACCATAATATCATTTCACGGCAATTAAAATTGCCACTGTCCAATTTCCGCCCCGATTTGAAAATACGGGACTACCATTGTCCCGCGTGCTTTTAGGTGTAAGGCTGCGAAAATGTTTGAAGGTCACAATGAGACTTATAGGGTCACCCACCAACCAGCGATTTTCACACCTAGCTTTAGTCCTGTATTTTTTTCTAAATTCTAAATTCTAAAGTTCTGCATCTGAAAGTAGTTACGATTCTAACTGTCGCAGCAGTCCCAGTTCTGACTCCGGGAGTTCTATTAGTTTTGGTGGTGGTGACAGTGGTGGTGGCGACGGCGGTGATAGCTGGTAACTACACCTCAAACAATGTAAAAAATATTTTATATCACAGCCAATAAGCAAAATCATGGGTTATGACTAAAAGAGCTGAAGCGGCTAAGATAATTTAAGTAATTACTCTTAGTAATTCTAGTCTCATTTACTTCATAATTGCATTAATGGATAGTGACAGTCAGTTGAATAGTTTAGTAGCTAAAGCTACTTAGCCAATTAATTTATTGTCACTCACAAATGTTTGAAAGATAACAATGTAGTAAATAGTAGTAAATATTTAACAAAATCTTATGACTAATCCAGTGGCTGAAATTAATAAGATCCATACTCAGATGATGAAACTGGCGAAATCCAAAAAACCGAAAATTTTAGTAGTTGATGATGAGGTCGATAATTTAGACCTGCTGTATCGCACTTTTCGCCGTGATTTCCATGTTTTAAAAGCCTATAGTGGGGTTGAGGCTCTGGAAATTTTGGCAGAAGAAGGGGAAGTTGCTGTGATTATCTCCGATCAACGAATGCCAGAAATGAAGGGGACAGAGTTTCTCCGCAAGACTTTACCCCAATTTCCCAACACAGTCAGAATTATCCTTACGGGTTTTACTGACATTGAAGACCTTGTGGATGCAATTAATGCTGGGCAAGTCTACAAGTATATTACTAAACCTTGGGAACCCGAAGAATTAAAGGTGGTGGTAGACAGAGCAGTCGAAACCTATGATTTGCTCAAACAGCGCACAGAGGAGCTAGAACGAGCTAACTCACAAATGGCTCTGTTAGCTGTGTTAGTACAGGTAGCCCAACAAAACGACGATTTAGCAACTACCTTGAACCAGATTGCCACAGCATTCGGACAAAGTTTCGCCGTTGATAACTGTATTTTACAAACAGTAGAAGATGGCACTCTGATTGCTCAACAGGGGACTTATAGTGCGGTGGGAGATTTAGAAAACTGGTTAGAGCAAGATCCTCTAGTCAAAGATGCGATCGCTACTGGACAAATTCAAGTTTCAGTAAATATACCAAAAGATAAGCAGTTAGCTGGTGTCTCTCACTACTCAGATTTTGACATAAAAGCACATTTAGTGATTCCCGTTACTTATAGAGGTAAAGCGACCGCTGTTCTTTCCCTACAATGGAAACAGCCCACGGCTTTGAAAGAAGATGAATTGAAACTCATTCATCTCTCAGCACAATTGGTGGGAATTGTCATTGATTGTACCTGTAAGTAGTGAATTTGTAGTCTAATAGTGATTAGTGCTTGATTCTTTGAGGTAATTCCTTGAGGATAAACTAATGATTAACGACTGATTCACAGCTAATGTCTGACGAAATACGCGCTATTTTTGACCAAATTGCTCCCATTTACGATCGCTTAAACGATTGGTTAAGTTTGGGACAACACCGGATTTGGAAAGAAATGACGGTGAAATGGAGCGGTGCTAAACCAGGAGATACTTGTCTGGATTTGTGTTGTGGAAGTGGGGATTTAGCATTCCAGTTAGCACAAAGGGTGGGTAAAACAGGACGGGTGTATGGAGTGGATTTCTCTTCTGCACAATTAGCGGTAGCTAAACAACGTTCTCTAGACAAGTATCCCACCCCTCCGATTACTTGGATTGAAGCCGATGCCCTCCAATTACCTTTTGATCACAATCGCTTCGATGCAGCAACTATGGGCTATGGGTTAAGAAATGTTACTGACATTCCCCGGAGTATGAGAGAAATCCATCGGGTTCTCAAACCGGGGGCAAAAGCTGCCATTTTGGATTTCCATCGTCCCCAAAATTCCCTAGCGATCGATTTTCAGAACTGGTATCTCAACAATCTTGTAGTCTCCGTTGGAAACTGGATGGGATATAAGGAAGAGTACGCCTACATCAATCCTAGTTTAGAGCGTTTCCCTAGGGGCGACAAGCAAGTAGAAATTGCTTTGCAAGCTGGTTTTGCCAAAGCCATCCATTACCCCATTGTCAACGATATGATGGGAGTACTGGTAGTTACAAAATCTGATGGGTAAATCGGCTATTTGAAGTTTGGGAGTAGTTAGTTTTTCATTGTCAAGATAATTTGAACTATTCAAATATGTCATTGCGACCCATCTCAAAACCCCGCTCAAACATTCTTCCGCTCAAACCTTCTTCCTTCTTCCTTCTTCAATACTTCACAGCAAAACTAGCAACTAGCCCCTAGTAATCCAAAACCCAAAATCTAAAATCTAAAATCCAAAATCTCAAATTCAGTGGATTGGTATAATCTTTGGTTGTATATAACTCCTCCCATAGCAGGTGGAATTATTGGCTACTACACAAATGACATAGCCATCAAAATGCTATTTCGTCCTTACCGAGCGATCTACATCGGCGGACGGAAAATTCCCTTTACACCGGGGCTAATTCCCCGTAATCAAGCACGTCTGGCTCAGAATATTTCCAATGCAATTATGGATTCCCTATTAACCCCAGAGGAAATCCAAAACTTGGCACGACGATTATTACAAACGGAACGGGTAGAGGCGGCAATTTTGTGGTTGCTGAGGATGGCAATTGACCAAGTAAAATCAGACAAAGAGCAAAAAACTGCCAAAATTGTCGCTGGAATTTTGCGGGATTTATTAGGGGAGTCTTTGCCAAAATTACTTAGAGTTCTGGCACGGAGAGAGGATTTTTTAGAAGCACAAACCAATCAAATATTTGACCGGATATTATTAGAGTTTAAATTAAGTGAGGATCAATCCCAAAGGCTTGCTGACTGGTTACTCAAAGTAGTTTTACCCCCAGATAAAATTAGATTAACTATCATTGATTTTTTAACCGATCGCACCATTCATACTATTGATGAAAGTTTTCGGGAAAAAAGTAGCGGTACTTATTGGGTGGTGGCAAATTTGTTGGGATTACGCAATACTTTGACCCGTTTGCGTACTTTCTGTTTAGACGAGAAAGAAATGACCAATAATCGGATTCGGGAATGGGTTGAAGATTTACAAGTACGCGATCGCTTCCAGCGTTTTTTCCAGAATCTTTCCTTACAAAACCTACCCATATCCACAGTCAGACAGTTACGTCAAAGTACCCGAGAAAGCGTGCGCCAGTACATTCAGACTAGTGGAGGGGATTTACTTCAAGGGTTAACAGATTCAGTGGATTGGGATCGTATTTCTGTGCTTTTAGTCAATCGCCTCAGTTCTTCTGCAGTGGTGAGTAGTTCTTTGGAAGTAGTCAGTCAAGAATTGGCTTTAATTTTGGAACGGTATTTAGAAAAAGACTTAGAACTGATTGTATCTCGCGCTATTCCCATTTTATCCATCGACCAAGTAATTATTGAGCGGATTAAGTCTACTCCTCCTGAGGATTTAGAAGCTGCAATCGAGGGGATTGTGAAAAATGAATTACAAGCAATTGTTACCTTGGGTGGTATTTTGGGATTGGTTGTAGGTTTATTTCAAACAGTTTTCTTGTTCTTAAACCGGTAATTTTACTCAAATGCGATCGACAAGATCCCCGACTTTTTCAAAAAGTCGGGGATCTGAGTCTGTCGTCACGTAGTGCTATATAATGCGATCGCCATTAATTTTCCTCCTAAAATCTATATCGGAATCCGGTTTGATTATGAGTAGATGGGTAGGGACACGGCATCATTAAGATAATTTGATACACCAAAAGATTGAGGATGCCGTGCCCTTACGAATCATGTATGTGTCGCAAACATTATTTGAATTAGTATATGTTTAAACAAGCCCACAGAAGGAAAAGAAATATTTACCGAGACTGCCTCAACTCCCTATTTTTAGCCACTATATCAACCCTTTTAACTACTACCTCTGTGGGTGCAGCAGAAAAGATTTATGCAGCTTTTGGTCCTCTAGAGTTCTCCCTTTCTGTCACCGATTTAGAAAATTATGTCAAAACAGGTAAAGTTACCCCAGAACTCAAATTCTTAACCAAAAGACTCAACCCCAAACAACAAGAAGAATTACGCACAGCCCTACAAAAATCCTACGATGTCAAGGCACTCACCCTCTCCCAAGCTTTCTACGCTCCCATGGGAGAAAAATCATTGCACAGAATTGGCAAGCTAATTCAAACTGAAGCAGGACAGAATGGAAAGCTTGCTTTGCGTGCAGCCTTAGTTCAAGCAGCCGCAGAAGGTGATTTTACCCTGATTAAAGTACTAAAAAAATTCCCTACCCCAGGGATTCGCATCAACACCTCAGAGACAATTACAGCCATCAAAAAAATTGCAGATGTATTTGCGGATACAACAACTGCCATCGCTGAAATTAACAAACTTGCCCAAGCAGAAATTGCTGCTGCACCACCCATTAATTACAAACAACTTACCGATATCAGAACTCCAGGTTCAGTCAAGTATTCTAGTAAAACAATTTATTTACAGGATACCAGCCGCGATCGCAAATATCCAGTAGACCTATATTTACCCCCTGCTAATAACAATTCCGGCGAACCAATTCCTGTGGTTGTTATTTCCCACGGGTTTAGCGATAGTCGCAGCACCTTTACCCAGTTAGCCCAATTTTTAGCCTCCCACGGGTTTGCTGTAGCTTTACCAGAGCATATTGGTAGTAATCTTGCCCAACGAGAGAATACACTGGCAGGGAGAGGCAAGGAATTGTTTCGCTTAAATGAATTTGTAAATCGTCCTTTAGATGTTACTTTCTTACTCAATTATCTCGAAGGCTTGAATCAGTCAGAATTTCAAGGGCGACTAAATCTGAAAAAAGTAGGTATAATTGGTCATTCTTTCGGCGGTTATACTGCGCTGATGTTAGGCGGTGCTACCGTTGATTTTGAACAACTTACCCAAGATTGCCAACAAGAGCCTTTCAATATTTCTTCATTACTCCAATGCCGAGCGCGAGAATTTAAACCTTCATCTGTGCAACGAAAAATTCTCTCCCAAGGCTTACGAGATCCCCGCATTCAGCTCGTAATTACCCTAAATCCTGTCAGCAGTATTATTTTGGGACAAAAAGGACTTAGCCGCATTCAAGTTCCTGTGGTTATGGGTAGCGCGGGTTACGATCCTGCAACCCCCGTAGTCGGAGAACAAATCAGGGCATTTACTTGGTTGCAAACTCCCAACAAGTATCTAGTATTGGCAGATGGTTTTTCCCACACCACAGAATTAACAGCTCTATTAAATCGCCTTTTTTATTCTTCCTCTGCTTCTGCACAATTGGAAGACGAGGTCAAAATTTTTCAACAAAATGCCAGAGTAATGATGTTGGCTTTTTTACAGGTATATATCGCCGAGCGATCGCAATATCGCCCCTACATTCAGCCATCATACGCTCAGTTTATTAGTAAATCTAAATCCGCCTTTAAGTTCAGTATGATACGTTCTCTGACACCTGAACAGTGGAGGAAAATTTTGCAGTGATGCAGTGATGCAGTGATGCAGTGATGCAGTGTAAACGCTGCGCGTCTACAGTTTTGAGAATACATAACAATAAATCTAGGAATTACTCTCCTAATTTTCCTTCCCTCCTTCCCTCTTTCACTCCTTCCCTCCTTCCCTCCTCTACTCCTTCCCTCCTCTTGCTCTACAAACTATGCAGCAACAGCTTCCTCATAGAGAACAAATGTTTTCTTGCTAGCACCACAAATGGGACAATG
Organism: Calothrix sp. MO_192.B10; assembly: GCA_030065055.1. GTDB lineage: Bacteria > Cyanobacteriota > Cyanobacteriia > Cyanobacteriales > Nostocaceae > Calothrix_A. Next base: position 15,205 of record JASJDS010000058.1, read on the forward strand.
CCAATCGTCGGGAATTTCTGCAAATGGGGTTCCTGGAGCAATACCAGAGTCAGGATCGCCTGCTACTGGATCGTAAATCATGGAACACTGACGACAAATCCATTTCTGGATGGTTGGGTTGTCCCCGGCTGATTTTTCCGGAGGATTTACACCCTCTAGAGATTGTAGAGCCTCCGTATATTGACGGGCATGATGCTGTTCAACGTTAGTTAATAGACCAAAATTATGTGCTGCCTTACGGAAGGTCTGGGCGTGTTCTTGGGACTCTTTTTGTTGTCCTTCAAATTCAGCAACAGCTTTACTATCTCTATCTTCCTTGGCTTGGGCGGCAAATCCTGGATACATGGTGGTGTATTCGTAGGTTTCGCCTTCAATCGCTAACTCTAAACAACGGGAAGCGATCGCTTTTTTTTGCTCCTCTGTCAATGATGAAGCATCATCCATAACCAACTCTGGATGCATGAGCCGAAAGTGAGCAAATGCGTGTTCTGTCTCCTGATTTGCTGTTTCCTTAAATAACTTGGAAAGTTCAGACATCCCCAATTTACGAGTCACTTCCGCAAAAAATAAATATTTGCGATTCGCCATCGACTCTCCACCAAAAGCTGCTTCTAAATTATTTGCAGTGTTGGAGTTTGACAAATCCATAGTATTTCCTCTCTATAATTCGGCGACAGACATTAATCCCTACTCATAATCACCATACACAGCTTATACGTAGTCGTTATGAGTACGAGATATTATATTTCTAACATTTGTTGCTCAAATTGTCCATAAATATTTAGCTTCGACTAGTGGTTCATCACATTAGTTTTGTGAGTTGATCTTAAATCTGTATACTAGATATATTAAGGGTTTGAACGATATATAAACCCATCAGAATTAATGCGGTCGAGTACTAGTGTTCCACCAAATTAGTTCTGAGGGGTATTGCATTAGTCCTATTTATAGGACTTTTGTTATTAGCCAGGGACTTAGAGTCCCTGGCGGATTGGATGTCCACCCAGCAAAATTAATGTGGTCGAGTACTAGTAGTCCACCACATTAATTTTGATGGGCAAACCAACTTCTAGACTTCTCCTCTCCTCCTCTGACTCTGCGCTCTCTGCGCCTCTGCGGTTTCTGACTCTACCCCTCAGAACTAATGTGGTCGAGTACTAGTAATTATGAATTATGAATTATGAATTATGAATTATCTTCACGGCAATCCAAACTGACACGTGTAGAAACACCAGTTACAGGATTGACCCCCGATGCTCGTTTACACATTAACATTACTTGGTAACGGTCGAGTAAAGCACCGGAAAAGTCCGCACCCTCAATATTGGCATCATAGAAAGTGCTACCACTGAGGAGGGCATCTGTAAATATAGCACTGGTAAGATTACCTTTATCAAAGATAACGCGATCGGCAAACGCTTGAGAAAAGTTTGCACCCTTCAAGTTTGCTTGTAAAAAAGAACCCTTAGTTAAAATAGTTCCTTCCAGATTTGCTCCATGAAAATCTGCTCCCCGCATATCCCCACCAGCAAAGGAAGTTCCTGATAAGTCTTGCTCGGAAAAATCCCGACCCCTCAATTCACTTAAAGTGTAATTAACTTTATTCTCAAACGCTCCCACGGGGTGGGCATCTAGAATGAGATAAAATCCAATAAATAACAATACAATAATGGTTTTGGTAAATTGCCATAACCAAGATTTTGCTGTTTGCTTCATGGCAGATATAAATAATCGAGTAACGCCGGGATTATTAAGACTTAAGATAATTATATGATTGAAACCGATCTACAAAAACCTTTCCGCGTCTGCTGTATCTATATAATTATGTCTTGCTGACTTTTCTGATTCTACAGGTAGTCCTAATTGAATGCAAAAATAGCGATCGTATCTAGCTTCTGTCCAGTGGTGAGCTGCTTGAACCTGCTCAACACAAAGGTCATGAACGCCTCGGAAATCTGCATTTTTGAGATTAGCACGGGTCAAATTAGCATGGAGCAGGTATGCATTGTTGAGATTAGCACCCTCTAATTTAGTATCACTGAGGTCTGCACCTTCTAGTTGAGCACCTTCTAATTTAGCACCTGTAAGGTTAGCTACTTCTAACTGTACCCCATTGAGATCGGCACATTCAAGAATAGCTCCCCGTAAATCGGTGCCACCCAGGTTAGCACCCCCAAGGTCAGTATTACTCAAATTAGCACGAGCTAGGCTAGCACCTTCTAGTTGAGCGCCGTTAAGGTTGGCAAATCTGAGATTAGCGTCTTTAAGAATGGCACGACTGAGATTAGCACCTTCTAATTGGGCATCACTGAGATTAGCTTCCCTGAGGTTAGCATAAATGAGGTTGGCATAACTAAGGTTCGCCACCCTCAGATCGGCACCAGCCAAGTCAATTTCATTTAAATCAGCATTGGGTACATCTAAAGCTTTTAAAGATACGCCATACTGATTTAAATCTTTCAAAGCTTTAATCCGGGCATAACTAGTAGATACATTGGCTGCTGCGGCATTATCAACTACTTGCCACGCTTCATAAATTGTATTGCGTCTGCGTTCTCTACTTTCTAATAAATATAAAGTTGCTGCTGCTAAAATACTAAAACTCTCAATATTATTCAGTTCAATTACTGATAATGCTTGTTTATAGAAACACTGTAATAATGAGTCTTGAGGTTGGCAAACAATGGTTCCCTTATTCCATTGTTCTATGTGACTGAATGTCAACATCAAGAAATAAGCAATCACGATCGCCAGAAAGACGCGGAACCATACTATATCTAGTAAATCTCGAGCCTTTTCTCGGATTTTTCTGATTAATCGTGTAAATTTAATCACATTGATTTTTCCTCCTGATTATGGGTAAGAGTTGAGGATTTACGCGCCACATTGCATATATTGTAGGGGTTTAGCAATGCTAAACCCTAGCAATGCTAAACCCCTACAGGGTGGGTCTAATGACAGAAATTTTGATTTATTAGTAGGGGTTTAGCAATGCTAAACCCCTACTAAATTTCTGCCGCAGCACGTTCAATTAATCGTCGCGCCAAGGTTTGCGTACCCGTATGTTCATAATAATTAGTTGACATATCCAAAAACGCCGCTACGTAATCTAACTTGTCATCAGCAATTTCTACAAATCCTTGTAAATGGCTTAACACCGTTTGCGGGTTTAAGCCCCTAGAAGCAACCAAATCACCCATCCAGCCTTTCACTGAGTCAAAACTTTCACCAATAAAATTCAGTTTACTGCCGGAGTCAGATCCAGGTATGGCATCTTTCATGTTGTTGAAAGTAGAATTTTGTTCTAATTCCTGGGGACTTGTCTGGCTAATTCGTGAGATAGCCTTGTCAATGAAATCGGGACCGAGGGGTATCAAACCATCAACGCAAACTAAAGCTACCATACGGATGAGGGACTCACCACTATATTCCCCTAAAGCACCGACAAAATCGCCGATACTATCCCCAGGAATACCGTTAATTTGGCAAAAAGCCACCAATTCAGCCACTAATTTCAAGGTTAAATCAAAGGTTTGAGCTTTGTCTGGTTTGGGGGTTACTTTGTTTAAAAAACCCAAAAGAGGGACTGCTTCCCCAACCCTATTTGCCAAAGCAGCTGCCGCCAGAGCCTTATCTGTACTGTCCACAGTCTGGTATAACCACATAGCTCTCTGGTATCCCTGGGAACGGTCATTATACAGATAAATAGCACGTTCACCAATTTCTTGAATTAAGTCATCATCGGTTTCCCCAGTGACGTGTTTAATGGTATTGACAAAACCAACTATATTTTCCCACTCACCAGGAGCGACAAAATCCAAAGCGTTCAGCATGGAAACCGTTAAATTCTTAGTTGGTAGTTCATCTACTAATTCAAAAATTGCTTTACTCACAATAATCTCCTGATTTTATGATCTACTTATTAGTTATTGGCGATCGCTTATTTGAGCCGCTCTAAACGACTCAGATTAAACTTTTGTATCCAATCTTGGCGATCGCTTGCTGTAAATGATGCAGAACGGGAAGCAACCTTAACCTGGTAGCGGTTGTTGACTAAAATTGCGGTTTGAGTATTACCAATCTCCCTGGCTGGATAACCGGCAATTTTTGCAGTGCTATTAGAATACTTAGCGGCGGTAGATGGAGTACTGCTAGTATCGGAAATAGACAACACAGCCACTTCTTTACCATCTTTTTTCAGCTTGGCTTGGGAAAAACCTTTCTTTTCTTGAGTAAATACGCGCTGATAACCATCCGAGGATGATGGAAATAGTCTGTTAAATTCACTACCTTGAGTAGCTTTTTTAGAAACTGCTTGACCACTTCTTTGACGGCTACTTTCTTGTTGTACCTGGTCAAAACGCCCTGGTTCTTTAGGCGTACAAGCCGTAGTGATTAGTAATATTGACAACAGTAAAGCAGCGAAAATCCTACGAGTGCGCGGGAAAACCATATTTTTCTCCTATCTATGCTTAACCAAATCCAGAAAAAAATTTATCTTGCGACCTTCATGGAAATTATCAGGTTTGTCCAGTCTTCTAATGGGAAAATTTACTTTTCGATCGCATTTAGTTTGTCAAAATACACATTGTTTGAGAGGCTCAATACTCCCATCTCAGGCAAAGATTACTAATGAAAAAACCACTCCAGGCGCAGAGAACACAGAAGATAGAGAGATTTAGGAGATAGGTAATTTTATACCACCTAAGGGAGTAAAAAGGTTAACTCCCTATTATCCTCAATCTCGTTCTGCGACTACTGCATAAAATGGATCTCCTCCTCCCATACCCAATAACTGTAAGAAATTAGGTACAGAAGACTGGCGAGCGATAATTTCTGGTGTGCTAAATCCTGCTACGGATTCAAAATAGCCTTTGACTAATTGAACTCTAGTATTTTCCGAACCATCCCGCCATACTTGGATGGCTTTTTGATAAAACATCCGATTAGAAAAACTGACAATCGCCACTCCACCAGGCTTAAGGATGCGGTAAATTTCTGCAAATATTGCCTCTGGATACTGTAAATATTGTACCGAAACACAATTGAGGACAGCATCAAATTCTCCATCAGGTAAAGGTAATTTGGGGTTAGCATTCAGGTTTTGGACAAAATAGCGATCTAATCGGGGATTGCGTGCTAATTCTGATTGATTCAGTCCGTGTCCTTCCACATGAGCAAACTCTATATCTTCTGGTAGATGAGATACCCAACTACTCATCATGTCAAAAATGCGCGTGTTTGCTTGTAAGCGTAAGCGATATAAATTTGTTAGCTGTTGAATAAATCCCTCATCTACATGGGTAACAAAGCGGGGATAATCATAAAACAGTTTATCGTCGGTATCATCTAGTTTGGTGCGTTGATTTGGCTTTAGCAGCATAAAACCCCAGTGAAGAAAAGTTTTACTCAAAATCCCTTACATTTAATGTGGTATCAGACTCCAAAAGCGGATATACCACCCTACATATTGTAGAACGCACCATACAGTTTCATTTAATTAGGACTTATACCGTTTCTGTATGAAGATGCAATTTATATTGATTGTAGAGACGTAGCATTGCTACGTCACCGAACAAGAATCTATTTGTCGCACTCTTTTTTGAAATTGGTATTACCTAAACATCCAGTTAATATTATTGATCTGGGTGAAAAACGGGGATAATACTTAAGTTTTATACACACCAACATAGTAAAAATTTTTCCGAAATATTTTCACTTGCTAGGAAAAGTTCCACTTGGACTAAAATTGAAAAAATAAGTAAATTATCCCGACCTTAGGGAATTTTAGGTAACATCAAAAATTATTAATTTATTCAGATTTTACCCAGTCTCAAAAATAGGTAATCACCTCCTCTGATTTGATTAAGGTTGCCACCATAAATAAGAATAAATAGGCTGGCAAACATCTCAGAAATACTTAGTTTAGATAGAATAGTTTTATTAGTCCCTTGATTATCTTATAAACTGAGATGATATTGAGCCACAACGAATACTATATATCACCACAAGAATACTTAGAAACAGAAAAATTAAGTATTATCAAACATGAATATATTGACGGTCAAGTATATCAAATTTCTAGTACTAGAAGTGATGCCCACGTTACCATCGCTTTGAATTTAGCTGCATTACTACTAACCCAATTACGGCGAAAAAGTTATCGGGTTTACATGGCAGATATGAAAGCACAAATAGAATCTATTAATCGCTATTTTTATCCTGATATAATAGTAACTGGAGATGCAAGGGATAAAGAGTATAAATACTTTAAACGCTATCCTTGTTTGATAGTAGAAGTACTTTCTGATATGACAGAAGCTTACGATCGCGGTAAGAAATTTGCTGATTATAGGCAGTTAAAAACTCTCAAAGAATATGTCTTAATTTCTCAAGATGTAATGAGTGTAGATTGTTTTCGTCGCAATGAAAAAGGACGTTGGGAACTTTTTCCTTATGTTAGGGGAGATAAAGTTGATTTTGCTAGTGTTGACGTGCGTTTTGATATTGCAGATATCTACGAAGATGTGGACTTGATTGTTGATAGTACGCCTTAAATAACAGTTTAACAGTTAACAGTTAACAGTTATCAGTTATCACTTGCCAGCCCACGAAAATACCTCTTCCCTTCTGCCTATCCTTTTAAGGAGGGGATAAAATCTGACTCCCTCCGACTTTAGTCCGGCATTTTCAGTGGTATCCTAAATAAAGTTGGTGATGCTAATACAGGATGAAAAACTCCAAAAACAAAACGTGTTAGCAGAACTGGGAAACCCAAAAGTAGCCGTACAGCCTAGAAATAGGTCAAGGCGGGTAGGACTGCTTGAACCAGTCAAAGCCCCATAGGGCAGAACAAGGTTACGCAGTGGTCTAGAAGACTACGTAGTAACATCAGTTCAGAATCCTGGTTTTTTCAAAGCCAGGAGAGTTCAACTTCTCGCTCTAGAAAAAATGCGCTACACTCATCTTAGAGGCGAATCAACGACGGTTCGTCGAAAGACTTCTTGGAAGATATTCTTATCGCAGGAAGTGGGTCAACGCCCACTTTTTTTGTTGGAATTTTTGCATGACTCATCCCTTAGTACCAAAAATTATTGATTTAGCAAAACCAGTGGCACAAGAGCTGGGATTGGAATTAGTTGGCGTGGTTTTTCATACCAACCAAAGTCCACCCACATTACGGGTAGATATCCGTAATCCAAACCAAGACACTGGTTTAGATGATTGCGAGCGCATGAGTCGTGCCTTAGAAGCCTGCTTAGATAAGGCGGAGATCATTCCAGATGCCTACACCTTAGAAATATCTAGTCCTGGTGTTTCTAGACAATTGACAACAGATCGGGAATTCATTTCCTTCAAAGGATTTCCTGTGATTATCTCTACTTCTCCAGCCTACGAAGGACAACAAGAGTGGAGAGGTAATTTGATTCGTCGGGATGAAACAGCAGTTTATTTAAATAAAAAAGGTCGTACAGTTGCCATTTCTCGCCCCCTGATTACCCAGGTGCTGCTAGATGAAAGTAGCTAATCGATTTTCAAGTTGACAGCCATTGGCTGTATCCATGCATAGCTCTGCTGATGGATGGCACAGATAAATGCCTGGGGGAAGAACGATTTACACAGAATTTCCCTTCTATGTATGTCTTCCCCTAGGAAAACGAAGTGAGTGATTTGGCAACTACTGGCTAGAGGGATATTCTGCCCTCTTGGTGGTATGGGTCACCAAAAGGGTTATTTATTAATGATTTTGGGTTGTGGATGGAAATCTCCAAGCAAGCCAAGCCAATCATCAAAAATACCTGGATGCTTATGTTAAAATTTAAGGAGATTGCTTATGTCAATGGTAAGTTTACCTGGATTAAAAGAACTAATTGAAAGTATCAGTCGCGAGCGAAACTTACCTCGCCTTGCAGTGCAATCAGCAATTAGAGAAGCCTTACTCAAGGGTTACGAGCGTTACCGTCGAGCTCAAAATTTAGAAGAGCGTCAACAATTTGATGAAGATTATTTTGATAATTTTGAGGTAGAACTGGATATTGAAGAAGAAGGTTTTCGCGTTCTTTCTACCAAAACAATTATTGAGGAAGTTGACAACACAGACCATCAAATTGCCCTCAAGGAAGTACAAGAAGTAGCCCCAGAAGCTCAATTAGGTGATTCTGTAGTTTTGGATGTGACTCCAGATCAAAAAGATTTTGGTCGCATGGCGGCAATGCAAACCAAACAGGTTTTAGCCCAAAAACTGCGGGATCAGCAGCGACAGATGGTACAGGAAGAGTTTCAAGACTTGGAAGGTACGGTGTTGCAAGCCAGGGTATTGCGCTTTGAAAGACAATCTGTGATTCTGGCAGTTAGCAGTAGTTTTGGTCAGCCAGAAGTAGAAGCTGAATTGCCTAAACGGGAGCAACTTCCCAACGATAATTATCGGGCAAATGCCACATTTAAAGTTTACTTGAAAAAAGTTTCCCAAGGTCAGCAAAGAGGACCACAGCTGGTGGTTTCCAGAGCAGATGCGGGATTAGTGGTTTATTTATTTGCCAATGAAGTCCCAGAAATTGAGGATGAAGTTGTTAGAATTGTAGCTGTAGCCAGGGAAGCCAATCCCCCTTCCCGTTATGTGGGGCCCCGGACTAAAATTGCTGTTGATACCCTAGATCGCGATGTAGACCCTGTGGGTGCTTGTATTGGAGCGCGGGGATCGCGGATTCAGGTAGTGGTAAATGAACTACGAGGGGAAAAAATCGATGTCATTCGTTGGTCTCCAGATCCCGCAACCTACATTGCCAATGCTTTAAGTCCAGCCAGGGTTGATGAAGTACGTCTAATGGATCCAGAAACTAGGCAAACCCATGTATTGGTAGCTGAAGATCAACTCAGTCTTGCGATTGGCAAAGAAGGACAAAATGTCCGTTTGGCAGCTCGGCTTACAGGCTGGAAAATTGACATCAAAGATAAAGCCAAATATGACTACCCTGGAGAGGATGAAAAATTTGCAGCAGCCAGAGCCCAACATCAAGCAGAACAGGAAGAACTCGAACGTTTAGAAGCAGAAGCAGCAGCAGAAGCAGAAGCAGCAGCAGAACAAGCAGTGGCAGAAGCTACAGGGGAAGCAACAGCAGAAACGGCAGAGCAATCACCGGCAGAAGTTGCAACAGCAACGTTAGAACCCCAGGAAGATACAATGAAAATACAGGAGGAAAATGAAGATACAATGCTGGAAGAACTGTCACAGTCAGATAACTTTGACAGAACTGAAGCAGGCAATGCAGAGTAAGTAAACATTTAATAGGAGGTTATTTTTATCGCCAGCCTACTGTGATAAATACAGTATTGGGAGCAATGAAAGCGAATTATCGTCGTTGTATTAGTTGTCGTAGAATAGGTATAAAGCAAGAGTTTTGGCGGATTGTCCGCGTCTTTCCGTCTGGACAGGTACAATTAGATGAGGGCATGGGGCGTTCTGCCTATATATGTCCGCAATCTGGTTGCTTATCTGCAGCTCAAAAAAAAAATCGACTAGGGCGATCGCTACATACATCAGTGCCAGAAACACTGTATAAAACATTGTGGCAACGCCTAAGCCAGAAGAATGATGAGCAATCATCATCAAATCAACCTGAATCAACCTGAAAAACTTGAGGTGCCGTAATCGACAGAGAAATTATGCTCAAATCCAAGCCATTGGAGTGCGATCGCCAACTCTGCAATTACTAGGGAAAATACCAAAATAGTAAAAGGGTGGCACAGACAGGAAAATGTCCAATACACACAGGGGAAAAGTAACACTCCTAAATAAAAACTTATTTAATGGAGTTGTGGAAGAGTCACAAAAATTAAAAATTACAAAATGGCGATTTGGTAGCGCCCGCGCGCAGTTTAGCATCAATCATCATCACTGGTGGAGATGCCAGCAGTAAACCGAAACATCTCTCTTTCCTGATTGGAGGCACCGTCAAAATCAGTCACGGCAACCGAAAACAGTAATCATAGGATGGAGATGTCGCAACTGTGGGCAGCCATCCGCTAGAGCTGTAAGTAAAAGGGGAAGAGTGGATGAACAACGGCAAAGTTAGAATTTACGAATTATCAAAGGAATTAAATTTGGATAACAAAGAGCTATTAGCAATTTGCGACCAGCTCAACATTGCGGTCAAAAGCCATAGTAGTACAATTACAGAATCTGATGCAGAACGGATCAGGGCAGCTGCAGAAAAATTAGCAGCAACCACAAATTTAGGCTCAAAAAGGTCTAATGCCTCACTTAGTTCTCACAGTCCAGCTGATGCACCTCACAAACAACAAATTTTGGAAATCCGTAAGCCCAAAATTCAATTGAAAGATTCCACAACCCAAGCTCCAAAGGCTCCAGCAACTACTAATAAACAATTTTCATCTTCTGAAGTTTCTCATTCTTCTCCACCCCGACCTTTTGCTCCAGCAGCCCCATCCATGAAGCCAACGGCACCTACTCGACCCACATCCAAAGAACAGTCTCAGCATTCTCCGAAAACTACGGTGACAGACGAGGATAAGACTCTCAATCAGCAAAAAACAAAGCCAACCCCAGAAGCAGCCCCCGCCCCCAAAGCTAAATTGGAAAAACCTCAAAAACCCCATTTGGTTGCTCCCCCAAGTAGAGCAACTGCCCAAAAGCAAGCTAAGACTGGGCAAGGAAGTTTGAGCGAACGTCCAATTCTCAAACGCGATCGAGGTAAACCAAAAGCCAAATCAGGTGCAGCCACCGGCGATGGAGCGGCAACACCATCACCAAAATCAGCACGTCCCACCCCATCGGTAAAACCGGAACAAAAAGGCGCGAAATCTGGGGGAGATACACCCAAAACCAGAACTCCACGTTCTGCACCGCCACATATAGCAGCATCTGCTCCGGTTGCGACTCCACCCAAACCAATCTCTGTGAAACCAGAAGAGATAGAAGATGTAGATGACGAAGATATGGATACAGATGTCGCAGTCATCGAACTTAAAAGACCAACTCCACCCCGCCTGCCAAAACTTGGGAAAAAGCGGCACAAGGAAGAGGAAGTTGATGAAGTTAAAGAATCTGGTAAGCCTGGTAAGGGCGGAGTTAAAGGCAAACGGGTTAAACCCATAGTTGAGGATGATTTCGAGGAAGATCTCCTGGATGAAGATGAGGAACTAGATGGTGATGATACAGTACAGGTAAGCAGTGCCATCGTTAGACCTCCCAAACCTAAAACTGCTAAATCAAGCCAGCCTGCAACTACCAAAACCCATGCTGCTCCAGTCACTAGAGGTAAAAAGCCAAGTTTCTCTCGGGAAGCCAAACATCGCCGAGAAGTAGAACCAAAACGAGAGCGTCCCACAAAACTAGTGGTTACCAGCACCATGACGGTGCAAGAACTTGCCGATGCCTTGGCGGTTGCGGATACAGAAATTGTGAAAATTCTGTTCATTAAAGGCATGGCGGTGAGTATTACCCAAAATCTGGACATCCCCACCATTACTCTGGTAGCCCAAGAACTGGGTATTGAAATTGAAACTCAAGAACCAGAGGCAGAGGCGCGTAAGGTAACTGAGATGCTCGATGTGGAAGATTTGGAAAATCTCCAGCGTCGTCCTCCAGTTGTCACCATTATGGGTCACGTAGACCACGGTAAAACAACTCTACTGGACTCCATTCGCAAGACTAAGGTAGCTGCCGGAGAAGCAGGGGGAATTACCCAACATATTGGTGCTTACCATGTGGACATCGAACATGGTGACAAGATCCAGCAAATTGTGTTCTTAGATACCCCAGGTCACGAAGCCTTCACCGCCATGCGAGCTAGGGGAGCAAGGGTAACAGACATTGCTATCCTGGTAGTAGCTGCTGACGATGGTGTGCGACCCCAAACCATTGAGGCAATTAGCCATGCCCAAGCCGCCGGAGTTCCCATTGTAGTTGCCATCAACAAAATTGATAAGGAAGGGGCACAACCAGACCGGGTTAAGCAAGAATTGACCCAGTATGGTTTAACTCCAGAAGAATGGGGCGGCGACACAATTATGGTTCCCGTAAGTGCTATCCAGGGCGAAAATTTGGATACCCTTTTGGAAATGTTGATATTGGTAGCAGAAGTAGAAGAACTTTCTGCTAACCCCAACCGTTCCGCCAAAGGTACTGTAATTGAAGCCCATTTGGATAAAGCCAAGGGCGCAGTTGCTACCCTATTAATCCAAAATGGAAGTTTGAGGGTAGGGGATCTATTAGTAGCCGGACCTGTATTTGGTAAAGTTCGAGCGATGGTAGACGATCGCGGTGCTAGGGTAGAAGCAGCTTATCCCTCCTTTGCTGTAGAGGTTTTAGGTCTGAGTGATGTCCCCGCAGCCGGTGATGAGTTTGATGTCTTCCAAAACGAGAAAGAAGCCCGGTCATTGGCGGCAGAACGTACAGAGAAGCAGAGGTTATCTCGCCTACTACAAGGGGGACGGGTCAGCCTCACCAGCATTTCCACACAGGCGCAAGAAGGTGAGTTGAAGGAACTTAACTTAATCCTGAAGGCAGATGTGCAAGGTTCTATCGAAGCCATCGTGGGTTCCCTGAAGCAAATTCCCCAAAATGAAGTGCAAATCCGTCTATTACTGGCATCTGCTGGAGAAATTACCCAGACAGATATTGACCTAGCCGCGGCCAGTGGAGCAGTGATTATTGGCTTCAACACTACCTATGCCAGTGGTGCGCGACACGCAGCCGATGAAGCTGGGGTAGATGTGCGGGAGTATAACATCATTTACAAGCTTCTAGAAGATATCCAAGGTGCTTTGGAAGGTCTACTAGAACCAGAATTGGTAGAAGAACCTTTAGGTCAAGCCGAAGTTCGGGCTGTGTTTGCAGTTGGTAAAGGAGCTGTGGCTGGTTGCTACGTGCAGTCTGGCAAGTTACTCCGTAATTGCAAAGTCCGAGTGGTTCGTGGTGGTAAGGTGATTTGTGAAAGCGCCCTTGATTCCCTCAAACGGATGAAAGATGACGTGAAGGAAGTCAATTCTGGCTACGAATGTGGTGTTGGCATTGATAAATACACCAACTGGGAAGAAGGTGATATTATCGAAGCCTTCCAGATGGTGACTAAACGCCGTACTCTTTCTATGGCGCATTGACCTATTCCCCTATTAAAACTAGGGGGTTCTCAAAAGGATGTTACGAGGCAGGATGAATCCTTGCCTCTCTACCTTTCTTCCTGCTTCTTGGACTCTTAATTATGGTCTGCTGAATAGCTTTAAAACCCTGATATTGTAAGTGCCTCAGGCTATTGTTGTCGAAAAAAGTGCAATCCAATAGGGGCATGAGGCTTAAAAACCTTGCATTTATAATTTTTTCTGGTAACAAGAATAGAAAAAATGGGGATGAAACTTTTGCCTGTTCCCCATTAAGAGTTCCCTACCCTCGCTAAAAGAATTTTACAGTAAGCCCTACTTATTTCGGCTTGACAACCAAAACTGAGCAATGGGCATCTTCCACCACTTGACTGCTCACAGAGCCTTGGACAATACGCTTCATGCCAGTCAAGCCGCGACTACCAATCACAATCAAGTCGGCTTGGTAAATATTAGCAATACGAATAATTTCTTCAGCAGGATCACCTGTAACTAATTCCAGCTCGCTCTCAGTGGGTAACTGTTTTTGATAGGACTGTAATTGTTTTTCAATTTGTAAATAAGATACTTCTGCTGATTTTGGGTGAGGGCGATCGGCAGGCAGTTCATTATCTGTATCTGGTGGTGGAAATACATGACAAAGTACTACCTTGCTTGCCTTTGGCAGAGCCAAGCTTTGCAAAGTTTGAATGACTCGCTCGGTAATCTCCGAACCATCTAGAGCTACCACAATAGTTTTGAGCACTGCTGTTGTCTCCAAAAAAGTAGACCCCCTACATCAGTATCAGGTGAAAATAATTGGTGGCTACAACAACCATGTCCCAAATAGAACCTTAAGTTTGTATAGCCCTAAAGTTTCAGTTTGCAGCCATAAACTGAATTTTGTCAAAAATCTATGAAAAAAATTAAGAATTTAGCATTATTTAATCTATTTCTAATCGGCGCTTTACAGCATCGCTGTGGGAAGATAATCCTTCTGTCTGAGCAAGTGTATCAATTGTATCTACCACTTTGGTCAGTGCATGGTGGGAGTATTGAATAATACTGGAGTGTTTGAGAAATGTCTCTACACCCAATGGAGAAGCATAACGACAATTCCCAGATGTGGGTAGGGTATGGCTGGGACCAGCTACATAATCTCCTACGGCTTCTGGTGTGGCATGACCAATAAATATGGCTCCGGCATGGCGAATTAATGGCAGCAATGCCCAAGGGTCTTCTACTTGTAATTGTAGGTGTTTGGGAGCGAATTCATTCGCCAAGGAGGCGGCGGTTGCGGTGGATTCCACGATGGCAATTAATCCATAGTGAGCAATGGCTTTTTCAGTCAGCAAACCCTTGGGATGGCTGACTAACTGTCTTGCTACTGACAGTTGGACTTCCTTTGCCAAATTCCCATCCGTCGTCAATAAAATTGCCGCCGCCATCGGGTCTTTTTCTGCCTGTGCGATTAAGTCGGTTGCCACATGGAGGGGGTTGGCTGTTTCATCGGCAATAATTATTAATTCACCTGGTCCAGACAAGGAATCAACCCCTACCAGACCATAAACTAATTTTTTCGCCAATGTTACGTAAATATTCCCCGGTCCAGCAATCAAATTTACCTTGGGAATTGTCTGAGTCCCATAGGCCAAGGCAGCGATCGCCTGGGCTCCACCAACTCGATAAATTTCTTGTATACCAGCTTCTTGGGCTGCTACTAGCACTGCCGGATGAATTGCCTTTCCTACTCCTGGTGGTGTAACCATTACTACTTGTGGTACCCCAGCAACCTTAGCCGGAATTGCATTCATTAACACCGTACTCGGATAAGTACGGCGACCGCCAGGTATGTATAATCCAGCCCTATCTACAGGGGTATAGCGTTTGCCTAACACCACATCATCGTCTCCAAAATTTACCCAACTTTTGGGAATCCGTTGGCGATGAAAGGCTTCGATTTGGCTACCAGCTAACCTAATTGCACTCAACAGTTCTGGGGATATCTGTTGATAAGCTGCATCTAATTCTGAAGCCGTAACCCGTAGTTCTTCTACACTTAAAGTCTGGTTGTCAAATTCTGCCGTATAGTGCAACACGGCTTTATCACCTTGGCGTTTTACCGCTTGTAACACCTCTCGAACTGTGGCTTCTTTATGAAACACTAGTTCATCATTGGTGCGTGAGCAGATCCGCTGTAGCTCTGCTTTAAATTCTGCCTGCTGATTAATGATTCGCAGCATGGAGTAAGGACAATGCCAACTTTAGAAAACTCTTAGTACGAGGATCAGTCTTGCTTCTTTGCCTCAGTGGGCTTAGTAGCGAACTCTAACCCTCTTCTCTAGCTTAACTTGGATTTTTTTGATACTTTCATTACTTTCACCGAAGATAATTTAAAGGAGATGATTGACGAAAATTCCAATCCTATTTCTTGAAGTCTCAAGGTATTCAAGGCAACTCTTAACTCTTAATAGGGAACACCGGATAACTGTGGAGGGGAATTGAATCTACCACCAACCTATACCGCCAAGTGACGGAGGACTCAAACCCACGCCCTCGCCAGAGGAAAACATGAGGCAACCAATCCAGCCCTAGGACAAAAATCTTCACTGTTGCCTGTTGCTTGTTGCCTGTTCCCTCTCCCGTTGGCGCAGCCGCCCGCTCAAGAGCCGCTCAAGGGCTAGGGAGTTGAGTTCTGTTCTTAAAATATTAATCTGGGAGGTTCCGCATCCCTGTTAATCAGCTACCGTGTATCAGCTACTCACCACTAATTTGCTAGTGGCAATCATAATTTGATTTTATTTTCTTAAGTAATTAATTCTAGCGCATTTAATCAATTATTTCTACAACATAACCATAATTTTTTGTGCTTTCGATTACATTCATTTGTTGATTTTTTGATTTAGGAGCTAAATTTTTTCAAAATTAATTTAATATCCTAATATTTAACCTATTTGAGATCAAGAATCGCAGCAGCGAATATTACTTCCGCCCATCATGGTTATCCTTAGATTTTGAATTTTGGATTGGTAACTGAGCTTGTCGAAGTTTGGATTGATGAGCGACCCCGCGACGACAGTCGCTCTGGGTAGCGCGAGTCGTGACCCCATGTCATTTGCCCGGAGGCTTGAAATAATCATAGAACCCTTTGTTTTTCTCTACGGATAAATCCGGGGGCTTGTATCCAGCCTATTTTCCGGTCAAAAATATAGTCCGGCTGATGCGTCAATCAAATAAACATTGATTCATCAATAAACAGCTTAATTTCAACTTTTGGCAACTTCTAGCTTTCTACCTGAGTATTTTTTACCCCTGTTGAAAATAAATGATTCTTTATGTCCTGATTTTTTTGACAGTAAAAACCTCAGCCTGATCGATCTCGGTGATGAATGCCACTTCAGAAAAAACTGACAAATTATTTAATTTAAACTAAATTACATAAAAGTTTGACAAAAAAATCTCAAAAGCGATATAATAACGATTTGTTAAAACTTATGCATAAGCCACTTTACGTGCTGTAACTCATGCCAACAATACAGCAACTAATACGAAACGAACGCGAAAAAGCACGTCAGAAAACCAAATCCCCGGCTCTGAAACAGTGCCCTCAACGTCGGGGGGTATGTACCAGAGTTTACACAACTACCCCGAAAAAGCCGAATTCCGCACTCCGCAAAGTAGCGAGGGTGAGATTGACCTCCGGATTTGAAGTTACTGCTTATATTCCAGGAATAGGTCATAACTTACAAGAACACTCCGTTGTCATGATTCGTGGCGGTAGGGTTAAAGATTTACCAGGGGTTAGATACCACATCATCCGTGGAACTTTGGACACCGCTGGGGTCAAAGATCGTAAGCAAGGTCGTTCCAAGTATGGAACTAAGCGTCCTAAATAGCAGAACTAACGCCATTAATCGTGTTAGTTGGCTGTTTTCGCAATCACAGCGATCGTAGTTTTGACTGAAACAAGAATCCCCTGCGTTCTACGCATGGGGAGTGTCAATCAGGTGTAAGGATTAGCAACTAGTTGTCAATCTGTAAATAGCCTCCTAGGGTAGGACGAAAAATCAATTTCACAGCAGCTAACAGGTTGGTAACAATCTAGTTAGCCTGTAAAAACATATTCAGCCTGCCAATCAAAAGTATGCAGGTAATTTTAGAATGCTGTAAGCGGCAGCAGTATTTTAATCTGCTTATTTAAGGTATATAATAATTGTCGCTCTATTCTTGCTTTTGCTGGGGACAGTACCTGACGCGCGGTCAGCATGGCTTGTAAGTTGGGATAACAAAACAGTCCTCACAGCAGAACGTAATCATCGCCAAATCCGAATTTAAGGTTGAAATATGTCTCGTCGTGGTGTTATACAAAGGCGCCCAGTTCCTCCTGACTCAGTTTATAACAGTCGTCTTGTCAGTATGATGATTCGGCGGATCATGCGTCATGGCAAAAAATCTCTGGCAGCCAGGATTGTTTATGATGCGATGAAAACTATTGAGGAGCGCACTGGTAGCGAAGCCTTAGAAACTTTTGAAAGAGCGGTGCGGAATGCAACACCTCTAGTAGAAGTTAAAGCTCGCCGTGTTGGTGGAGCAACCTACCAAGTACCAATGGAAGTACGTTCTGAAAGAGGTACAACCCTTGCATTACGTTGGTTAGTACAATTTTCTCGGCAACGTTCAGGGCGAACAATGGCGGGCAAACTAGCAAATGAATTAATGGATGCTGCCAATGAAACCGGGAATGCGATTCGCAAGCGCGAAGAAACTCACCGGATGGCAGAAGCAAACAAGGCCTTTGCACACTATCGTTACTAAGTCAAGCAGCGATGTATCGCAGTTTCCTAAGCGATATATCTTGTGTATTTACAAACATTTTTCCAAATAAGGATAGAATCTTAACAAAGCGTAATATACGAGATATCATGAGGCAAAAACTATAGGAGGCAGCCGTGGCACGTACTCACCCGCTAGAGAAGGTACGCAATATAGGGATTGCGGCGCATATAGATGCGGGCAAAACAACGACAACAGAGAGAATACTGTTCTACTCTGGCATAATTCATAAAATTGGTGAAGTCCACGAAGGAACCGCTGTCACCGACTGGATGGATCAGGAGCGGGAAAGGGGAATTACCATCACTGCTGCTGCCATTAGCACCAGTTGGAAAGGTCATCAAATAAATATTATTGATACTCCTGGTCACGTTGATTTCACCATTGAAGTCGAACGTTCCATGCGGGTGCTGGACGGTGTAATCACAGTTTTATGCTCAGTGGGTGGCGTACAGCCACAGACAGAGACAGTATGGCGGCAAGCAGATCGCTATCAGGTGCCACGTATAGTCTTTGTCAACAAGATGGATCGTACTGGTGCTAATTTTTATAAAGTATTGGAACAGGTACGCGATCGCTTGCGGACTAATGCTGTCGCGATTCAATTGCCGATTGGTAGTGAGAACGAATTTCGGGGAATTGTGGATTTGGTGAAGATGCGTGCTTACATGTACGCCAATGACCAAGGAACCGATATTCAAGAAACAGATATCCCGGCGCAGATGCAGGAGGAGGTGGAAGAGTACCGCACCAAGTTAGTGGAAGCGGTATCTGAAACCGATGATGACCTGATGAATAAGTATTTCGAGGGTGAAGAGCTGACTGAAGCAGAAATTCGCACGGCTTTGCGTCAGGGGGTGCTAGCAGGGACTATTGTGCCCATGCTTTGCGGGTCTGCCTTCAAAAATAAAGGCGTACAATTATTGCTGGATGCGGTGGTGGATTATCTACCCGCACCAACTGAAGTGCCGCCAATTCAAGGTACCCTCCCCAATGGAGATACGGTAGCAAGACACGCTGATGATGAGGTGCCCTTATCAGCACTAGCGTTCAAGATTATGGCTGACCCCTACGGTCGATTAACCTTCGTTCGGGTTTATTCTGGGGTATTGAAAAAAGGTAGTTACGTTTTCAATGCCACCAAAGATAAAAAAGAACGAATTGCCCGTTTGGTGGTAATGAAAGCAGATGAGCGCATAGATGTTGATGAGCTGCGTGCAGGTGATTTAGGAGCGGCTTTAGGATTAAAGGAAACCTTGACAGGTGATACCTTGTGTGATGAAGGTGAACCAGTAATTTTGGAATCCTTGTACATTCCTGAGCCTGTAATCTCGGTGGCGGTGGAACCCAAAACCAAGAATGACATGGATAAGCTCTCCAAAGCTCTGCAAACTCTTTCGGAAGAAGACCCAACCTTCCGCGTCAGCGTCGATCCGGAAACTAATCAAACTGTAATTGCAGGGATGGGTGAATTGCACCTAGAAATTCTGGTAGACAGAATGTTACGAGAATTTAAGGTGGAAGCTAACATTGGTGCGCCGCAAGTAGCTTACCGTGAAACAATTCGTAAATCTGTAACTAAGATTGAAGGTAAATTCATTCGTCAAAGCGGTGGTAAGGGTCAATATGGTCACGTTGTGGTGGACTTAGAACCAGGAGAACCCGGAAGCGGCTTTGAATTTATCTCTAAAATTGTTGGTGGTGCTGTACCGAAAGAGTACATCTCACCAGTGGAAGCAGGAATGAAAGAAACCTGCGAATCGGGTATTCTGGCCGGATATCCGCTCATTGATGTCAAAGCAACGTTGATCGATGGCTCTTATCATGATGTAGACTCTTCAGAAATGGCTTTCAAAATTGCCGGTTCTATGGCAATGAGGGAAGCAGCAATGAAGGCTTCGCCCGTCATTTTAGAGCCGATGATGAAAGTTGAGGTAGAAGTGCCGGAAAACTTTCTCGGTGATGTGATGGGTGACCTCAATTCCCGTCGCGGACAAATTGAGGGGATGGGCTCTGAGCAGGGACTTTCTCAAGTTACTGCTAAGGTACCATTGGCAGAGATGTTTGGCTATGCCACCGATATCCGGTCAAAGACCCAAGGTCGGGGAATCTTCTCAATGGAGTTTAGCAACTACGAAGAAGTGCCTCGCAACGTTGCTGAGGCAATCATAGCTAAAAGCAAAGGGAACGCTTAATTAGAAAAAAAGGAAATCACCATTCATGGCACGCGCAAAGTTTGAAAGGACTAAACCCCACGTTAATATCGGTACTATCGGTCACGTTGACCACGGTAAAACCACGTTAACAGCAGCTATTACCATGACCTTGTCGGCTCTAGGTCAGGCTCAGGCAAAGGCTTACGATCAAATTGATAATGCTCCTGAGGAAAAGGCACGGGGTATTACAATTAATACAGCTCACGTAGAATACGAAACTGAAAATCGTCACTACGCCCACGTAGATTGCCCTGGGCACGCTGACTATGTGAAGAATATGATCACTGGTGCGGCGCAGATGGATGGAGCAATCCTGGTAGTTTCTGCTGCTGATGGTCCCATGCCCCAAACTCGGGAACACATCCTGTTGGCACGCCAGGTAGGTGTACCTAACCTAGTGGTCTTCTTGAATAAAGAAGATATGGTGGATGACGAAGAACTACTAGAATTGGTGGAATTAGAAGTTAGAGAATTACTTTCTGACTATCAGTTCGCTGGAGATGATATTCCCATTGTCTCCGGTTCTGGTTTGCAAGCACTGGATCACATGACAGCCAATCCCAAAACCCAGCGTGGTGAGAATAAATGGGTAGATAAAATCTATGACCTGATGGATAATGTGGATTCCTACATTCCCACCCCTGAGCGTGATGTGGATAAGCCCTTCTTAATGGCGGTAGAGGATGTATTCTCCATCACCGGTCGTGGAACCGTAGCCACCGGTAGAATTGAGCGTGGTAAGGTGAAAATTGGTGATGTTGTTGAGTTGGTGGGTATTAGAGAAACTCGCAACACTACTGTTACAGGGATCGAGATGTTTAAGAAGAGTCTCGAAGAAGGTATGGCTGGGGATAACGCAGGTTTACTACTGCGTGGTATGCAGAAAACTGATATTGAACGGGGTATGGTACTTGCCAAACCTGGTTCTATTACCCCCCACACTAAATTTGAAGGCGAAGTTTACGTATTAACAGACAAAGAAGGTGGTCGTAAGACTCCATTCTTCTCTGGCTATCGCCCCCAGTTCTATGTAAGGACAACAGATGTAACTGGAACCATTGAGAGTTTCACTGCTGATGATGGTAGTGCAGCGGAAATGGTAATGCCTGGAGACAGGATTAAGATGACTGTGGAATTAATTAATCCCATCGCCATTGAACAAGGAATGCGTTTTGCGATCCGTGAAGGTGGTCGTACCATTGGTGCTGGCGTGGTTTCCAAAATCGTTAAGTAACATCTTGTACTTCAATTAGTTAGGGAGCAGAGATGATATACTTCCTCTCTGCTCTTTTTACGTCACCGTAATTTTTTTGGATGGGGAATTGACATCCCATAAACCTGTTGGCAATTCCTGTAAGAACAATCCAAAATCTGTCTTGGAAAGTTTGCACGGGCGGGGAGCTCGCGTAGCGTATCCGCAGGATTCACCCCCACACCACAACTTTCCGCAAAATCTCAAATTATTCAGAACCAGGAAAATTTAACATGGCAACTCTGCAGCAGCAAAAGATTAGAATTCGCTTACAAGCTTTTGACCGTCGTTTATTAGATACATCTTGCGAGAAGATTGTAGATACAGCGAACCGCACTAACGCTACAGCAATTGGTCCGATTCCTTTGCCTACAAAACGCCGCATCTACTGCGTATTGCGATCGCCCCACGTTGATAAAGATTCTCGAGAACACTTTGAAACCCGTACCCATCGCCGCATTATTGATATTTACCAGCCTTCTTCTAAGACTATTGATGCTCTGATGAAACTAGATTTACCTTCAGGTGTGGATATTGAAGTAAAGCTGTAATTAAATCATTCAATTACTTGGTTGTATCTTTTACTTTTGCCCTAGAGAAGATTTCTCAGGGCTTTTTATTTAGTGAGAAAATCAAAGATGCTAAAATATATTAAAAGTACGGGAAAAGCATAGAGCGCGAAACTTTTATTAAGATTCAATCTATACCAAAGTAACAATGACACCATCCCCCAAAATTGCTGTTTGCGAGCTGCCTCTGTTCCCGTTGCCAGAAGTAGTTCTTTTTCCCAATAGACCACTACCACTGCATATCTTTGAGTTCCGTTACCGGATCATGATGAATACGGTTTTGTCAAGCGATCGCAGGTTTGGAGTGTTAATGGTCGATCCGGTGCAAGGTACAATCGCTAATATTGGTTGCTGTGCGGAAATTGTTGAATACCAAAGGTTACCAGACGACCGGATGAAGATGTTGACTATAGGACAGCAAAGGTTTCGACTACTAGAGTATGTCAGGGAAAAGCCCTATCGAGTCGGCTTGGTAGAATGGATAGAAGACGAGCCTCCCAAAGAAGACTTACGTCCGATGGCAGCTGCAGTAGAACAATTATTGCGGGATGTGGTACGTCTGTCAGGAAAATTAACCGAGCAAAATATCGATCTACCAGAGGATTTACCCGATTTACCGCTAGAGCTGTCTTACTGGATAGCCAGTAACCTGTATGGAGCCACTACGGAGCAGCAAGCATTGTTAGAAATGCAAGATACAGCTACTCGCCTACAACGGGAAGCAGAAATTTTGACTTCCACTCGCAACCATTTAGCAGCTCGCACTGTGATCAAAGATACCTTCGACCAAAAACTGTAATAGTGGCGATCGCTCAATTAATTATTGGTAATAGTTAGGGTTTATACCCAAGACCATACCTGTCTCACAAGCTTTTGATGGGCATTACATTATAACTACCAAACAGCTTCATTACTTCTGTGTGGGTGCTTAATTCTACCAGAGCCGAATTCATTGGTGCAGAAGCAGAGTCTGCTTCCAAGTCAATAAAAAACAAGTACTCACCCAGCGATCGCTTAGTGGGACGGGATTCAATTCTGCTAAGGTTTATACCAAGATTAGCAAATACTTGTAGTGGTTTTACTAGGGCACCAGGAACATTGGCAGGGACACTGAAAGCCAAAGATGTATGACTAGCAGGGTGTTTCAATGTTTCATGGGCATTGCTTTGATGATTCTGACTAACTACCCAAAAACGAGTACAGTTCTCTGGATAGTCATTAATTCCTATATATAGGATTGGTAGATTGTGTAGCTGTGCGGCTCGTTGGGAAGAAATAGCTGCTAGTGTAGCATTGTTTTTTAGTAGTTCCAGTGCTTCTGTGGTGGAATTCGAGGGGATTAGTTGTGCTGTGGGTAAGAAACCCTCTAACCATTTTTGACATTGTGCCAAAGCTTGAGGATGGGAATAAACAGTTTTGATGTCCTCTAAGTTAGCAGCACAAGAAATTAATGTGTGAGTAATGGGCATAACTAAAGCTAACTGAATACGTAAATTATCCAGTTGCCATAGAGTATCAAGGGTAACAGTCACGCTCCCTTCAATAGAATTTTCTACTGGTACAACTGCCAAACATACCTGCCCTCCAGCAACTGCACGCAAGGTTTGGGCAATAGTAGAATGAGGACATAACAAAGCATTTTCCCCGGTAACTTGAGTTAGCCAATTACTGTAGGTAATGGCAGCTTGTTCTGCATAAGTACCAGGAGGACCTAAATGAGCAATTGATATAGTCATACAACTTTAGATTTTAGATTTTAGATTTTAGATTTTGCTTACTTACCTAACATGATTGGTGGCGAAAGCGATTTTTCTCCACTCTGAAACAACAAGGCAGGAAGCAGGAGGATTTGACCAAAAAATAGACAGGATACAAGCCGTGTGGATTTATCTGTGGAGAAAAAAATTTTTTCCTTATCTCAAGCCCTGGTATTACTTATTACTTATTACTTCCACTCCTACAGTGATACAGTTGATAGCGATATTCACCAGCCGACTGGCGAGATTTTTGTTCAGGAAAACAATTTTGGGATGCCAAATCCAGAGGAGCGCGGAAATCTACTAACCACAAATCTAGAGGTTTGGGAAGTTGAGAGAGTTGTGCTTGTAATATCTCCACAGCATGGGTGTAATTTTTAGTAAGTGGATTTCTATGAGCTAAGAAAAACTGCCAATCTGGAGAAACCGTTGAGGAAGTGGGAAAGTTTCGCTTTTCCCAAGCTAAACCCATCATTCTCCCTGTTTGTCCATGATGTTTATGGGTGGTAGCAATGACTACGGGAGCCTGGGATTGATTTTGGATAATGGGAGCTAAGATGTCAGGACGATGATTTTGTAGATAACCCCAATTCCAAACTACCGTTATTCCTCCCAAAAATGCCATGAAGCAAATGATTGATACTGTTATCTGGGGAGCCATTTTCACTTTTGTCAATAATTTGTTTCCCAATGGAAAGGATTTTGAGGAACTTTGGCGATTCTCATTCACACCTTGCCAACAACCAGCTAAAGCGGCTGCGATAATGAGGATGACGGCTGGAGCAATCACAAATTGAAAACGAGCCGCTAAAGTTAAATCCATACCTAAAATATAGGTAAAAAACATAAATAAAGCGATCGCACCCAGTACATAATAAGTTAGATAGGGGATAACTAGGCGAGTATCAGCATACTGTTGTTGAATTTGCATACCAGAGAGGAGATTTGGTATTGCCCATAGGAGGAACAATAGGGTAATTACCCCAGAAATTACCACAATTGCTATTGGTAAGGTAGTAAATGCAGAAGGCAACAACAACAACATACTCATTATCCACAGCAATAGGCGTACAATTGGTGCCAAGCTTGGCTCGCCATCAGAAACCCAGGTGGTAGGCTCGCTACCATAGATATTTTGCAGTGCAGGCAACCACACCAAACATCCAATTAGAGTTCCCAACGCCACTACCCAGATAATTCGCCAATCAGGTTGTACTAGTACTGATTTATTTTTCCTTAATTGTTGCCATATTAAACCCAAAAATACTAGTCCTTGGGCTGCCAAGCTTAGAACAAAGAAATAGTGGGTTGCCACTCCCAAACTATTGATAATAACCCAAACAAATGCTACCCACCGAGGCAAAGATTGGCGATGGTGGATATGCCTAATTGCTTGGATAAAACAAGCCAAAGAAGCAATTACCAATAGCAATATAAAAGTATAATGTCTTGCCTCTCTACCTAGAAAAATTACGTAGGGTGAAATTGCCATCATGGCTGCCGCAAACTGACCTACTAATGGAGAGCGAAAGGCAAAACAACCAACAGCAAACATTATAGGAATAGATATTACCCCTAAAACCGCACTTAGCGATCGCCCTACCCAAATTGAGGCTAATTCCGGAGGTGGAGAAAACAATTTCATCCATAAATGGGAGAGGATAAAGTATACAGGAGGATGGGTACTTTCCCCAAACAAGGAATTGACAACTGACTCGATGCCAGCTGTCGAGTTGGGATACAATGGTTGTAACAGTACATTTGCACTAATAACTTGGTTTAAGGGTACTGAGTTAAAACTATTACCCAAACTAAAAGCGATCGTCGCACATTCGTCTGTCCAAGGAGGTAAAAATGCCAGACGTAAAAAGCGTAGAGCCGCACCAAGGGTTAGCCATAGTAGCAGTAACAGCAGATGATTGCGTTTGTTCATCCAAACAAAGGGAAAATTAATTGTGCCAAATTTCTATTATTTGCTCAAATAATTCATATATCAGAAAACGCCAAAAAATATATTATCCCGTAGGAATAATTTACTGATAATTTTTTATGGAACAGTCTGATTGATGTTCTCTTTCTTGGGTTGAATATTTTGATTAAAAGTCTCCAGTCAAGAGGATTACTAGATTTAAGCTGAGTTTGATGTAACAGTAGTTAATAAACAGGATAAATTAATTAATAATATAAATATCACACAATTCAGTTTATGAACTCATGGCGACCAAGTTTATTGCTTCCCAATCAGTAGAAATTTCTGTGCCACAGCAGCCCATTCCCATTCAACATTACTTGCGTCAGCCTCAACGCCTAGTAAACGCCCTTGTGGATCCAAAGCGCGTTCAGTCCCTGACTAATGAAATTTTTCGTTTAAAAATGCGCCCATTGGCATTTATGTCATTGAAGATTCAACCCACTGTTGACATGAAAGTATGGGCAGTACCTGATGGCACAGTATATTTACACTCTGTAGGCTGTGAAATTCTTGGTATGGACTATATTAACCACCGGTTTGATTTAAATTTAAAGGGACATTTATCACCCTACAATCTCCATAATAGTACCCGCTTACAAGGCAATGCTAATTTAGAAGTACAAGTGGAACTACCAGTACCATTTTCTTTAACACCCAAGCCAATTTTAGAAACCAGTGGTAATAGCTTATTGAAAAGTGTTTTATTAACAGTTAAGCAAAGGTTACTACATCAATTAATAGTAGATTATTGTCAGTGGGTAAAATTACAAAGCCAAGGGCTGGAACCAGCTTTGGATACTAAGGAATTTTCCATGTGGAATCTAGAATGATTGTCTCCACGACTACATAGGCTTGCTGTTCGCGTAGCGTAGCGTTAGCTATAAAAGTCATGATTGTGGGGGTAGGGAACAGGGAACGGGGAACGGGGAACAGGGAACAGTTTCACTCCTATTGTTTCCATTTTTTTGGATTCCAAATAATTATCACGACTAGCGCTACCCAGAGCGACTGTCGTCGTCGCGGGGTCGCTCGTCAATGCAAGGTTTTTAAACCTCAAACCCCTATTTCCTTGCACTTTCTCCAAAGAAAATAGCCTAAAAGCATTGATAAATCAATGTTTTATAGTTATTCAGCAGACCCTACATATGTCTTCATGAAAGCACGGTAAATACCGTGCTTTCAGATTTCTCCCCGTTGGACTTGGCAAGGACGGAATGACAGGCGATGCAAAGGAGAAGGACCATGCTGTTGCAGTGCCAACAAATGGCGGGCACTACCATAACCTTTATTACTTGACAAATCGTACATTGTGTATTTGCCAGCAAGACGCATAATTAGATCATCACGCCATACTTTTGCCACAATGCTAGCAGCAGCAATAGAAAGAGACAGAGAATCCCCTTTAACTATAGTTTTCTGAGGTAAGGGTAAATCTTTGATCGATTGATTGCCATCAATTAAACACAATGCTGGCTGTTGGTTGAGTTTTACCACAGCTCGCTTCATGGCTAAGAGAGTTGCCTGTAAGATATTTAGTCGATCAATTTCCCTAGTGGCAGCAAAACCTATTTTCCAATCTGTTGCTAGGTGGCAAATCTGCTGTGCTAGCTGATTTCGGCGGGAGCTAGATAGTTTTTTACTATCTTTAATTTCAGCAGCTATGGGCGCTGTTAGAGCCGTATTGGGTAAAATGACTGCTGCTGCCACTACTGGTCCAAACAAAGCTCCTCTTCCCACTTCATCAACTCCAGCTATTAGTCCTGGAACTTCTGATACTAGAGAAAACTCCAGCCACTTTGTAGCTTTGGGAGCTGCTTGTCTTTTAGGCATTAATCACTGTCTTTGGCTGAAGAACGACGGCGTACCCGGCGTTTGACAGTTGATGTGCTGGCAGGGGCACTTTCATCAGCTACCATCGTTAACACTGGTTTCTTTTCTATAGTCTCAGTTTCAGGTTCTGGTTGTGATTGATCTAAGACTCGTTTCTTAGTGGGTGTAGGTGATTCTGAAGATATCTCTGGCTCCGAAGATATTTCTGGTTCCGGAGATATCTCTTTATCTGGGGAAC
This sequence comes from Calothrix sp. MO_192.B10, assembly GCA_030065055.1. Classification (GTDB taxonomy): domain Bacteria; phylum Cyanobacteriota; class Cyanobacteriia; order Cyanobacteriales; family Nostocaceae; genus Calothrix_A. The sequence goes on from JASJDS010000058.1 coordinate 42,970, forward strand.
TGGTTGGCTGTTGACCGGGCAATGTGACGTTAATAATTACAGATTTGGGGTTTTTCACCTCTCTACCTAGTTTTTCTAAAGGAGAAACTCCCATTTCTGCATACACATCCTGTTCTTCAGGAGTCATTTCCACGGTAACAATTTCTGGGGGTTCCACCACTGGTTTGACTAAATCTGCCCGAGAACTTCTACCGCGTTCTGGACGTTCGCCCCAAGTTTGTTTGTTCAAAGTGGGTGCGGGTAAGTCCGAGCTGCCAGTTAGTTCGTTCTCAGCATCCATTTCTAAGTCTGGCTCGTTGATGAATGCTAGTGGACTAGGTGCAACTCGCGATTCATCTTTGCCATTACCGCCATTAATATTAATTCGACGACGACGGGTGCGACGTTTACTACTATCTCCCAGTTCTTGGTAACTAGGATGATTCATCAAATCTAGGGCAGCAATGTCAGATTCTGCTTCATATCCTTCCCCAAATGCATCATAACTTTCCCGTTGTTCTGGCATCCGGGGAGCAGGCAGTCGTGGTTCCCGTTGGGGCATGGATGCAAAGCGATCTGGTAATTCTGTGGGTAAGGGTAATCTGGTTTCTGTTTCTCCAGGCAAATGCACAATATGTCCTAAACCACCACAGGAAGGACAAGTTTGACCGAATAATTCGTAAATATTTTGTCCTTGACGCTTACGGGTAAGTTCTACTAAACCCAACTCTGTAAGCTGGGCAATTTGAGGACGAGCTTTATCTGATTTAAGTGCTTTGTTGAAGTGTTCCAGTACGTGCTGCTGGTCCCTGCGGGATTCCATATCAATGAAATCTACCACAATTACCCCAGCAATATTACGTAGACGCAACTGGCGAGCAATTTCGGTGGCAGCTTCGCAGTTAGTCCACAATACTGTTTCTCTGGCGGTGGCAGAACGGGTAAATGAGCCGGAGTTCACATCTATAACCGTTAAAGCCTCCGTGGGTTCAATAATGATATAACCGCCAGAAGGTAGGTCTACTCTAGGTTTGAGAGCTTCTCTAATCGCCGCGTTGACACGGAAGTACTCTAGGACAGGTGAGCGATCGCGGTGATGATCTATGAGCAATCCTTGGGGTGTCTGTCCCCCACTCCAGTTTTGCAAGTACTGCTTCACCCGCTTTAAGCCAGTGCTGGAATCAACGACGATGCGATTGACATCTGCACCGTACATATCCCGCAGTACCCGTTGGATAAAGTCATCGTCTCGGTTTAACAAAGCAGGGGCGCGGGTGGATTGGGCTTCTTGCTGAATCAATTCCCACTGCCGTTGTAGGGCTTCTAAGTCTTCAATAATTGCTTCTTCTGGCTTGGTTTCGGCTTCTGTACGTACCAGTAATCCCATGCCAGCGGGTTTGAGCAAAATTGCCAGGGCACGCAAACGATTGCGTTCGTTTTCATTCTTGATCCGACGGGATAAATTTACTCCCCGTCCGTAGGGCATGAGTACTATATAACGCCCTGGTAAAGTAATGTTACCTGTAAGTCTAGGACCCTTAGTTCCTGTAGGCTCCTTCATCACTTGCACCAAAACTTTCTGCTGTGGTGCTAATAATTCTGTAATTGCTGCTGCGGTGCGTCTGAGTCTCAAGGGGCCCAAATCGGTCACATGGATAAAGCCATTGCGTTCTGGATCGCCAATATTGACAAAAGCCGCATCTATCCCAGGAAGTACATTTTCTACTACTCCCAGATATATATCACCTATTTGGTGATGACCAGTAGCAACAACTAGTTCTTGTATTTGATCTTCAGAAAAAACGGCAGCGATTTGATGCTGTTCGGCAATGATAATTTGTTTTGGCATTCAATTTCCTCAAAAAATGGCAGCACCAAGGTTCCTTGAGGTTGGTTTTATTCCTCTCGTCCCTGCAAGCCTCACAAGGTACTGCTGGTAATTAAAATTTTGCATCTGGGTTCAAAACTAACGAGGAGAGGGAGAAGGATGCTTCTCTTAAAATTCAGAAGTTCTGTACTGCTGACAGTTAATCTCTTGGGAAGAGTCTCTGCTAGGAGGGAGGTAACGCCGATGGTACAGCTACCCTTCCTAATTTTCAACTGCTGCATTCTACAATCCTTCAAGCTACTTACGCGGTGGTTGCGTCGATTTGCTTGACTGTCCCGGCAAGGCTAAATATTTTTAAACAATTCAATTATCCGTCCATGATTGATTGATGATGACATGCCCTGACCATAAAATCTTGGGAACGAAAGAGCAAGAAATACTTTTTTGCCCTCAATTTCTGCGGATTTTATCCTTGAGGTGCTGTTCAGTACACACTTTCAGGCTAATTATCCTCAGGGTGTATGCTGCACTCAGCACTCCTAAAATCTTTCAGGGGCATTGGGCAGTGGTGGTAAAAAGCATGAATTTTAGAGAGGCTGACGGAGCTACCTATGGATCTATGATTCACTACTTAGCTGTAAGGAGAGTTGTGTTAATCTGTCTCAGTTTACCTGGGATAAAATCCCAGGAGTTTGACTCTAATAATTTTGCTTCCCTGGATTTCAGGGCTGTGAATCATTTCACTCAATGCAGCGCCAGATATTTTCTCTTCATCTCATTCTAACGCAACCTTGCTAAAAATCAATTCCTGTAGTTTCCTATTGGGGGGCAAAATAAATACTTTACCCTTGCCGATAGAAAATTATACAGCCAAAACTAACTGTTTGCGATGAATATGCAATAGTTGAAATTCTCTGCCAGCCGTTTGTTCTAGCATAAACAGGATTTGCTCCGGACGCAAGACCACCCCGTCGTTGCGACAACTACCTAAATAACGCAGGGTAGTTGTAGTTTCTGGGTGGTGGTTTTTCTCATTAGCAGTTTGAACTAATTCTAACTCGAACAGGCGATCGCGCAGATTTACTAACTTTGTTTTACCTGATTTGGTAGTGTGTTCCCACCAAATTTCTGGGGTGGCTTGGATGGTATCAATCCAAGTTTGCCAGGTGATTGGTGTGATGTCATCTACCACTGCAATGGTCAAGAAATATTCGGCACTGGCGAGGAGTTGGTTGGCAGCCGGAGCTTTTAAATCCAATGTCTCCACTTTATATATGGGGATATCTGCTGGTAGAACTGCTGTCAGTTTTTGTTGGAAGGTAGCTGCATCCATGGCCTGAGTTAATTCAAAATCCATGATTTCGCCGCTACTAGAAGCTCCTAGAGTTAAGGCATTGGCGATGGCAATGCGGGGATGGGGGTGAAATCCTCCGGTATAGGCTACTGGGATTCTGGCTCTGCGGACTATGCGTTCTAAAAGACGCACTAAGTCTAAATGACTGGTTAAAGTGATATCTCCCTGTTTACCAAACCAGACTCGCAGCCGTTGCACTTTGTTGGTATTGGGGACAAATTCCCCGGCAAATTCGGGAATTGGTGGTGGAGGGATAACAATATTATGACCAAATTCTGTACCGCACACACCACAATGGGAGCAACCGTCAAAGGAACAGTCGGGGACGGTGGCAGCTGCTAAGGCTCTGTGTAAGTCTTCTTGTAACCATTTTTTATCGATACCCGTGTCGATGTGGTCCCAAGGCAGGGGTTGGTTGAGGGATTGGAGGTATGGGGAGGTGGAGGAAGAATTTGTAGTTAATTCTTCCTGGTTAGTTTGGGTATTGTCTTGGTGAAACAGGTTCCATTCTCCATTTTCCACCAGACGGTATTTCCAATCTAGTCCGGCTTCGGCGATCGCTTGTTCCCAAGCACCAAAAGCTTTATCCAAACCATCATACCAAGAATCCATGCCAGCGCCTAATTCCCAGGCCCTTTGCAATACTTTACCTAAACTGCGATCGCCTCTACCCACAAAGTCTTCCATTGCCGAAATTCGCACATCGGTAAAATTGACCTTTACTCCTTTGATGCGGCGAAATTCTTGCCGCAAAAGTTCTTGCTTGCGCTTAAATTCAGCTGTTGACACTGAGTGCCATTGAAAGGGGGTATGGGGTTTGGGGGTAAAGTTAGAAATTGTTAAGTTAAAACTTAAGGGTCTTCTGCGCTGTGCCTGACATTGCCGTCGCAGCCACCTGACTGTTTCAGCAATTCCCACCACATCGGCATCCGTTTCCCCTGGCAAGCCGATCATAAAGTAAAGCTTGATTTTATCCCAACCCTGTTCCCAGGCAGTTTTCACACCCCTTAATAATTCTTCATTGGTCAGACCCTTGTTGACTATATCTCGCATCCTCTGAGTACCAGCTTCCGGTGCAAAAGTCAACCCACTTTGGCGCAAACCACCTAAAATATTGGCAATATTTTCATCAAATCGATCTACTCTTTGGCTGGGTAGGGATAGAGAAATATTCTCATCCTTGAGGCGATTTTTGATTTCCATTCCCACCGCTGGCAGGGACAAATAATCAGAACAACTCAGGGATAGTAAAGAAAACTCATTATAACCAGTGGACCGCATCCCTTTTTCAATGGCTGTCACCACCTGTTCCGGCTCCACATCCCTTGCGGGTCTGGTGAGCATTCCCGGTTGGCAGAAGCGGCAACCACGGGTGCAGCCACGGCGAATTTCCATGGTCAGGCGATCGTGTACGGTTTGTACGTAGGGCACTAGACCAATGGAATAGGCGGGTATGGGGGTTGCTACCCGGCGGATGATCCGTGGGGGTACATCTGTATGTCGAGGAACTACAGAGCCATCGGCGGTCATTTGATAGAACTGGGGTACATATACTCCCGGAACCTGAGCCAAGTCCAACAACAATTCTTCCCGGCTCAATCCTGCTCTTTTCCCTTCTTCTAACACCAAGCCGATTTCCGGCAATAGTTCTTCCCCATCGCCTAAAGCAACGAAGTCAAAGAAGTCGGCGTATGGTTCCGGGTTAGATGTTGCCGTCTGTCCCCCTGCAAAAACTAGGGGGTGGTTCCCTGTCAATCGTTCTCGCCACGTCAGGGGGATACCAGCCAAATCCAACATTTCTAAAATATTGGTTGCACCCAATTCATAGCTGAGGCTAAAGCCCAAGATATCGAATTCTGTGAGCGATCGCTTGGATTCTACGGCAAACAAGGGCGTGTTTGTTTCCCTCAGCTTGGTTGATAAATCCGAGCCTGGTAAGTAGGCGCGATCGCACAACTGGCGTGGCTGGGTATTCAAAATATTATAGAGAATAATATGACCGAGATTTGATGCACCTACCTCATAAACTTCTGGGTAAGTTAACACCCAGCGTATTTCAGCCCGTTCCCACGGTTTATGTACCGCTAAGAGTTCGTTACCTAAGTAACGAGCGGGTTTTAGTATATCCGATGTGATTAATGTTTCTACTGCAACAGCCACTATGCTATTTCTTAGCTACTTGAATTACAGCTACTCACATACTAAATTAACATTATATTGCCTGCATTTCTCACAAGCGGTACATTCACCTATAGCCTACGGGCATTCAATTAACCCATATCCTGTCCCTTGGGACTTAGTGATGGCTGAACATCGCTACGATCCAAACCTTTATTGAGCTTGGATTTAGAGGGTTTTAGACCCTGCACGACTCATAGCAGTATATGAACGGGGTATTGCATCTCAAGTCCAAGTATCATAAGAGTTTTGGGCTAATCGTTTAAATCTTTGTCAGCAATCTGAGATGAGGGATTCTCAAAAAGCTAGTTGCTCAATCGCCACAGTTTTAGTTTTATAAGAAAGACTAGCTGAAAACCCTTGAGTCTGAGTCTCGAAGCTTGGCGTAGAGATTCAGGTATGCTTTAGACAAGGGATGAAGGCTGTCAGAAGGCGTTTACGCCGAGCGTGACGTTTTCTGGTAAAATTAGGTGTAACAGGAACGGTAATCAACCTGTATAAAAACCCAAATCCCTAACGGCAATCTGTACCTTGACAATTGGAGATATGGGGTTCTATTCCATAGTTCTAGCTCCTTTCCTCCGAATAGGTAAAATCTACCCTTCACCGAAGCCGCTCCTCGTCTACATGGGGACTAGACGACACAGAATTTAAGTCAAACAAATTTTGGAATAATCCAACTACCGAGGGGCACTCGGAAAGTTAACGCTTGAGGAGCCAGTGCGTTGGGCGGCTTTGCCGACTTGAAGCAACTGGCGTGAGAGAACCACCTCTGGATTAGATGCCGCAAGGGGTCTAATCTAAGTGGACTCGTTGAACCAAGAATCTCCGTGGCTTCAGCCCGGAGAGTGTCAATTATCTATTAAAGAATATAAACGCACTTCCAAATCCTTCACGCCCCAATTAATTAAATTAATTACGCAGTTTCTAGATCCAGTTGACTGTCAAATACTTCAAACACTCTGTCAAGCTGGGTAACTTCCAAAATAATTCTCACCGCAGGTGAAACTTTACTCAACACCAATCTGTGTCCTAACTTCTGTGCCAGCTTCAGTCCAGCAACCAACACCATTAAACCGGCACTATCTATTGACTCCACCTTTTCCAAATCCACCAGCAATATGGTAATACCATTTTCGGTTAATGCAGTGGTTAGCTCTTGCTCGAATTCTAGGGTGTTGGTGGCATTGAGAGCACCTAGGGGACGAATGACGGTAATCTGGGGATAATTTACTGCTGCTGGCATTTTTTATTCCTATAAGATTTAAATGATCATGTTTTAGAAGATAATCTCTTTTCCGTATCACTGACTATGGTTTTACGAGGTCTTTGCTAAATCTTTACCACTTCTAAGATTTCCCGTAAAGATTCTGGAAAACACATATTTTTTGTATTTACCAATACATTTCCTTCATTCATGCTGATTAATATTACGCAGGATTAATGTACAATAGTGGATAGAATTACAACTTCATTTTCATTGTTTTATTTCCGTGATTAGGGTTCTAACATCAGCAATTATGCGGTTTGATCAAATATTTATCAATTCTCACTACCAGTATATTGATACTCAAGACCTTATTTTTACTTAGACCGTGATTTATATCACATAAATTTTGTTGTCTCGATCACTCCTGATACTAATGGTAACTTGGTATAATTATTGCCAAAATACAGTTAGCATCACCTTATGAGAACCGAGTACCCTATTCGCCAACTAGTCGAAAGAGCGCTTGACATTAAACAATTAACTCCTGAAATTGAGAATGAAATTAACTGGGAACTAACGGAAAAGGGTTACATTTCTGATATTGATTACGAAGCTTTGGAGCTATTGATGTCAGAAATGGACGCGGGTCGGATTAAGTTGGTTCCCAGTATTTAATCATTGAATGGTCATCGCTTTTTCTCAAGATGGCAATATGACATCACCAAAGTAAAAAGTAAAAACTATTGTGAACTCTTGCTTTGACGTTTTGTAAATGATTGGTTTATTTCCGCCGACCTGTAATAGTGTAATCAAAGCTACTTATTTCTAGTTTGTAATATACATCTCTACTAATAACCTCTTATTGTATAAGTTATTTCTCCCTTAATTGGCATATTATTGTTGGCATTCAAAAATCTAGAACACCCATTAACACTGTCTTTTAATCCCTTATCCTGGTTTTACATACATACGCGTGAAATGTGTAATAATTTACATTTATAGAGTCGATTATTTATTTTAGATCGACTCTTTTTTGGCATAATTAAATATTTCTGTCCCGAGCTTGGCGTAAACTGAGCTAGTATGCCTCCACAGTTCGCATCTGTTAGTATTCAATCGCCATGCAGTTTGCTCAACGCCTAGAAAAAATTCCTCCCTATCTATTTGCAGAAATTAACCGTAAACGAGATGAGTTAATAGCTAAAGGGGTAGATATTATTAACTTGGGAGTGGGAGATCCGGACAAACCGACTCCTGCTCATATATTACAGGCAATGCATGAAGCGATCGACGATGGTTCTACACACAACTATCCTCCCTATCAAGGAATGGATGAGTTTCGCAAGGCAACAGCTAAGTGGATGGAACGTCGTTTTGGAGTTATTGGTTTAGATCCTGCTACAGAGATTATCTCTTCAATTGGTTCTAAGGAATCAATTCATAATACTTTTTTAGCCTTTGTAGAGCCTGGAGACTATACCTTAATCCCCGATCCTGGCTATCCTGTGTATCGCACCTCTACAATTTTTGCAGGGGGACAACCCTATACGATGCCCCTAAAGGCAGAAAAGAATTTTTTACCAGACATTCGTAATATCCCTGAGGAAATAGCCCAAAAAACAAAACTATTGTGGATTAATTATCCCAATAATCCTACAGGAGCGGTGGCAACCCTTGATTTTTTTGCTGAATTAGTAGCCTTTTGCCGACACTATGATATTTTACTGTGTCATGATCATGCCTACTCAGAAATGGCATACGATGGCTACAAACCACCGAGCGTTCTGCAAATTCCTGGAGCTAAGGACATTGCCATTGAATTTCATAGTTTATCCAAATCTTACAATATGACGGGGTGGCGAATGGGTTTTGTTGTCGGTAATTCTACGGGGATAAAGGGGCTATCTCAAGTCAAAACTAATGTAGATTCTGGAGTATTTAAAGCCATTCAAAAAGCTGCGATCGCAGCTTTTTCTACCAGTGAAGCACAGTTGCAGTCTCTGGTGTCCATCTACCAAAGTCGTCGAGATGTGATTGTCCGAGGACTACAATCCCTTGGTTGGTCAATTCAGCCACCCCAGGCTACTCTTTACGTTTGGGTTCCCGTTCCTAAAGGGTATACATCCAGAGAATTTACCAGTTTACTATTAGATAAATGTGGCATTATTGTTCCGCCCGGTAATGGTTATGGGAGCCAGGGGGAAGGGTTTTTCCGCATCGCTTTGACAATTCCGGAAGCGAGAATGCAAGAAGCAATTCAAAGAATGCATAATGCGGGAATTTTTTATGGAGGAGTGAGGGAGTGATGGAGTGAGGGAGTGAGGGAGTGAGGGAGTGAGGGAGCGATGGAGTGAGGGAGCGAGGGAGTGTAGACGCGCAGCGTCTACATTTGTGGGAATGCTGAATGTGAAGTACCTACAGTGACACTTCGTGTACACAGTAGGCTTCCCGTCTCATCCGCCGTTGCCTCGTTAAACTCGTGTTTAATCTGGTCTTACACAGCATCTGGTGGTCTTGCGACCTTTATCTCCTCGATGGGAGAACC
>JASJDS010000059.1 GCA_030065055.1 Calothrix sp. MO_192.B10
GACGTATTGTTTCTTGCACTACCTGTATCGAAACAAATGTTTTTACTCCGTTCCATAAATAAATTTAGGGGCTTGGTGACCATTTTTCTTTTTCTTTACTTTTGCCTTTTTACTTTTTACTTTTGCCTTGTTCGGTCAGCTTTCTCATCCACCATGAAATAAATTTCCTTGCGGGATAAGGGTTTGACCTTAAGTTGAAACTAGTGAGCTTTTCCCGATTTCAAGCAATTTTAGCTTGATAAGGAGCAACGTTAGATTTAATAATCGCCTTTTCTAGCTTCTCACTAGCCATTCTCGCACCAGATAAATTTCTGGCTGTTGGTCCAATTTGTAAAGCTGCTAATCCACCCATAATAAACAAGGGACAACCACGCCAACACAAATGATTATCCAAAACAGGTAAGCCGTTGATCACAGGGATTGGGTAGGCTTGTAAAACCTCCTCTAACAGGGGTTGAGAATGCACATCAAAGCGGGTTCCCGTGGATAACCAAATCCTGTCATATTCATACTCTTCCCCACCAGTTGTCCTGATTAACCAGTAATTTCCCAACCACTCAGCCTTAACTACTTGAGTATTTTCATAAATTCTTACCTTACCCTGACGTACTTCCCTCCTTAACTGCATCCCCATTGCAGGAGTCATAGAACCACCATTTCTTGCTGACTGAATCATCTTCCATCGCTGTTGAAAATCAGATTCTGCAAAAAACCCTTTCAAATATTTTGGCCCCAACCAACCCGGTTCCGCATCAAATATTTTTTCTTGCAATTGTCGTCTGATAAATATGTCAACTTTAGCCATACGAGATAAAGCACCCATGGCTAAATGTCCACTTGTTAACCCCCCTCCCACAATTAATATCCTTTCCCCAGCCAATTGCAATTTCCGTAAATCTATTAATTGGGAATGACATAATCTATCTTGGGGATAGGATGCCTGAATCTGACTCACCCAATCCGGTATTTGGGTTTGACTGCTACCAGTTGCTAACACCACCCGTCGGGCAATGATTGATTTCCCATCCTTCAACCACAAACCCAACCGGGGACGGAAAGAATGGGGTAATGGTTGAATACGAGTTATTTCCCCTGCTGTCACCGCGTTTTCTAAATCCCAGCGACGAATCACATCCTCACAAAAATCATCAAATAACTGGGTTCCTGGTAAATCGTAGGGAGGGAACAATTCATGGGGACGAGATTCCGCAAACTTCCGCAAAGCAAAGGGATTAGGGTCTGGATGATGAACCGCAGGGGAGCGTAAATGTGGTATTCCCAAAGCTGCAAATTGCTGTTTCCATTGACTCAACCATCTACCACTAGGGTCAAATACCGCTATTTTTGAGCGTATTTTCTGCCGTTTCTGCAATAAATGGGTAACTAAGGTTAGAGCCTGGGGACCAGCACCAATAATTGCTAAATCTACTTTACTAGCCATTCCTGTGCAAGAACGATAATCGTTATCATATTAGCATTGGGATTGAGCGATCGCCACCTCCTGCTTTTTGTGAATATGCTATTTTCCTCGTTGCAATTGCTGTAAAACCTTGGCAGAGCGATGAGCAATTCCCCCTGGACGGGTAAAAATACCTTGGGAGGGACTAAAGAGTAATGTTAACAGGAAGATTCCAGAAATAACTAAAACAATAGCAGCACCGGAAGGGACGTTTAAATAATAGCTAATATATAAACCACTAATACTACTAATTACCCCGAATACAGAGCCTAAAATCATCATTTCATGTAGTTCTTTAACTAATAGATAAGCAGTAATTCCTGGTCCGATTAAGAGAGAAACTACTAATACAACTCCCACAGATTGCATACTGGCAATAATTGTCAGAGTAATTGCTGCGGTTAATCCAAAATGAATTAAATTTACTGGTAGGCCAATAACTTGAGCACCTATGGGGTCGAAGGTGTAAAATAATAATTCCTTGTAAAATACCCTTACCAAAAACAAAATGATAATTGTAATTATTAAAGTGCGGATAACATCAGATGTAGTCACCCCTAAAATATCTCCAAACAAAAAATGATGCAAGTCTAATTTACTTTTTAGTACCGTAATTAACATAATACCTAAAGCAAGGAAACCAGAGAAAACCAAAGCCATCGCCGCATCAACTTTAATTCGGGATTGAGATTCAATCCAAGCAATGACAAAAGTACTAAAAGTTCCAGAGATAAAAGCGCCTAAAAAGATATCAATACCCATAAAAAAAGCAATTGCTAGTCCTGGTAACACAGCATGGGCAATTACATCACTTAATATTCCCATGCGTTGGACTATTAAATAAGAACCAGTGACGGAACAAAGAATACCCAATAAAACCGCAACTAAAATCGCTTCACGTATAAATCCAAAACTTAGAGGTTCTAATAACCAATTCAGCATGATTGTACTTCCTCTCCTGTGAATAACAAAACACTACCTCCATAAGCTGTTTGGATATTTTCGGCGGTAATTACTTGTTTAAAAGAACCATTAGCAATAATTTGCTTATTTAGTAATAATAAAGAATCACATTTGGTTAAATTTACACCTAAATCATGGGTGATTACCATGAGAAGTTTGCCATTTTGCTTCAGTTCTGCAAAAACATCATACATCACAGATTCTGTGGCTTTATCAACCCCAGAAAATGGCTCATCAAAAAGAAATAATTCTGCTTGCTGTGCTAAAGCTCTGGCTAAAAATACCCTCTGTTGTTGTCCTCCAGAAAGTTCGCCAATTTGACGAGAACGCCACTTTAACATCCCCACCCGCTCCAAAGCTGATTTCACAATTTGGTGAGATTCTCGACTGGGTTTCCTCAACCACCTCGTATGTAAAGTCCGAGCCATCATCACCACATTCCACACCGTAATTGGGTAATCCCAGTCAATTTGCGTTCTCTGGGGTACATAAGCCACGGAACACAACTGTTTTTTGATGGCGCGATTGCGGAATTTGACTCTTCCACTCCCTATGGGTACCAAACCCAGTATTGCCTTCACCAAGGTACTTTTTCCCCCTCCATTGGGACCAATAACCCCCACCATTTCTCCAGGAGAAGCAGAGAAACTCACCTTTTCTAAGGCTGTTGTCCCGCGATAACTGACATTTAAATTCTCCACCTCTAACACCATACTGTATGATAATGATTATTGTTATCAAAATTATATCGCTAAAACTATGTCCCGGAATATACGCTTAAATGCCATTGCAGCATTGATATTGGGGATGGGGTTAATTGGTTGTAATTCCGTACCAGAATCTAATTCTAACAGTAATGCATCTACAAATAATACTGCGGTTACAACTAGCGATCGCTCATCAGAAAATCGACCTTTAGTGGTAGCGACTACTAGTGTATTGTGCGATCTAACCAAACAAATAGCTGCGGATACTGTCAATCTTAAATGCTTAGTGGCTGCGGGAGAAGACCCCCATACTTACAAACCAAAACCGAGCGATCGCCAAGATATTGAAACAGCCAATCTGATTCTTTATGGTGGGTATGATTTTGAACCCGGTATTATCAAGTTAGTTCAAGCCAGTAAAACACCGACAAAAGTTGCAGTCCATGAATTAGCAGTTCCTAAACCAATTATTACTGAAGAACATCACCATCATCACCATGGGGAGAAAGAAGAGAAGCATAGTGAAAAAGCGGAAAAAGCACCAGATCCCCATGTATGGCATAATGCCCAAAATGGGATAAACATGGTAAAAGTAATTCGGAGTAATTTAGAAAGTAAATCTCCCGAAAATGCCCAGTTATACACTAATAATGCCCAGAAAATTACCCAAGAGTTACAACAAATAGATAGTTGGATCGATAATCAAATTAATACGATTCCAACAAAGCAACGCCAGTTAGTAACTACCCATGATGCACTAGGTTATTATGTTCAAGCTTATGGCTTAAAATTCGCTGGTGCATTAGAAGGTTTAAGTACAGATGAGCAACCAAGTGCTGCAAAAGTAGGTCAATTAGTTAAGGAAATAAAACAGAAAAATGTACCGACAATTTTTGCAGAAAATGCTCAGAATCCTAAGTTAATTAAGAGAGTTGCTCAAGAAGCTAATGTTAAGGTTTCACAAAGAGAAATTTATGCTGACGGGTTAGGAGAATCTGGCTCAGAAGCAGATACTTATCAGAGAATGTTGATTGCAAACACCCAAACAATTGTAGAAGGTTTGGGAGGTAAATATACAGCCTTTGTTACCAAATAGTTGTCCTAATTACTGAATAACCAAAATTTTTTCCTTATTTATCAATAGTTTCAGTTTATGCAAATTTGATTATCATCCCACAATGATGCAACGCCAGGGAAGCGGTGGATTTAGGAACACTATCTGTAAATGAAGTCGTCAGTCGTTTATAAACTGCGATCGCATCTAAAACCATAATTTCAGGTTTAGTGAAGTGATATGAATTTTAAGTTTGGCAAACAATCTCAACCAAGTAATTCACAACAAATTCAGCAAATTAAGCAATGGGTTTATCAAGCTTTGGAAATTAATCAAGAAATTCCCATCTCTCTCAGTCAATTACAGTGTACTGAACCTGGTTGGGGAGCATCCCACTTTTTTGTACGTCATTGCGAGGAGGAACGACGTTCGCGGAGCTATGCCGTAGGCTTTACGCTTCACTTCGTTGCGCTGGCAATGACATTCCCGGTTGTCCACCTGTGGAAACTGTAATTAATGTGATGGACAATCCCATACAACAGTACAAAATTCATAAAAGTCTGACTGAGATTGAATATGCAGACATTTCTCAATTATTAAATAAGTAAGCTAGTTGAGAATCAATTATTACTATATTCACAAAGGAAAAATTAAAAATCATGGCTCAAGTCACTACACCCCAATCTGATATTATTCCTAATATTCCCAAGCGGGGAATGCCTGTTACTATAATTACAGGTTTTTTAGGGAGTGGAAAAACCACATTACTCAATCAAATTCTACATAACAAACAGGATTTAAAAGTCGCTGTCTTGGTAAATGAATTTGGGGATATTAATATTGATAGTCAGTTACTAATCTCCACGGATGAAGACATGATGGAATTAAGTAACGGCTGTATTTGCTGTACTATCAATGATGGATTAGTTGATGCTGTTTATCGAGTTTTAGAAAGAGACGATCGCGTGGATTATATGGTCATCGAAACCACTGGTGTAGCCGATCCATTACCTATTGTCTTAACCTTTTTAGGGACAGAATTGCGGGACTTAACCTCTCTTGATTCTATTCTCACTGTTGTTGATGCGGAAGCCTTTAATAGAGAACACTTTCAAAGTGAAGCAGCTTTAAAACAGATTACTTATGGTGATATTATTCTGCTGAATAAAACTGACTTAGCGACTCCAGAAAAATTAGCAGAATTAGAAAGTTTTATCAAGGAAACAAAAGCAAGCGCGAAGATTTTACATACTACCTATGGTCAGGTAGCTTTACCATTAATTCTCGATGTAGATTTAGTACAAAAAGACGAATATGCTTCCTTGATGGAGGAAGATGAGCATCACCACCACCATCATCACGAACACGAACACGAGCACGAACATCATCACCACCATCATCACGAACACGAACACGAACACGAACATCATCACCATCATTCCCACCACTTAGAAAATGATGGCTTTGTTTCTATTTCTTACCAGAGTGATAAACCTTTTGATGTCTACAAATTTGAGACATTCTTGAATGAGCAAATGCCAGAAAATGTATTCCGAGCAAAGGGTATCCTGTGGTTTAGTGATAGTGAATTACGCCATATATTTCAACTCAGTGGTCCCCGCTATCACATAGATGGGGAAGAATGGTCAACTACACCAAAAAATCAGCTAGTCTTCATTGGCAGAAATCTGGAAAAAAATGATATTCATTCTCTTTTAAATCAATGTTTGGTATGATGAAGAAGTATTAAGAAAAAGTTAGTGACTTGTGAATAATCATAGTCACTAACCATCAACAACTATCAGAACAATACAATGACTTTATCATTTCGTCCAGAACTCGATTCTGCCGAAAAAATTATTGCATCTCAATCTACTCAACAAAAGCCACAAGTTACAGAAGCAGAAATGATGCAAGCTGTACGAACTTTGTTGCTAGGATTAGGGGAAGATCCAGATAGGGAAGGATTAAAAGATACTCCCAAAAGGGTGATGAAAGCTTTACAGTTTCTCACCAAGGGATATCACGAATCTTTGGATGAACTATTAAATGGTGCAGTCTTTACAGAAAATGCTGACGAGATGGTTTTAGTGCGGGATATTGATATTTTTAGCTCCTGCGAACACCATATTTTACCAATAATTGGTCGCGCTCATGTGGCTTATATTCCGAATGGGAAAGTGATTGGATTATCAAAAATTGCCCGTATTTGTGAAATGTATGCGCGACGTTTGCAAGTACAGGAAAGATTGACTTTACAAATCGCTGATGCACTCCAAGGTTTGTTGAAACCCCAAGGGGTTGCGGTGGTTGTGGAAGCTAGTCATATGTGTATGGTGATGCGTGGTGTGCAAAAACCCGGTTCTTGGACTGTTACTAGTGCAATGCGGGGTGTATTTGCAGATGATTCCCGTACCCGTGAGGAGTTTATGAATTTGATTAGACATACTCCTCAGTTCCACTAATCAGATTTCTGCGGAAATATGGCAATGGTAAACAAGGCTCTACCATTGCCTAAAACTTTGGATTCAGAATAGGAACAATTTTTTAGCGACTGCAATGCAGCCCTTGGATGACAAAAATCCGAAACTACCAAATAACTTTAGGATACAATCTCTGTAAGAACTGGTAGCCATTTGGCTGTATCTGTTATGGCATTAACACCCCGCGTTGTGCATAGCGATCCTGACATTCTAGGAGGAACCCCTGTTTTTGTTGGTACTCGTGTGCCAATGAGAACCTTACTTGATTATCTAGAAGCTGGTGATTCATTAGAGGTATTTCTAGACCATTTCCCCAGCGTTAGTCGAGAACAGGCAATCGCAGCTCTTGAATTAGCCAAGGAAATGTTAACGGCGTATGCGAATCCTGCTTGATGAATGTATACCTGCGGAATGTGGGATATATACTAGCGAAATTCGGGTAAAACATCATACTCCACAAATTTCCGACATGAGCGCGTTTGGGGCGATGTTTGCAGGAAAAACCAAGCACTCCAATGAGGCTCGCTTTTATCAAAAGCACCAAAAATACTACTATAAGGTGAGATGCTCCCACAATACTTTTGGAACTGTGAGCAATGTGGCATGATTGCCAATAGAAGCATTGAGTAAAGAACATGGCTACATATCAAGACATTCGCCGCCAAGTTGAGAATCTTACCCCAGACGAGCAACTTCGCTTGTTAGAAGATTTGGCTGTAATGGTTCGTCGCCGTATTCGTGTCAAGTCCAGCCATAATATTATGTCGCTAGAGGGATTAGGAAGAGAAATTTGGCATGGGTTTGATGCTCAAGAGTATATCAACCAGGAACGCAGTAAATAAGCATCTGTTTTTACGCGACCTGTGTCTTCATCGATCCACTGCTTACGCAGCAGTATCCGATAAACGGCGTTGCTGAATTCAGGTATGAATTTATCTCACGCAGAGTCGCTCCAGGCGCAGAGAGTAAGAGTTTTAAGTACCTCATTTTTCAATTTCATACTTCAATTCAGCAGTGTCCGATAAACAACTGCATCTTCTGGTAATGGCTCAAATTCGGTCATGCTTGGGTTAGCCACTCCAACCACTGCACTAATATGGATGCTGTCACATCTGGTTCGACGGCGTAATTATCTCCCAGTTCATGGTATAAATAAGGCTGTTCCTCGGCTGAGGCTGGGCAAACCAATCTAACTTCACATTCAGGCGACTGTTTACTCCATGTTAGTCGAATGCTGCCTTGCTCATCTGTCGAAGCCGAAGCCCTGGGAAAGCGATCGCCCATTGCTTCATAAGCATCTACAACCAATCGCATCGCTAACTTAAAGGCGGATTGGCTCGGTTGTAAAATTCCATACTCATCCGTCTCATCCTCTTCCAAAAGAGCAACGAGCCGCTTCAATGTCACCGTAATATTGCTGCTATTTGATGGAATTTTCATGATTGTTGTTCATAGGTTTTTTGTGTCACTCTCGTACCAAGGCTCTGCCTCGATTTGGAGGCTCCGCCTCCAGCCCTGTGTTCCTTGCCAGAGTCAAGGAACAAGTCTTGTCACAGATGTGGGATGAACATTTACCCTCAAAAAAGTCACAAAGTCAACAGCCTAGGCAGTGCCCCAAAAATCACTCCTGGGACAACACATTCAATTAATTCTAGTTTCATTTCTTCATAAAAATTCACCATAAAGTCAACTTCTATTAACTACAGTGCATCATTCCTAGCAGTTTTGGGAAAATCAAAAGCGATAACAAAATAAAGGCATTTATAGTCCAAATCTTATCGGACATCATTCACTGCTAGGAATAGGGAGAAAATTTACATGAAGTTAGCTTACTGGATGTATGCAGGACCAGCTCACATTGGTACCCTAAGAGTTGCCAGTTCGTTTAAAAATGTCCATGCGATTATGCACGCACCCTTGGGGGATGATTATTTTAATGTGATGCGCTCAATGTTGGAGCGGGAACGCAATTTTACCCCCGTAACTGCTAGTGTAGTCGATCGCCATGTTTTAGCAAGGGGTTCTCAAGAAAAGGTTGTAGATAATATTACCCGTAAGGACGCAGAAGAAACACCAGACTTAATTGTATTAACCCCTACTTGCACCTCCAGTATTTTACAGGAAGACCTAGCCAACTTTGTGGAACGGGCACAAATGGATTGTCAAGGGGATGTGCTGTTGGCTGATGTTAACCACTACCGGGTGAATGAATTACAAGCAGGCGATCGCACTTTGGATCAGATTGTTCAATTTTACATCAATAAAGCCCGGAAAAAGGGAGAACTTCCCCAAGGGAAAACAGCCAAGCCTTCTGTCAATATTATTGGCATTTCTACCTTGGGTTTCCACAACCAACATGACTCCACGGAGTTGAAGAAACTCATGGGTGATTTGGGCATTGAGGTAAATGCAGTCATCCCGGAAGGTGCATCGGTGCATGAGTTAAAGAACCTACCACGGGCTTGGTTTAATCTCTGTCCCTACCGGGAATTGGGCTTGATGACGGCTAAGTACCTAGAAGCAGAGTTTGGTATGCCCTACGTGGATATTACTCCAATGGGTGTAGTGGAAACTGCTCGCTGTATCCGTAAAATTCAGCAGGTAATTAATGCCCAAGGGGCGGATGTAGACTATGAAGATTTCATTGAAGAGCAAACCCTACATGTATCCCAAGCGGCTTGGTTTTCCCGTTCCATCGACTGTCAAAACCTAACTGGGAAGAAAGCAGTGGTATTTGGTGACAACACCCATGCAGCCGCCATGACCAAAATTTTGACACGGGAAATGGGCATTCACGTAGTTTGGGCGGGAACCTACTGCAAGTATGATGCTGACTGGTTCCAGGAACAGGTAAAGGATTATTGTGATGAAGTAATTATAACCGACGATCATGGGGCAATTGGAGATGCGATCGCTCGTGTGGAACCTGCGGCGATTTTCGGTACCCAAATGGAGCGTCATGTTGGTAAGCGCTTGAATATTCCCTGTGGTGTGATTGCTGCACCCATCCACATCCAAGATTTCCCCATTGGTTACAAACCATTCATGGGTTATGAAGGGACAAACCAATTAGTAGATTTGGTGTACAATTCCTTTACCTTGGGTATGGAAGACCATCTGTTAGAAATATTTGGCGGACATGATACCAAGGAAGTAATTACCAAGGGTATTTCCGCTACATCTGACTTAAATTGGACAAAGGATGGTTTAGCTGAATTGAATAAGATTCCCGGTTTTGTTCGCGGTAAAGTCAAGCGTAATACCGAGAAATTTGCCAGGGAAAGGGGAGTGAAGGATATTAATGTTGAGGTATTATATGCAGCCAAGGAAGCGGTAGGAGCTTGAGAGGAGTGAGGGAGTGATGGGGTGATGGGGTGATAGGGTGATGGGGTGATGAAGTAATAAGTAATAAAGAGAAATTTGTCCTTTTGTCCTCCTGCTCCCTGCCCCCTGCCTTATCCAAACGATAATTATTTACGCTGACTACTTATTACTTGAGGGTGACTTGCCAGCGATCGCTCACTTTCTCTAATATAAAAGAATTACAAGAATGGAGAAAGCCAAGGAAATTGGCATCCAAATTCAACCTTTCCATTACCTTGCTCACAGGTTGACCATGCTGTTGGTTAAATTTGCTACTTAAGGTTTCAATGGGGATATAATTTTTACTTGTTTTCGTAACTAAAGTATTAACAATTTTTGCTAATGCTTTTTCTAAATCTGATTTATTTTTGAACTTAATTTTAGAGCTATGGGGCATTTTAAACAAAGCTACATAGATGTTACTATCTTCTGGAACTTTATGTAATGCAAAATCAGCAGTTTCCTCAAAAAAAACCTTAGCTGTTTTACCAGGGATATGATGGGATACTACCTGATTTATGTCAAGACGAGACTTTTGATAAAATAACTTAGATATTCTAGATAGTTTGACCCATTGATTGGCAGTTCGAGTTGCTTCTGCTGTGATTATTTCTTTGATTTGATGCAAAAATTTTTCCAGGGAAGGCACAATTGTATGCACTTGTACCTGATTATTTTGAGTATTCAATACTTCTATATTGCTACCTTTTTGACTAACCTGATAGACTACGATGCCATTTTTTTGTAGATGGTTACATAAGTTAATCATAACGCGATCGCAAGAGCAAACAAATACTTCTTGAACCTGGGGATAATGCTCTTGAATCGATGCTCCAAAAGCAATCATTTTGCCATCAGCATTATCTTTTCCCGCCGGTACATGAATCAAATCGTAGCCTCGCTGATGAAATTCATTATCTTTTTTGCCCATAGCTTGCCAATTAGCAAAGGCAATTTTGACTTGCAATGGAAAATTACTAACTTGACTGAGAAACTGTTCGGTTTCTAGATTCAGCTGTAAATTTTCCGCATCTAACAGCAAAATAGCTATTCTGGATTGCACTCCAGAACTAATACGGGAAATAGATACCAATGACTGGTAATCATGATCCATTTTATCTGGAACATGATCGTAGCCATTATTAAGGGCTGTTGAAGAATTCAATTTATCTTCCTTGTGAGGATTGAGGCGATTAATTTTTGCTAATAAAGTAACTAATATGGGAGAATCAAAAGACTCACTAATTAATAGAGCTTTTAATAATCTTCTCAGTTGTTTGAGTAAGGTCTGCCAATCTGAAGCTTCGCTGAGTACCTTGATTAATTTGGCCTTCAAATTTAATTGATTGCGACTGCTATGCCAGGGAATATTCCTGTATTTTTCAATTAGTAACTCTGGCTGCTGCTCTTGAATAAAAATAATTGTTTGGCAAACATGTGAACCAATCTGATTGAGCAGAGCAGAGTCATATATAGTCCGCGAACATTCCATAATTAATCAACTACAGCAAGTAGTACATCCTGGCTCAAACCATGATTGAAAATAATGGTTTACCCATGTTATATCTAGGGATTAAACCATCTGAGATCCGTAAATTTGCTTAAGACCAATGATGGGAACATTTATTAAATTAGTCAAGAAAAATAATTATTTTGCTGCCTAGTTTTCAATCGCAGTGCTCCCAGCTTCTTTAGCAAAAAACTCTTTTAACTGGTTTTGCAGCCAATTTTCCATCAATTCATTGAGTAATCTTTGCTTCATGGGTTCATCTAACTGTGCAGGCAGAAGTTTTTCTAATCTAACAAGTACAATCCACTCCCCTACACGAGTTGGTGGTAACAGCTTACCAGGTGGATTAGAGGTAAGAAGATTAGCTAAAACAGGATGGGGGACAGATATTTCCACAGGACCGAGTAATCCCCCTGTATTGGCTTCCTGTCCCTGAGAATACTCCCTAGCGATGGCATCAAAGGATTGTTCCCCTTCCTGAATGCGAAAATAGAGTTCTTGGGCGATGCCAATATCGTTCACGCGAATTAGGGAATAGAGAACTTTATCTAATTTTGATTTCCGTTGAATAAAGTAAGACTCTAGTTTTTTACCCCAAGTATCTTGTTTGAATTGTTCTAATTTGGGGTTACGGGTGACTATATATTCCAAGTTTTCGCGGGATAAATTACGAGCCGCCAACCATGCTGCTAAATCTGCCTCAGAGGAAAGTTGGTTTCCTTGGTAAAATTGCTGATATGCCTTGTTATTTTCTTCTGGTGATAGAGTAATATTAGCGATCGCATCTTCAATAATTATTTCTTTGACTAACTGGGGTAGCATTCCATACTGCTTCAAGAGGGAAAATATTTCGTCGGTACCAACTGTACGATTGCCTACTTGGAAAACTGAACTCATATTATTTTTTACCAGCATTATCACTACAAGGGATTAACAAAGTTGATATTTAAGGTTTTTGGATGATTCCACAAGTGAAGTTGCAGACTTGAAGCCTGAGCTTCTAAGTCTGTTATACTCGCTCATCTATTGTATTTGCCTGATAACTCTATCCCAGAACAATAGATATCAAGAGTCTAATGTGCCTAAAATATACATTCTGGCGCAGATTATTGATACATCTTGATAGCTATAGATGTTTTATTATCTAACTTTTTTGGTCAAAATTAAAGTTTTGGCTTCTGGAGAGCTTGAGGCAGGTAGACAACACAACCCTACAGTTACAGGTTAGGACAAATAGAGAAGCCAGAATGAAGGGATCGTCATCTTTTCCCTCTTGATATCTAGCTTGAAAATAGTTGATAGTTGTTAGTTGTTAGTTGATGGTTGACAGCTTAGGTGTGGGAGCTGCAGTAGGGGCGCATTACGTGCTAACTTGAGGAGTTAGTCACCCCCGCATTTTCAGATCCGTAGGTTGTGGGATTTTACCGTGGGGGGCTATCTTGAAAATAGTTGATAGTTGATAGTTGTTAGTTGTTAGTTGTTAGTTGTTAGTTGATGGTTGACAGCTTAGGTGTGGGAGCTGCCGTAGGGGCGCATTGCGTGCGCCCTTGAGGAGTTAGCCACCCCCGCATTTTCAGATCCGTAGGTTGTGGGATTTTACCGTGGGGGGCTATCTTGAAAATAGTTGATAGTTGTTAGTTGTTAGTTGTTAGTTGATGGTTGACAGCTTAGGTGTGGGAGCCGCAGTAGGGGCGCATTGCGTGCGCCCTTGAGGAGTTAGTCACCCCCGCATTTTCAGATCCGCAGGTTGTGAGATTTTACCGTGGGGAGAGCGTCAAATCAGTATGTTGGTGTGGCTGAATTCAAATATATCCCATAGAGAGAGAACACAAATAATTAAATAATCCTTAAAATATAGATAAATCCCCAGATAAATCTACCTTGATAGAGAGGTTAAAGGTAAATAAAATGCCGACCATAGAGGTATAACTTTATCTAACCTTTATCTATGAAGAGAACTTTGCTTACATGGCTAGGCACAGCCCTCAGCCTCCTGATAGTAGATTTAGTTGTTCCCAATGTCGATATTGCTAACTTTCCAGCAGCTTTGCTGGCAGCAGTGGTGATTGGCTTAATTAACGCATCAGTGAAGCCAATATTATTTATTCTGTCTTTGCCAATAACTTTGTTAACTTTGGGAGCTTTTTCTTTAATAGTCAATGGTTTTTGTTTTTGGCTAGCTTCTGTGTTAGTGCCAGGATTTCTAGTCAAAGGATTTTTGGCTTTTATTTTTGGACCCATTGTTCTGTCTTTAGCTAATACTTTTATTAGTCAATACTTCGCAGACAAAGAAATGAGTCTCAGTGACAATACAGATGCTTAATGCTGAACAAACAAAATGGAGTTAAGTGATGAAATTATTGCTGCGTTTAATTATTGCTTTTGTCATACCTCCCCTTGGTGTTTTCTTAACAACGGGAATTAGTTCAACTTTGCTCATTAATATTTTGCTTACCCTTTTTGGTTGGCTACCGGGTTCTATTCATGCTATATGGGTCATACTCAAACAAGAAGAAAAAATGAATCGGGAAGGTACTGTATAGTAATAATTTGAATCATGCTTTGGGCAAAACATCAATTCGCTAAATTGGGTTTACCAAACAAGGTAAAAGTTCAAAATCAAACAGTCTGAAGTCCCTATATTTATTCATGGGAAAGAAAACAAACATTTATTACTCTCCGAGAAGTTACTACCTGTCTACGAGACACATAGTGCGAAGTAATAATCTGTCCGCCTTAAATCCCCTTGTTTTAAATATGGGGATTTTCTTTTGATTTTTTAATTTTTAGACCCTCTTAAATGGAGACAAAAAAATGTTAGAAGATGTGAAGATAAACGTGAAGATAAAACTTGCAGCATTATGGGCAGCTACAATGTTTTGTTATTTATATGCAGATATTTGTTCATTGTTTAAGCCAGGAATTATAGAGCAAATAATGGCTGGACAAGTATCAGTTTTTAAAATAAATCAAGCATTTTTATTGGGAAGTGCAATATTAATGTCGATTCCGGCTATTATGGTTTTCTTGTCCCTGATATTGAAATCTAAAATAAATCGTTATATAAACATCATATTAGGGATAGTTCATATTGGTATTGTTATCACTACGATGCTGATGCCAGGAACATGGGCTTATTATTTATATTATAGTGTTGTAGAAATTGTATTTCTTTCACTAATTGTTTGGTATGCATGGAAGTGGCCTCAACAAAGAGTTAGCCCTAATAATAGGACTTACGCAAGCGTCACAAAATAGAGTAAACTGGCACACATATTTCAACTAGTCCCGCAAGGAGTCCCACACCGTAATCTTCGATTCGGTGTTGGGACGGCAGTTGCTACAAGTCGGGGAACCCGCCCAACGCACTGCCTCAGGAATTGCGGGTTTGATTTGTTGCGTCCTGTGACCAATTCTTACCTACGGTAAGAGAGGGAGGAGGGCAGCGACAAATCAAACAATCTCAAAGAGGTGCAACGCATAATCTTGTACTCCGTTTGATTAATTGCACCTTGGATGGGCTGAATTGTCCTAGTCTGCGCCAATTGTGGTCATAGACTGAAACTTTCTTGGTTTTGGTTGTTTGGGTGTAACCACCAATCCAACCGATATAAACTTTTCCGGCTTTTTCTGCTTTTACCAAGTCACCAGAGCGTAAACCGAATGGTGTGACTGTTCCACCCTTACGCTTTCTATTGCCTGGTGTGTCTTTGACTGGGTTCTCAAAATGAAGTTGACGACGAAACACTCTTAGACGCGCTATCACACAGAATGGGGCAGGAGTAGTTACAACTTCACCAACCCAGCGATGCCCATGAGTGTTTACAGTATGGAATTTCTCGAACCGCATAAAATTACTTGCAGCCAACGCGATTCCATCATGAGCGTGAGTTTCAGGGCTTTGTCTGGATTTATCTTTCTTATCCTTAGCCAAACCTAGTTGTTGTCTTAGAATCGAAGTTTGCCAGCCTTCTTGTTTGTTTGTTGGGGCTATTTCTTCTAACCATTGCAACATCACTTTTTGACCAACCATTACTGGACTAAATCCTTTATCTCCTTTAGCCTTAATATATTCGTAGGTGATTTGAGTTACGGGGAATAGTTTTACTAGTTCTTTGGTAACTCGCAATTCCAGTTCTTTATTAGCCCGAATACTGGGTGGCAACTTGCCTTGTTTGCGGTTATTAAACCGTTTTTGGCGATGCGCTCTTTTGTTGAATGCCACTTTGCGATTTATCCGTCTACCTCGTCTAGCACGTCGCAGAATTAACCGACCCGACATCTTTTTCGTGACATCAGAAAATGGCAATATTAGATGTGCCATAAATAATGTGAATTTGGCAGATTGCACCCCAACGCCAGTAAACTTTTTACCAGGGTCTAATCCCAAAGCTATTGGTTGAGTCTGGTAACCAGATGGCTCTACCAATAGTTGAATACAGAAAACATTGAGGTCATTATGTACAATCTTGGCTCTACCTTCTTTTAGCCAACGTCTAGCACGACTAGGTTTTGTTGGCATAAGTGGTTTACAATTTTTGTCTAATACTGGTACTCGCATGGAGATAATCCTTGAGTAAAGTTATAAGTCCCTTAGCCCACCGTCACCAAAATGTCCTTGATGGAGGCAAAAAGCGGTGTGGATGTTCCTCCCGCTTTATTGCCGTCAAGCACCGATAATCAGTCGGTTTGTAGTTATTCCGAGTTAGGGAAATGCTCGGAGGTACGTATCAGGTAACGGCTCATGGGCTAGTCATCTCTCTCGTTGCAAGCTGATTCTTGCAAGCCTACACCCTCACCGAAGGTCAGTGTAGGTAGTTGACTTATGTCCAAGCACGGAAGAATGTACTATCTTGCCAAATACCAGCCACGCGCTTTTCAATGGCGGCTAATTCTTTCCCACTAAGTTGTTGAAATGCTCGCGCTACTTTTACATTACCTTCTAATTGCTTAACATTTTCCGCCGCCACTATACAACAGTGAACCCCCGGTTGAGACATACTGTATCCCAAAGCCTGTTCCATCCCTGTTAATCCCCCTGGCTTAAATAAACGTCCATAGGCAGGTACTTTCATGGCAATCACACCCACATTTTTTTGCCGAGCTACGGGAAGAACTACAGGTAGAAACGGACGAGGATGATATTTATCTGCTGCATTTACGGGAATGAGGGTGGTATGAAAAGGGTAGCGACGCAAGCCTTCAGCAATTACCTCTGGCTCGTGGTGTCCGGTAATACCTGAAAAGCGAACTATTTTTTGTTGTATCGCCTCTTCCATAGCTTTAATTGCACCAGAATTACTAAAGATAGTATCTAGTTCGTTGTTAAAAGAAACGTGATGTAATTGCCATAAATCGAGGTAGTCTGTTTTCAGGCGTTTGAGGCTGCGTTCTAACTCTCGCCAAGCACCATCCCTATCTCGTTTGTCAGTCTTAGTGGCTAAAAATAGCTTTGAACGTCGAGATGGTAAAACTTTACCTAAATAATCTTCACTTGGGCCATAACTAGCCGCAGTATCAAAGTAACGAATACCCAGGGAGAGAGCTTTTTCAATTTGTGCTACAGCATCCCTTTCTCTACCATTTTTAGATAGGGGGGTTCTTCCTGCACCGCCCAAACCAAATATGGGTACTTTGACACCCGTATTCCCCAAAATCCTTTCTGGCATGGGGGTAGGAGGTGTGGCATTGCTAGTAGTATTATTTTGCCAGGTTGTACATCCAACAATACCACCTGCGATCGCAGCTGTTGTAGTTAAGAAATTACGTCGCGTTCTTTTGCCTGTCATATTTTGTTACCAAGGCGAAATTGCTACTAATAATATTCTAGCGATCGCTTCCCATTTTACCATTACACTTAGGCAATAATAGTAAATATTAGTATGAGTTTTTGGAATAAGTAATGCTAAAGCAACTCATCCTGGAAAATTGGAAAAGTTTTCGCTATGCTGAACTTCCAATTGACCAACTGACTGTTTTAATTGGTACTAATGCCAGTGGCAAATCTAATGTAGTTGAAGCATTAGATTTTTTGCAGAGAATTGCCAGAGGTGAAGATATTAAAACAGCTTTAACCGGAAATGAAACACTTCCTTCCATTCGAGGTGGTGTAGAATGGGTTGCACGTAAACCGGAGAATCAGTTTACATTGAAAGCGTTGATTCAAGGGGAAGATGAGAATACAGATTATCTTTACACAATTCAAATACAAACTCAACAAAAGAATGTAGGGATAAAGAAAAAACAGATTCGACCAGATATTAGAGTTATCAAGGAAAATATTCAAATTTATAATCCTATAGAGAAATATATACCTGACTCGTTGGAGTTTTCTATCAAAAATGCAAATTTTCAAAATCAGAGTAGCTTAAAACATAGTCTTGTAGGTTATGAATATTTACAAAACATTAAATTTAACAAAGAACAATTATCAGAAATTAACTCTACAAATCAAAACGATGTTATATATAAGCCTGCTCGTAAAGCGAAAGAAAATATAATTTCTGCACTCATGAATATTTTCATTTTTAATCCCATCCCTGCAAAAATGCGAAATTATTCACAACTTTCTGATAGCCTTGAAAGCGACGCATCTAATATTGCAGGAGTACTAGCGGGATTATCTGATGAAAAAAAAACTGAAGTAGAAACAACAATATCCACCCACATAAAAAACTTACCAGAAGGCGATATCAAAAGAGTATGGGCGGAAAAAGTCGGTAGATTTGGCACAGATGCCATGCTGTACTGTGAAGAAGAGTGGAAACCAGGCGCAATTACAGAAATTGATGCTCGTAGTATGTCCGATGGTACACTTCGATTTCTTGCTATTCTTACAGCATTATTAACTCGTCCAGAAGGTAGTCAATTAGTAATAGAAGATGTGGATGATGGACTCCATCCCTCCCGTTCAGAATTATTAGTCAGGATGCTACGTGAAATTGGAAAAAAAAGAAATATTGATATTTTAATTACTACCCATAACCCAACTTTACTAGATGCTTTTGGCTCAGATATAATTCCATTCGTAGTTGTTTCACACCGAGATGTAGAAACTGGTGATAGTAAACTCACTGTTTTAGAAGATATTCAAAATTTTCCCAAATTATTTGCATCTGCTTCTTTAGGTAAATTAACAACAAGTGGTGCAATTGAAAGAAGCCTTTCTCGTGATGAATAAATAGTGATATAAGTTATATAGAAATCTGGTTTGATTGTTGAATAAAATTAGGTACTTTTAGTACTTGTAGGGTGCGTTCTGCTAACAGCACTCCGCACCAAAAAGCCAGATGGTGCGTTACGCTGCGCGGCAGGACACCCTAAGTGTTTTAAGCGCAAGCGCAGGCTACGCCAACAAAAATTAAATAGTAATCCTATATGAGAAAGGTATTAATTATAGATACATCACTTTTATGTGTTTGGCTACAAATTCCCAAAATGGAAAATTGTGGTTCTGATGATGATAAATGGGACTTTAAACGTGTCGATGAAAAAATTAAATCAGAAATCAAACAATCTACAGTACTTGTACTTCCTTTAGCTGTAGTTATAGAAACCGGCAATCACATTGCACAGACTAACAATAATCATAATGTAGCCCAAAACTTTAAAGAAATTATGACTAAAGCTGCTGATGAAACATCTCCTTGGGCAGCTTTTGGCGAACAAGTCGAACTGTGGGAAGCAGAGGAACTTAAACAATTAGCCGCTAAATTTCCTCAATGGGCAATTGCCGGAACTTCTATGGGCGATGGGAGTATTGTCATCTTAGGTGAACATTACCAGAAAAAAGGCTTTTGCGTAGAGTTTTTAACTGCCGATAAAGGACTAAAAGCCCAACAACCATCTCCCCCTGTTCAACCTAAGAGACGAAGTAGCCGCAAAATAAATTAGATTTTGATAATTCTTAGCTATCTCTAGTCATCATAATAAAATAGATTAATTTTTCTCTGTCCCAAAGCTCTATTTTATTAGGCTTTGCTAATTTATAAGCATTTTTGGTAAAATAATTGTTTGTAATTACTATCCCTTCACTGGCTCCATAATATTTAACTGCACTTACCACTTCTTGTACTGCTGATGCACCAACTTTCTTGTTATATCTCTTCGCTTGAACTACGGATTTAATCAGGTTTTTATGCACAATTAAGTCCGCACCAAAATCATTAGAAGCTGGGGTCATTTTCACGTAATAGCCAAGCTTTTGAAAACACTGTGCTAAAAAATCTTCAAAATCTCTGCCTGTCATGTTGTCAATCTGCTCGACTAATTTACCTATATCTTCTTGACTATCTACTTGGATTTGATTATTGATGATTTGTAAAAATATATTTTTTAAATCGTGATGAAAACCAATTTTGATATCTTCTATAATTTTATCTATATCAAACTTGCCCCGATCAAAGTCTTTACTGATACTCTTAAACGTTTGATTAATATGATTCACGTCTTTCTGAATCTGTTTTAAATCATTTGTAAGTTTACCTAAAAAATTATTGTTAAACATATATTTTTAAACAATGATGATATATATAAATTTTGATATCTAGTTTACTTTCAATCATAATCTTGCTGGTATATTAATAGACTTCAGTGTATTCACCAGAATTTTATCTAGACAAAAGAAATATTATCTGCTAAATGGCTATATCGTTTAGTAAGGATAAAGTATTGATGCCAAGAGAGTTAAACTAATGGCGATACAATCTTATATTTAACCCAAACAAAGATACTGTTATGGCAATAGAATCTGCTGTTACGGAAGTAGCAATTGAGGCAAATCTGAAGCAATTTTTGCTGGTACTCTCAGTTTCTCTGAGTGTGGCGACATTACCACAAGTATTTAGCTGGTTTCGCCAAATTCCTTATACCTTACTTTTAGTTATTGCTGGTTTGGGTTTGGCACTGGTAGATGTCCGTCTGGTAAACCTATCCCCAGAATTAATCCTGGCGATTTTCCTTCCTCCATTGTTGTTTGAAGCAGCATGGAACTTAAAATGGTCTAACTTGAAGCGGGATATGTTGCCTATCTGCCTCTATGCAGTGCTAGGAGTCTTAATTTCCATTATTGGGGTGACAATTGGACTGAACCAATTCGCCGCAGTTCCCCTGACTACCGCCCTACTAGTGGGAGCTAGTTTATCAGCCACCGATCCTGTTTCCGTCACCGCCTTATTCCGGGAGCTAGGGGTAGATAAACGGCTTACAACCCTCATGGAAGGGGAAAGCTTATTTAATGATGGCATGGCTGTTGTGGCTTTTAGTTTCCTGGTAGGACTACCTCTGGGAACCAGACAACTAGGATTTCAACCTGTAATTATTGAACTCTTTACCGTTGTTGGTATCGGTTTAGCTGTGGGGGGATTGATTGGTTTTGGTATTTCCTACCTCACCCAACGATTTGATTTACCCCTGGTAGAACAGTCTTTAACCCTGGTATCAGCCTATGGAACTTATATCATTGCTGAAGAGTTGGGAGGTTCTGGGGTAATTGGGGTGGTAACAACTGGTTTAATTTTGGGTAACTTTGGCTCCCGAATTGGCATGAATCCCCGTACCAGGGTAATTGTAAGTGAGTTTTGGGAGTTTATTGCTTTCTTTGTCAACTCCATTGTTTTTTTGTTAATTGGGGATCAAGTGCATTTTCCCATCTTGGCGGATAATTTAGTAATTATTGCCGTCACCATTGGGGGGATGGTGGTAGCCAGGGTAGTTTCTGTTTATGGTTTGGGATTTTTGACTAATAAACTCGCTAACTCGGAAATTAGTTTGCCGCAACAAACTATACTGTGGTGGGGTGGCCTGCGTGGTTCTGTATCCATTGCCCTAGCATTAAGCGTTCCCACCATTTTGGGCGAACGAGAGGAGTTAATTGCCACGGTATTTGGAGTAGTTTTATTTACCTTGTTAGTGCAGGGATTAACTACTAAACCCTTACTGGAAAATTTAAATCTTTTGGGGGATCAGCCCCTACGTCAGGAGTATTTAGAATTAGTAGCACGGCAGTCAGCACTAGAACGGGTACTGGAATATCTTGATCGTGTAGATGAACGTCCGGGAATTGATGAGGAATTTTGCCGCTATCAGGAGACTTTAATCAAAGGAGAACTGAAGAACGTAGAAGAGAAAATTGACAAGTTACAAAATAACTATCCTAATCTCCGGGAATTTACTATTGAGCAACTACGAAGTGAGTTACTAGCGGTGGAGGCAGATACTTATGCTGAATTTGTCCGCTCTGGTCGTTTAAATCAAGAGTTGGCACCCTTACTACAAAATGTTTTGGGTAGGGAGCATTAGTAAACCAGAGATTCAAATATCACCAATTTTAGGCTCCCACCAATTGTTTTAATTACTACCACTGTGGGAGCTTTGTAATTAAAGAAGATTATCGATCGCCAATCACAGGAAAAAAGTCTTTTTCATTTTTATATTGTGAGCGATCGCCTTGATTACTAGGTTCATTTGACTGATATTATTTTACTACAACCTTGCCCGCGATTCATGAAGCAGCAGTCTTGGGGGTTTCCCCATGAGCGACTGTAGCGTGGGCGGAACCCGCGTAACCCTGACGGTGTGGTGGGAGTCCTCTGGTGGAAGAAAGATAGAATCTCTGTGTTTTCCTACAAATATTATTTTTTCTTTACCCGTTATTTCAGTATTTATACCGTAAACAACCGCAATTTTCTGTATGTATTAGGACAAGCGATCGCATTTCCATTTACCCCACATTAGGAGGGAAGGAGTTCGGAGTTCGGGGTTCGGGGGAAGGTGTAGGGGCGGGGTTTCCCCGCCCGGAATTATGGAGTGTAGACGTGGTAGCGGCTTCGGTGCAGGGTAGGAATAATTTTGATTTAAAGGGAACAGGGAACAGGGAAGAGGGAACAGTGCAGGCGTTGGACGAGGATTTAAACCCCGTCCAACGCAATCGTCCCACTCATGACAGGGCTTGGAACCCACTGGTGGGTCGAGGGAATGGACAGGCAACAACCTTTGTTCCCAACCAACCAACCCAACTGTTGCCTGTTGCCCGTTCCCTATTCCCTCGACCGAAGGTCGGTCAGTCCCCCACGGGAAAATCCCACAACCTGCCTATGAAAATGCTTTGTGACTAACTCCTCAAGTTAGCACGCAATGCGCCCCTACAAGAGCGCTGATTAACTATTTTCAAGTCAGCCCTCCACGATCAAATCTCACAACCTGCCCATGAAAAACCTCACCCTCGCTTTTTGCTACACAAAAATCTTTCCCTCTCCTTATTAAGGAGAGGGATGTCCGCTCTCAAGGTGAGGTTCTTTTCAAGTTAGTCCCTCATGTACGTTTGTACGCAAACAATCATGAAAATACCTCCCTCACTCCTTCACTCCTACTCTGCGAGAAGCCGCTACCGCGTCTACACTCCCTATTTTCAAGCTAGAAGGAAAGACAAGTTCTTTCACCTGTCCTGATACAACAAAGTTAGTGGCGGCGACTTACTTAATAGGGATAAACCCCGCCCTTAAAGGGCGAGGTATTCGTTATTACTCAAGTTATGGGTGATTTATTTAACTCTACACAACTGAATTTATGACCCGTCTCAGATTAGTTAACGGCTTCAACTTCAAGCATCTACGTGGTGACTTGTTAGGTGGTATAACTGCCGCTATTGTTGCTTTACCATTGGCATTAGCCTTTGGGGTTTCATCTTCAGCAGGACCCATTGCAGGGTTGTATGGTGCTATTTCTGTAGGGCTATTTGCAGCTTTATTTGGGGGGACTCCCTCCCAAATTTCTGGCCCCACTGGCCCCATGACGGTGGTGATGGCAACTGTGTTTACCGCCATGATTGACAAAAATCCAGATAATGGATTGGAAATGGCATTTACTGTGGTAATGCTGGGTGGATTATTCCAAATTCTGTTTGGGATAATGCGACTGGGAACATATATTACCTTTATCCCCTACACGGTCATTTCCGGCTTTATGTCTGGGGTTGGTTTTATTATTCTCTGCCTACAGATTGGTCCTTTGTTGGGACATCCTAGTTCTGCCAAGGTAGTAGACTCCCTCTATAATTTACCTAAATTCCTGAATGCTCCCCATCCCGCAGCCACAGGACTGGGTTTACTGACCCTGCTAATTGTATTTTTATCTCCCCCCAAGCTGAATCGAATTTTCCCATCACCCTTATTAGCATTAATTGTGTGTACGGTAATTTCGGTGGTTTTATTTCCCAATAGTGATATTACCCGCATTGGTGAAATTCCCATGAGTTTACCCAAACTGCACTTCCCAGTCTTCAGCCTCAATCAAATCAGAGATATGATTATTTATGGTTTGATGCTGGCAACTTTGGGAGCGATCGATTCTTTGTTAACTTCCCTGGTGGCAGATAATATTACCCGCACCCAACATAATTCTGATAAGGAATTAATTGGACAAGGTATTGGTAACTTATTTGCCGGTTTATGCGGTGGATTACCGGGAGCCGGAGCAACGATGCGTACTGTGGTGAATGTACGTGCGGGGGGAAAAACAGCGCTATCTGGAATAATTCATGCTTTGGTGTTGTTAGTCATTGTTTTGGGTGCGGGAAAACTGACACAGAATATTCCCAATGCAGTTTTAGCCGGTATTTTGATTAAAGTTGGGATTGATATTATTGATTGGGGTTTTCTTAAACGCGCTCACCGCATATCCCTCAGGGCGGCTGGATTGATGTATGGGGTATTGTTGCTCACAGTTTTTGTCGATCTGATTATTGCAGTTGTGGTTGGAGTTTTTCTGGCCAATTTATTTACACTCAAACGTCTTTCCGATCTACAAGCAGAACGAGTAACAGCAATTACAGCTCCTGATGAAAAAATTCGCTTACACCCAGAAGAAAAAACTATTTTGCAGCAAGCAGAAGGTAGGATTCTCTTGTTTCATTTGGGTGGTCCGATGAGCTTTGGGGCGGCAAAGACAATTTCACGGCGTTTATCAATTGTGGAAGATTATGATGTGTTGATTTTAGATTTATCTGAAGTTCCCCATGTGGGTGTAACAGCTTCCCTAGCGATCGAGAATATGGTCAAAGAAGCTTGCGAAAAAAGACGGGCGGTATTTTTAGTCGGGGCTAGTGGTGAGGTTAAAGACAGGTTGCGACGTTTAAGACTTTTAGATCGATTGCTACCTAAAAATCAGTTACAAAGTCGTATGGAGGCATTAGAAGCAGCTTGGTCTATCATTCAAGAACGTAAAGGAATGTTAAGTTTAAGGGAGAAATAAATCAATTACTCCATAGGCGATCGCATGATTTGGGAATTAGCAATATTTCCAGCGATCGCCTCGTCCTCACACAATCCAAAATCCAAAATCTAAAATCCAAAATGGTATTATCTTTGTCTGAGATACTGAATAATACCGCGAGCGATTCCTTCGGCCATTTTATTTCTAAACCATTGGCTGCGTAGATTTTTCACATCCTGACGACCAGTTAAGAAACCAGTTTCCACCAGAATTGCAGGCATAGAACTTTTTCGCAGGACGTAGAATCTAGCTTTGCGTACCCGCCGATTTCTGATGTTCACGCTGCGAAGAACGCTGCGATGTACTACGCTAGCTAAACCACGTCCTGTATTGTAATAATAGGTTTCTAAACCATTAACATCAGGACGCTTGCGGCCAGCAGAGTTGGCATGGATACTGACAAATACATCGGCATTTACCCGTTCTGCCAGCTTTACCCTACCTGGAAGGCTGACAAAATAATCAGATTTGCGGCTCATAACCACCTGGATGCCATTTTTCTCCAAAATCTCGGCCACTTTTTTGCTAATGGGGAGAATCACATCCTTTTCTCTGGTTCCGCCAATGCCGATGGCACCGGGGTCTTTACCACCATGTCCGGGGTCAACCAAAACTACTAATTTACCCTTTCTAGCTGGTCTTCTGGGCTGGGTAGTGGGAGTAGGGTTCCTGAAGATGGGTTTGGGAAATGGTCTGGGGTTAGGACGGGGTAGAGGAGGTAAGCCAATGGAAGGTCTCATGGCTCTGTATCGTTGCATTTGTAGAGATAACAGTTGACCAATTTGGTTGATTCTACCTATTTGCACTCCGGCAGCCGGTTGGACGAGAATCACCACTGTGGTGGGGTCTTGTTGTTGTAGCCTCACCCTCAGTACTGGACTATTGGCATTCAACCTGGGACCTTTGACATCGGAGGATAACTTGGCATTGGGGATTTCAATGCGGAAAAGGGATGTTTTGCGGTCCCAACCACTGCTAGCAGATAAAGGGCGATCGCCTCTAATTAATAATTGCCCGCCATTATCTGCTAATTCCACGGATTTAATGGTAGAAATAATGTTTCTGGCTGTGGAAGTAGGTGGTTTGACAACCGGTCGAGTCGTCCTAATTATGGTTGGCGAACTATTATTACTATTGTTCCTGGAAGAATTGCGACTGAAGCGGTCGGGTAAAACTATCAAACCATCACTACCACTGTTTGTCGCTCGCCAATCGGGACTATTTTTATCTACCCGCAAAGTCATGCGAACTGTAGAGGGATTGGTATTCAATTGATTGAATTGAATATTCTTCACACCATGTTTGTTGACTACCGTGTTGTCAGACAAGCTGGAGGACATGGTAGCACCAGAGATATCCATGAAAATAGTCTTGCGATCGCGACTGCGATTTACCCGTACCTGGGGTCTATTCTTACCACCCTTAGTACGGACAAAGAAACCATCACCCGTCACCAACACCCTTTGAATCTCCGCTGAATCTGTAGTGTTTTTAGCGACTTCTAAACCCTTTCTGGTTCTGGAGCTACTATTAGTTCTAGAGGTACTAATGGTCACAGTATTGTAAACATTCTCATTGGAAGAAGTTACGCTACTTTGTCTTGTTGGTTTAGGTAATTGTACAGACCAACGGCTAGGAGTTTTACCAACAAATTTAACCTTGTTTGGATCGAGAGTATAACCAGGATTCAGTTCCACCACTAAACGGGCTGTTTGGGGGTTAAACTGTCCCACACGAATTGCCCGAACGGCACCACCTACAGGTTGGGTGAGTTGCCTTTGTCCAAACACCGTTCCTGGCAAATCAATTACCAAACGAGTCGGATTAAAAATTAGTTGGGCTTGGGGCTGAACATCCCCAATGGTATTAATTTCCAGTCGATTTTGATTGGGGTCAAAACGCCAAGATTGTAGTTTCGCCGCCGACGCTGGCGACGATAGCAAGAACATAGTTCCAACAGTGCCAGGTAGTAACCAGTGTAGTTTCACAGTGCTTTTTCCTGATGTGCATTTACGGGAGCTTTCAATTGGTCAAAAGAAAAGGCAAGTTATTCCATAGCGATCGCCTAAATCTTAGCTTTGATGAAAATTAAGGAAATCATTTTCCATCATATTTTCTGTGGTTGCTGAGTGCTTGCCAATGTTGCACTCGCCATTGTTGTTTCCCATCTAAATCAAGTTAATAGTAGGTATTTTGAGAACATTGATTGTTTTTCCATGCTGTTATAGCATGAAATTTTAGTCTCCAAAGCATCAGAATACACTAACAGTAGGGTAAGCAGAATACACAGCGATAGTCAATCATAATCGGTAATATTTTTATCAGCAAGGGATAAAATTTTCATATCTGAGATTACTGCTCATCTTTCTATCTGTCAGTCAATCACAATAGCTATTAACTGATATTGTCAAGGGGGTATAGAGTCCTTGGTTTTGTTCCCCAAGAGAGAACTCTAGATTGGGAATACTAATATTTTGGGTTTAATATCGGGGAGTAATCAGATACATAATGATGGTGAATATTAAAAAAGAATACCTAAAATTTACAATCTTATTGGACGTAGATTTGAATACAGAAGTTTCCAGTATTAATCTCCTCATTTGCCACTACAAAGACCTTGGTAAAATACAGTAAACAGGGAACAAAAGATGCAATCTTTAGTCTTGGTGGCAAAAATTCAATTGGATTGATGATTTCTCTAGATTTTCAACTATAAATATATTTTTTAGCTGATAAATAATAGTTGATTGCCTTTGATTTAAGCATCATACAAGCAATGTTACAAACATCAAAAATATAGGTTTAACTTGATGAATCAACATATAGGAATCCGGTTTGATTGATGAAAACATAAATGGTTCCCAGGAGCCAAAATATCCCCTGAAGAATAATGGCTCCTGTGACCGATGGATGCAGGCGATAGCTTGCGCCCTCCGTGACATCGGTGGTTACTGACTTGTCAGTTCGCCATTGAGGATGACAAATGTAAATCATGATTTATCATCCAGCGATTCTTTAGTCTACCCATTTCTTTGACTAAGACTCACGGTTATCTGGATTATTTTCCAGTTTTTCATGGGATGGAGGTACAGCAGTACCTAGGGATTCCATTGCCAAAGGGGTATTCTGGGAAGTTTCCAAGACCAATTTATCCTGGGCAAAATCCTCTTCTTCTGCCTGTGGTAAGACAACTCTCAACAATGGAGGAGCAATAAAAGTAGTGAGAATCACCATCATAATAATTGCGGCTTCCAAGGGTTTTGACAGTACACCTGTACTGGAACCAATACCTAGAAATACCAATCCCACTTCACCACGGGGAATCATACCCACACCAATTGCTAAACGATTAATTTGGGGTTGACCAAAAACGCTAAAGCCTGTAATGACTTTACCAACAATCGCCACTGCAATCAGGAAAGTTGCCATAATTAAACCTTCGCGATTGCTGGGAATGGCTGGATTTAAAACTCCTAAATCGGTTTGTGCCCCCACATTTACAAAGAAAATGGGTACTAGCATATCCGCAATGGGGATAATTTGCCTTTGCAGTTCCTTGCGCTTATCGGTTTCTTCTAGAACTAACCCTGCTGCAAAAGCTCCCAAAATGGCTTCTAGGTGAATTACAGAAGCAAAATATGCCATGACAAAGGCAAAGATGAAAGCTGGAATGACCAACTCACCACGGGTTTTCAGCCGTTCAACAATCGTCACAAAAGATTTGTTAAAAATATTACCAAGAGCGATGGCACCTAAGAGAAAACTACTGGCGCTGATAATCAAATAGACCACATTTCCTACGTCCACAGCCCCATCTTTGGCAAGACTCGCCACCACTGCCAAAACGATAATTCCCAGGACATCATCAATTACAGCAGCGCCGAGAATAATCTGTCCTTCCTTGGTATTAAGAGCGCCTAACTCAGACAACACCTTGGAAGTAATACCAATACTAGTGGCAGTGAGAGCCGCACCCGCAAAAATCGCGGGAACTGCAGGTACACCAAACACAGTCATCAAACCTACCGTGCCAGCAGTGAAGGGTACCACAACCCCTATGATTGCAACTACTACCGCTTGTAAACCCACGGCCATCAGGTCTTTTAAATTAGACTCCAAGCCAATTTCAAACAGGAGGATAATTACCCCCAACTCTGCCAAAACTGAAATTACTTCTGACTGGGATGTAAATACGGCATTCGCCCCCTCTGGAGTTAAACCGGCAGTGGTTTCTAGGAAGCTAATAATCACTGAACTAGAAGCATCTGCCCCTCCTTCGGGGAAGACTAACAGATGCAGGCAAGATACACCCACAAACACACCACCCACCAGTTCGCCTAATACTGGCGGTAAACCCACGCGATTGGACAATTCGCCACCGATTTTGCTGGCGAAGTAAATTACTACTAAACTCAGTAGTACTCCTGCTACTACCAGTGAACTATCTGCGGTTTCTGTTGCGGTTGCAAACAGAGGTAATGAGAAGGGTATGAAATTTAACTGCATGGCTTATATTTTGGGTAATCCTTCTCCTTCTTAATGTACAAGGTTCTTGCAAGCTACCATTATAGATTTTCTTGCTAAATCTCCGAAAATCATAGGTCGCAAGCCCCTAAATTCTATTTCTGGGGATAAGCCCGTAGGATAAATTCCAGGCAATCCCGATGAAAAAAAATTTCACCATCAAGGATGAAAATGGTTTGTGACTAACTCCTCAAGGGCGCACGCAATGCGCCCCTACTGCACGCCTCCGCGCCTATTTTCTAGCTAGTCCCTCAGGGGAAAATACCACAACCTGCCGATGAAAATGGTTTGTGACTAATTCCTCAAGTTAGCACGCAATGCGCCCCTACAAACTCCGCACTGATTAACTATTTTCTAGCTAGCCTCTCATGAGAAAATCCCACAACCTGCCGATGAAAATACTCCCTTCACTCCTTCCCTCCTTCACTCCCTATTTTCAAGCTACTCCCTTTCCGCTAGAAGATTACCTATAACGTAGGTTGGGTTGAACGGAGTGAAACCCAACGATATGCTGGGTTTCGTTCCTCAAACGCCACTTCCTACAACGGAGGGAACCTCCCTCCGGGTTCAACACTTTGCTTATGCCGGGGAACCCGTCCACCGCAAGTGTTTCACCGCAACGGAGTGGCTCCCCAGCCTACGATTTTTCGGTAATTTAACACCAGGAAGGGAGTAGTCTCTGATGGACGTTTGTACACAACCAAGGATGAAAATACCTCTACTGCGGCTCCCACACCTAAGCTGTCAACCATCAACTAACAACTAACAACTAACAACTAACGAGCAATTATCTTTTTACGAACATCTCGCTCTGATAAATTACTAGGACCTTCTAGTAAATGCTCAGGATAACCACCCATCCGCTCTAAAACAGTTTTCCGAGACTGTAAACTTGACCAATATTCCCCTAGCAAGCGTTTAATCAATTCACTACTGGTAGTCCCCTTCCGTGCCAGAATCTCTACTAAATACTTTTCTGCCTCTTCATCTAAGCTTATACTCAACATCATCATTACTACCTTTGATTTCCATCATTGACCTTATATCCAATCCTAAATCATTGGGAAAATTCTCTTATTTCTCTCTCTGCCTTCTCTGGAGTAAGAACGGTTTATCCTCACAACTCGTCAATTAAGCCCTGCCAACTCCTGCAAACGCTGCCAGTGAGATGGGGAAACGGGCACTACAGATAATCGGGGCAATTTAACTAAATCAAAATTGCTAAAGTATTCATCCTGCTTAATTTGAGCCAGACTAATGGGGTGTGGTATTTTTTCCCCTACCTTGACTCGAACAACCACCCGTTTCGGATCGTTCAATGACGGATCGGCATATGGTTGACTGACTATTTCCGCCGTACCAATAATTTTTCTTTCTTTGCCGGTGTGATAAATAAATGCCAGATCCCCTATTTCCATCGTCCGTAAATGTTTGAGCGCTAAGGCATTACTCACTCCATCCCAAACTGTAGTTCCTTCCTGTTCCAAATCGGCATAGGAGTATTCCCCTGGTTCTGTTTTTAGTAGCCAATAAGCCATACAATGAATCTCCTAGTTCAGAGTAGTACGTTGCATTAATTTTGAAGAGTCGCGGTGTTTAGATTCCCGACTTCTTTAAGAAGTCGGGGATCTGTGACCCGTATCTTAAGTAACCAATCCACAATTTTTTCTAGGATGGCAATTATATGGGTAAATTAGCATTACAGCGTATTGGCTCCTGTTTTCACCAGGCAGGGAAATTTTTCCCTGTAGTTCTGTTGACATATTTTACTTGTGTCCCACCAGCTTTATCCCAAGGAAAGGACAAGATTCCCCGTACTATTACTGTTACAGGTCGGGGAATAGAATTTATTGCTACAACCCAATCGCAAGTTGATGTAGGGGTGGATATTCAAGAGAAAACTGCTGAAAATGCCCAACAAAAGGTGGCTGTGCTGTCATCAGCTGTGGTAGAGTACCTCAAAAGTAATAATGTGGAAAAATTACAAACCACGGGTATTAGTCTATCTCCAGTTTATAAATATACAAATAACATTCAGCAAATTACCGGATATCGCGCCGTCAATAGAGTCAGTTTTCGCGTTCCCACCAATAAAATGGGCAACATCTTGGATGGAGTAGTTAAAGCTGGAGCCACACGGATTAACAGCATTAATTTTATCGCCAAAGATGAAGCGATCGCCAATGCCCAAAAAAAAGCCCTTCAAGCAGCTACTCAAGATGCTCAGAGTCAAGCTCAAGCTGTTCTCACATCTTTAGGTTTAACCCGTAAGGATGTAGTTAATATCACAATCAATAGTAGAAATACTTACCCAATACCTGTTACCACTGGGAATGTGACAGTAATGTCAACACAACAGCCTTCTACTCCTGTGATTCCTGGAGAACAGCAGGTAGAAGCATCTGTAACCTTGATGATTAGTTATTAATGTTCTAAGGGAGTGATGGGATGATGGTTGTTGGTTGTTAGTTGTTGGTTGTTAGTTGTTGGTTGTTAGTTGTTGGTTGTTAGTTGTTGGTTGTTAGTTGTTAGTCTTGAATTCATCACTCCTTCACTCCTTCCCTCCCTCACTCCCTCACTCCTTCCCTCCCCACACTCCCCTGCTCCTCAACAGGCTAAAAATGATCGGGGCTACTATCCATCATTGCTGCTTCAGCATCCTTTCTAGAACCCAATAGTTCTAATTGATCGACCTTAATAATAGGCATGGAACGTGGCACTCCCGTATTGCGATCATTCCAATAATCGAATTTTAAATAACCTTTAACTCCAATTAAACTACCTTTACGGACATAGTTACCTGCCACTTCCGCAGTTTTATCCCATAGCTCCAGTGTGAACCAATCTGGTTCGTCGCTATTGCGCGATCGCCTCCTAACTGCTAATGTTAATCTGCATTTGACACTACCAGACTCAAAATACCTCATATCCGGGTCCCCACCGACACGACCCACCAAAGTCACTACATTAATATTCACAGGCAAACCTTAAAGTACAACTGTACTTGTTTATTTTCACCAAAAAATAGACTCTCATCAAGCCCCCGGATTTATCTGTGCAGAGGAAATACGAAAAATTAGGGTGTGTAGCTGGATAAAAATATATGGGCATATCTTAGCAAATCTTCAATAATGCCCATATAATTGAATGTATTCATCAAAACAAAAAATTAATTGATGGAATATCGAGTGCAATTAATCAGGTGAAATAGATGGGAACTCTCACGTATGTTAAAGGATTACCAACACCAGCAGAAGAATTGAATAGTTTAGGACTCACAGAGTTTGAGATGTTTCTTGCTGCTTACAGTCCGGTATTCCACAAAGCAGCGTGTGAGACAGCAAACTATCTTCTAACTGGAAATAACTTCAACAAATCTAGTTGGAACACTCATTTACAAACAACTTACGGCATTTCCAAACGTCATGCTAACGGTGTAATTAGCCATGCTAAAGGTGTGGTAGACGCATCCAAAGAACATCGCAAGGGTCATATCAAAACTCTTGAAGGTAAGGTCAAATCAATTCATTCTTGGATTACCAAATCTGAGAAAAAGTTAGCAGATGCTATCAAATTTTACAGCAAAAAGAACTGGCATAAATCCAAGATAGGATGCGGGCTTGCATTGTCCTGTTCTATCCAATTCCGTGATACTAATTGGAAGAATCTCCGCTTTCAAATCCACAACAAGAAGCGTAGAGCTTACCAATTAACAAAACAGATTGAGCATTTGAAGACTGCGCCAATTCAAGCAGTTATTCCCAGAAACCAAGCATTTGTTGTTGGTTCCAAAGATGAAAGTTTTGGCAACCAAGTGTGTCAATGGGATGGTAATGTTCTTAAGTTTCGTGTTCCAGCTTGCCTAGAATCAAAATTTGGTAAGTACGTTCAGACTAAGCTGGGCAACTTTAACCGCAACATCAACAGATTGCCTAAAGATGGTTCTAAAACCTGGCATTTTTACCGCAAGGACGGCAAGTGGAATGCAGCAGTACAATTCACTCCAGTGCCTGTAAAGCGCGTCTTTTGCCATTGTGCATATGGCTGTATTGGAATTGACATGAATCCTGGTTCTATTGGCTGGGCATATGTTGACCATGATGGCAATCTCAAAGCTCATGGACAAATCCCGCTACAAATGGGACTATCATCTGGCAAACAAGATGCCCAAATCGTTGATGCTTGCTTGCAATTAGCAACATTGGCGGACAGATTTGCTTGTCCTGTTGCTTGTGAAGAATTAGACTTTTCTACCAAAAAGCAACAGCTATCTGAAGGTGGTAGAAAATATGCTCGAATGCTTGATGGTTGGGCGTACAGCCGATTTTACAACCTACTCGAAAGTATCCTAAGCAACCGAGGCATTACTGTCATGAAGGTGAATCCTGCATACACCAGCCTGATTGGCTTGGTGAAATACGCACGTCAATATGGTTTAGCCAGCGATGAAGCAGCAGCTTTAGCCATCGCACGACGTGCTATGGGACTAGCTGAAAATATTCCAGGTTCCATAACCGCCTATCTTGAGGCAGCGCGTTGCGGGGGTTCCCCCCGTTGTAGCGACTGCCGTTCCGTGAAGGATGGAAAGCACGTATGGAGCCTGTGGAATCAACTGAATAAAACTCTTAAGTCTCGTACTGAAACTAAGAACAGACATTCTTACTACAGTATCTCTAACTGGGAATTAGTGGTCAAGGAACCGGAGTTACGGAGCAAAGGAACCAAGCGAAAACGCGCTTCTAATTGAGCGAACTTACACCGTAGAGTTGGACTTGCTGATATTTGCGGATTTATGCCCAGATATGCCTAGGTTTTTCGAAGCGGTTTCATACTAAGTTGCATTCAAAGATAGTACCCAGTCATTTCAGTTATCAGTTATCAGTTATCAGTTATCAGTTACCCCATCGATGAATCGAAGGGCTAATGAGAACAAGGAAAACATTTTTGACTCTCCACGGATAAATCCACACGGCTTGTATCCAGTTTATTTTTCGGTCATTGCGACGAAGTCAGCAATCTCATTGACTCGAACTACTATGATAGAACGCAACTTGGTTTCAGTATTTAGAAATGTCCGCGCCCTAAATGGGTAGTGCTATACAACCTGAAGAACTTTTTCAACAGTTGGTTGCCAAAATTGAAACAGAGAAATAGTTGCAACAACAGAGATATACTTCTACTTCATCAACGGAGAAAATACTGTAATTTTGGACACAATATTGAGAAATTATCCGTGGGATCAGTCAAAAAATATGGGACAAACT
Source organism: Calothrix sp. MO_192.B10 (assembly GCA_030065055.1). Lineage (GTDB taxonomy): Bacteria > Cyanobacteriota > Cyanobacteriia > Cyanobacteriales > Nostocaceae > Calothrix_A. Next base: position 34,597 of record JASJDS010000059.1, read on the forward strand.
AATCACTTGGGTGTGATATAAATCACACTTATACTTTTTTTGATAATCATAAGAAACAATCGGTCATAGTTGATAAACTATTGCTGATATAGTCTCCTAAGGGAAGTATATAAAGAGGTATAGTCCTGAGCCGGAACAATAATTTGTCAAAAGTTATCTAAGCTAAATAGCTTCCTTGACTAGACTCAGGGTGAATAAACGTACTACAATCGGGCCAAATTATTTCTTAAGGCAGTAGTCAAAAGTAGCATAAATAAATAGGGGGCAGCAATAGGCATGGGACTTTTTAGCAAGTTTTCCTTGTCACGGGATATGGGTATTGACCTTGGTACAGCCAATACTCTGGTATATGTATCTGGGAAGGGCATTGTACTGCAAGAGCCTTCGGTAGTTGCGATCGACAAAAGCGAAAAAGTCGCAATAGCAGTGGGGGATGAAGCCAAAAAAATGTTAGGGCGCACGCCAGAAAATGTGATGGCTTTGCGACCATTGCGAGATGGTGTGATTGCTGACTTTGATTCTACGGAGTTGATGTTAAAACATTTCATTCACCGGGTCAATGAAGGAAAGTCTCTGGTATTACCCCGGATTGTGATTGGCATTCCTAGTGGAGTCACAGGGGTAGAGAGACGAGCAGTCATGGATGCAGCTACCCAGGCAGGAGCTAGAGAAGTTTATTTAATTGATGAACCAGTAGCAGCTGCCATTGGTGCGGGTTTACCAGTGGCAGAACCAACTGGCAATATGATTATTGATATTGGTGGTGGTACTACAGAAGTTGCAGTTTTGAGCTTGCAAGGTACGGTATTGAGTGAATCTGTGCGTATTGCTGGAGATGAGTTGACTGACTCCATCTCCCAATATATGAAAAAGGTACATAACCTAGTGATTGGGGAACGCACCGCCGAAGAAATCAAGATTCGCATCGGTTCAGCTTATCCTACTCAACAAGATGAAGAAGCGGTGATGGAAGTCCGGGGTTTACACTTACTTTCTGGTTTACCACGCACTGTAATCCTCAAAGGGCCAGAAATTCGGGAAAGTATGTCAGAACCGCTTTCGGTAATTATTGAAGCTGTAAAACGGACTCTGGAAAGAACTCCTCCAGAATTAGCTGCTGATATTATCGACCGAGGCATTATGCTAGCTGGTGGTGGGGCTTTACTCAAAGGGTTGGATACTCTAATTAGTCATGAAACGGGGATAGTTACCCATGTTTCTGCCGATCCCCTAAGTTGTGTGGTTTTAGGCACAGGCAGGGTACTGGAAAACTTTAAACAATTGGAACGGGTGTTCAGTGGACGTTCCCGTAATATTTAATTCCCTGACAATTTATTGATTAATCTAGATATATGGGTTCACCTGTTAGGAAACTCCATATCTCAAAATTCACACTAAAATTAATTATTAGTATATATGTTTACAGCACGTCGTGGTTGGGAGCGTAAGGGGCTACAAATAGGGCTAATTGCTGTAGTTCTTGGTAGTGCTTGGTTAGTTCGAGAAACTCAAGGTGCAGCCTTGTTGGAATTGTATACAGGAGTTGGCAAGCAGTTTCAAATTTTACAACCAAAACCCAGTAAATTTGATCCTCTAAAAGATGCCAAGGTTTTGGAGTTACAGGCTCAGATAGTAGATTTGCAAAACCAAAACCAGAAGCTCAAAAGTTTACTTTCATATGTGGAAAAACAGCCTGCTGCGTCCAAGCCAATTCCTTCTAGAGTTATAGGACGTAGTGCCGATAATTGGTGGCAACAAATAATTATCAATCGCGGTAGTTCGGCAGGGATAAAAAAAGGAGCGATTGTCAAGGCGGAGGGTGGTTTAGTCGGCATTGTAGATAGTGTAACTATTAATACAAGTCGCGTGCTGTTAATCACTGACATGAAAAGTACTATAGGTGTTAATGTCAGTGGTAGTGGTGCTAAAGGGGTTTTGCGGGGTAATTCTTCTGGGGAACCAGTATTAGAGTTTTATGAAAAAGTGCCCAATGTCAAAGTTGGGGATGTAATTACTACGTCTACATACAGTAAGAAATTTCCTTCAGGATTACCCATAGGAAAAGTTAAGTCTTTGGATTTGACTAAATTACCGGCATCCATTGCCAAAATCGAGTTGTTTCCACCCATTAGTTCTCTAGATTGGGTAGCGGTGTACTCCCAACCCAGAAAACAGTTGTCGTCAACACCAACGGCTACAGATAAACAACCGCAGAAGTCCAATTAGGTTGAAGTGCGTTTAGGAAAATGAAGATTCAGGGATTTTGGGATCGAAAAACAAAGCAGTCAAAGTCGTCGCAGCAAAAACGCAAATCAAAGCAGAAGGAAGTTATTCCTTTTTCTAATTGGCATCCTCAAGCACTGCAATTTCTAGATTGGGGGGTGACATTTGGCTCTGTAATTGTTTTTTTGCTGATGTTACTGACTCGGTTTCCGGGGATGGAGTTGTTGGGTATTGGTCCTAACTGGTTATTAATCTGGGTGGTGGCTTGGAGTGTGAAGCGTTCGGCATTCCAAGGGGCATTAGCTGGGATAGTTTTGGGATTATTACAAGATGCCATGACTTCTCCCCATCCTACCCATGCTTTGAGTTTGGGGGTGGTAGGGTTTATCACTGGTTTGATGCAAAAACAGCGATTTATCCAAGAAGATTTTATTTCTATTGCCCTGATAGTATTTGGGATGTCAGCTTTGGCGGACACAATTTTTGCCTCCCAACTGAGTTTTACTAGCGATCGCAATCCGGAAGATATTTGGATATACTATCAAAGAATAGCCCTAGCTTCTGCCATTCTCAGCAGTCTGTGGGCGCCTGTGGTGTACTATCCTTTGAATCGCTGGTGGGAAAGCTTAAAACTGGCTGAAAAGTTAGCTAAAAGTAGATTTTAGGGTGACGAAATTTTCAGAACTAATGTAATGAACTACTAGAGCATCAATTCAGAGGGATAGATAAGTGTGGGGGGTGTGGGGAGTGTGGGGAGTGTGGGGAGACAAGGGGACAAATTTTTTCTCATCATCCCATCATCCCATCATCCCATCACCTAGCATTACTGAATCGGTGTTCTAGTGTTCCACCAATGAAACTTTGCTGGGTAAATAAACTTTTCTCAAAATCTTCTTTCCTTCTTCCTTCGCGCCCTTTGCGCCTTTGTGGCTCATTTATTCTACCCTTCAAAGTTGACTTGCCAGAGTACTAGGGTATTTGCATTATTCCATCTTCACTAATTCTTCCTGTAAATGTTGCTTGGTTTTTACAACTAAAGAAGTTTCATTTGACTGATATTATTTTACTACAACCTCGCCCGTGATTCATCTCCTCACTGCACCGTTCCGGTGTGGTGGGAGGATGTCAACTTGTAGATTTTTCCCCACTCAAAATTATGGATAATTCCCCATTGGTGGCTGCAAAAGATGCATCTACGTCCAATCATCAACACAACTCGGATGCACCTACACAACCAAAGGTAGGAACTGAATTTGACCGGGAAATGATGCAACGATGCTTGCATCTCGCTCGTCAGGCTTTGGGGCTTACATCTCCCAATCCCTTGGTAGGGGCGGTAATTGTTAAGGATGGGGAGATTATTGGGGAAGGATTTCATCCCCGTGCTGGAGAACCCCATGCGGAAGTGTTTGCCCTGAGAGCAGCGGGAGAAAATGCCCGTGGTGCTACTATATACGTTAATTTAGAGCCTTGTAACCATCACGGACGAACCCCTCCCTGTTCTGAAGCCTTAATTAAAGCAGGGTTAGCCAAGGTGGTGGTGGGTATGGTAGATCCCAATCCCTTAGTTGGTGGGGGTGGAATTGCCAAGTTAAAGGCTGCTGGAATTGAAGTGTTGGCGGGAGTTGAAGAAGCAGATTGTCGGCGACTCAATGAGGGTTTTATCCATCGCATTCTCTATCACAAACCTTTTGGCATTTTGAAATATGCTATGACTCTAGATGGGAAAATTGCTACCACCAGTGGTCATAGTACCTGGGTGACAAACCAGGTTGCTCGCCAGACTGTACATAAATTACGGGCTACTTGTGATGCAGTGATTGTCGGTGGAAATACGGTGAGACAAGACAATCCCTATTTAACTAGCCACTCGCAAGGAATACATAATCCCCTGCGAGTGGTGATGAGTCGCAATCTGGATTTACCAACTACAGCTAATTTGTGGGATACAACGGCTGCACCAACTGTTGTATTAACTGAAGTTGGTGCTAACCCAGAGTTTCAAGGTTTGTTACGTCAGCAAGGGGTGGAAGTGGTAGAATTAGATCCCCTCACTCCTGAGGAGGTAATGTCTTACTTATACGATCGCGGTTTTTGTAGTGTATTGTGGGAGTGTGGTGGTATTTTAGCAGCTAATGCGATCGCTCAAGGTGCGGTACAAAAAGTTTTGGCATTCATTGCTCCCAAAATTATTGGTGGTAGTCACGCACCTACACCTGTAGGGGATCTCGGTTTTTCTACTATGAATCAGGCTTTGTCCCTAGAAGGTGTAGAAATACGTGTTGTTGGTTCTGACTGTCTAATTACGGGTTATTTACCCAATAACAAGGGGAGCGGTTAGGAATACTGACGTTCATAAGCCATATCGCGGATGAGATGGAGTCGAGATTTAATATATTCGCTGAGAAAGTCAGTGTCACAACCATCGAGTAAAGCTTGTGTGGCGGTTTGTTTGACTAACCAATGTACCAAGCTATTATCGTCCATTTGCAACAGCGTCTGGCTGTGAGCGTTTTCTACCACTGACCAAAGCTGACGCATCATCTGAGGAGTCATCAGGCCTCCATTTTATTATGAGCTTAGTTGTTTCCAGGATACACAATTTAGTTATATTCTTCCGGGAGGAAAGTGCAAACTGACATAAGGGAACTCCAGGAAATAAATTATCCCACAAGAATGGTTGACAGTTGACAGTTGACAGTTGGCAGTGAAGTTTACATGTTTTGTTGCCTGATAACTATGGGATGTTTTTTTATCTGGAAGTCCCTAAGTGTGATGACAAACTTAATTTATTGAATCATAACTTGATGAACTTTAAGATTTGAAACCTGATTGAACGCGCCAAAGATTGGCATAAATTCCATTCAATTGTAAAAGTTGTTCGTGGGTTCCCGACTCTACTAATTGTCCCCGTTCCATGACATAAATACAATTAGCATTGCGGATGGTGGAAAGACGGTGAGCGATCGCAATGGTGGTTCTATTGACAGTGATTCTTTCTAGCGATCGCTGGATAGCAGCTTCGGTTTCATTATCTACTGCTGAGGTGGCTTCATCTAAAACTAAAATGGGGGGATTCTTTAGTATAGCTCGTGCGATCGCAATTCTCTGCCTTTGTCCCCCAGATAATTTTTGTCCCCTTTCCCCCACAATGGTGTCATAACCATCGGGCAATCCCATAATAAATTGGTGGGCTTCTGCTACCTTCGCCGCCATCATAATTTCCTGATGGGTAACATCAAAGGTTCCATAGGCGATATTCTCGGCGACTGTACCGTGGAATAGGAATACATCCTGGCTCACTAAACCAATACACCGACGTAAATCCCGTAAATTTAATTTGTGAATATCAATGCCATCAAGGGTAATATTGCCCGAATGTAGCTCGTAAAATCGCAACAGTAATTTGACTAAAGTACTTTTACCAGAACCTGTGGTTCCCACAATGGCAATGGTTTGTCCCGCAGGAACGGATAAAGATAGATTTTGAATGATGGGTAATCTATCTGCATAGGCGAAAGAGACATTTTCAAACGCCAATTCACCATTCACAGTATCAACTGCTAAGGGAATATCTCCAGGGTGGATTGCCACCGGAGTATCTAACAAATCCATTACTCGATTCGTCGAAGCCATTGCCCGTTGATATTGGTCAAAGGTTTCCCCTAACCTAGTTAAGGGCCACAATAATCGCTGAATTAAGAAAACTAAGACACTATAAGCGCCCACAGCAATTTTGCCATTTACCGTTGCCATGCCACCAAATATCATTAATGCTGTAAAACCTACCAAAATTAGCATTCTGATTATGGGGATGAATGCTGCTGACAGCTTAATTGCTTGATTATTACTCCGACGATATGCCTCACTTTCTCCCGCCAGACGTTGGCTTTCATAATCTTCCGTGGTAAAACTTTTGATGGTAGTAATACCACTTAAATTATTCGACAACCGAGTATTTAATAATCCCACCTTTTCTCGGACATCAGCATAGCGAGGAGCAAGTAAATCCTGGTAAGTGAAAGTTCCCCACAAAATAAAGGGAATGGGTAACATTGCCATCCATGCTACACTAGGAGCGATCGCAAAGAATGCACCACCAACAATTAATACGGTGGTAGCAACTTGTAAAATATCATTGATACCAGAATCTAAAAAACGTTCTAACTGGTTAATATCATCACTGAGGATAGACATCAAACCACCAGTACTGCGTTCTTCAAAATATGCTAATTCTAACTCCTGTAAATGACCATAGGCATCCAAGCGTAAATCATGTTGAATATTTTGGGCTAAATTCCGCCACAGTCTTTTGTAAGCGTACTCAAACGAAGATTCTAGCATCCAAATAATCACCGTCAGGAAAGAAAGAATTAAGAATTGCCAAAAAATATCTTTCACTCCCAACTGGGCAATGATAGAATCTTCCTGCTTTACGACTATATCCACCGCCACACCAATTAAGGCAGGGGGAGCTAAGTCAAACAGCTTATTCAAAATAGAACCAGCAGTAGCCAGTTTTATTTGCTGACGATACTGCTGTCCATAGTCAAGCAACCGCTTGAGGGGATGGAGTTTTCGCCTTCTGATTCGCACCCGGTTAGACGTGAATATCTTAGCCACAACTACTTAAAACTTGTGTGATGAAGATAGTACCACGTTTGTCAGCAGTAATATCTCACCATCCAGCCATATTTTTTTGAGGAATCACCAAGGAGATAAAATTTTGAAAAATCAGCAATTAGGTAGTTGGCAAAGTGCAGTCCTAGGCATCATAGTAGCAATACTAGTAATATTCAGTCTCAATTCCTTTGTGATTATTAATCCTGGTGAAGCTGGAGTTCTCAGTGTTTTAGGTAAAGCTAGAGACGGAGCCTTACTCGAAGGTTTCCATCTCAAACCACCACTGATTTCCAATGTTGACGTATATGATGTTACGGTACAAAAATATGAAATTCCAGCCCAAAGTTCCACCAAAGATTTACAGGAACTATCGGCAAAATTTGCCATCAATTTTCGTATAGATAGACAGCAGGTAGTGGAAATTAGAAGGAAACAGGGAAGTTTGGCAAATATCGTCTCCAAAATTATTGCACCACAAACCCAGGAATCTTTTAAAATTGCAGCTGCCAGGAGAACCGTAGAAGAGGCAATCACCAAAAGAGCTGAACTGAAGGAGGATTTTGATAATGCCTTAGATCAACGCCTAGATAAGTATGGAATCATCGTGTTGGATACCAGCGTGATTGACTTAGCTTTTTCACCAGAGTTTGCTAGAGCAGTTGAAGAGAAACAAATTGCCGAACAAAAAGCTCAAAGAGCAGTCTATGTAGCCAGGGAAGCAGAGCAACAAGCACAGGCAGAAGTGAATCGTGCCAAAGGTAAGGCAGAAGCTCAAAGACTACTAGCGGAAACATTGAAAGCTCAAGGAGGACAGTTAGTTCTGCAAAAAGAGGCGATTGAAGCTTGGAAGAGTGGTGGTGCTCAAATGCCCAAGGTACTTGTCACAGGTGGTGATAAAGGCAGCAGCGTACCATTCATTTTCAATTTGAGTAATATGCAAGATTAATTGCAAATTATATGATTCAAGGTAGATATCCTAGTCAAATCTCTAGCAAACATCCATCAACAATCAAGCGATTTATGACCAGGCAAAATCAGACTCAGATAACCATCCAAGAAGCGAAGAAAATCCTGAATAAGTTTAATTGTGTAGACATTGCTCCGAGAATTAAGCCATCAGAAAAAGGATTAATTCGTCAAGCTTTACTCTCCATCGCCAATCTAGCTGACTATCAAATTTTGGGTATTTGTGCTGATACAGCCGAATCAGGATTGTTGGCAATGAAAACTTATTCTTTGGCTTTGGGATATGAACCACCAAGCGATTTACCCATGATTGAAGGGCCAGTTTACATTAAGTTAAATGGCAAAAATGGTATTTGTCATCTCGATTCCTATTTTGGTCATCACCGTGGTGTTTTAGTCTCTTGTCAATCTTATTCCCATGCTGGAATTAATGAAATGTATGGTCATCTTCCCCTGGACTTATTTGTTTAAATCTCAAATTTAGGGCATTGCTGAATCAGGATATGAAACGTCAAAATCACCTTTATTTTTCTTTATAACTTTGCGCCTTTGCGTCTACCCTACCCTGCACCGAAGCCCTTCGGGTGAATCCTGCGGATACGCTGCGCGTTAGCAAAGCTCCTCTGTTAGCGAAGCTCTCCCGAAGGGAGCAAGAGGCACGCCAGTTCCTTTATGCCGGGGAACCCGTCCACCGGACTGGCTCACCGCACTCCGTGCGTAAGACTGCGTGAGGTAAATTCATATTTTCAATCAGCAACGCCGAATTTAGGGATACTTTTTTCATGGATGAATCAGTCAACCGCTGAGCGGAAGTCAAAAGTCAAAAGTCAAAAATCAAAAGTATTACCCCATCGATGAATCGAAGGGCTAATGAAATAAGGAAAACATTTTTGACTCTCCACGGATGAATCCGGGGGCTTGTATCCAGTTTATTTTTTGGTCAAGGAGAATGAGCGAATGAGCGAATGAAGAATTTAGAATTATTACCCCATCAATGAATCGAAACAGCAGTAACTCTATAAGTCAACAGTAATCTGTTGATGGTACACCTCTCCCAAATTTATCTGTGGAGTAAATTCCACGTAGAGCAATCCACAATCCAAAATCCAAAATCTAAAATCTAAAATCCAAAATCGCATGAGTGTAATTACGCTACAATCAGTCAAAAAAGATTTTGGCATCAAAGAAATTCTCAAAGATGCCAGTTTAAGTTTGGACGCTACTGATAAAGTTGGCTTAATTGGCACTAATGGTTCTGGAAAATCAACCTTGCTGAAAATGATTGCTGGACTAGAACCAATCGATAGCGGTGAAATTTTAGTCCCTGCCGGTACGAGGATTATATATTTACCCCAGCAACCAGATTTAGATAACGAACGTACTGTTTTAGAACAGGTGTTTGCTGATAGTGGGGAGCAAATGGCTTTAGTGCGGGAGTATGAGGATATTTCCCATCATCTGGCGACTCACCCAGAAGATGAGCAATTAATGTCCCGTTTATCCTCAGTCATGGAAAAAATGGATGCAGCTGGTGCATGGGAGTTGGAAACTAATGCCAAAATTATTCTCTCTAAGTTAGGAATTGCTGACTTTGATGCCAAGGTTGGTACTCTATCTGGAGGTTACCGCAAGCGCATTGCTCTAGCCACCGCATTACTGTCATCACCAGATTTCTTACTGATGGATGAGCCAACCAACCACCTAGATGCTGATTCTGTAGAGTGGTTGCAAAGTTACTTAAATCGCTATCGCGGTGCATTATTATTAATAACCCACGATCGCTACTTTTTGGATCAAGTTACTAACCGCATCATTGAAATAGACCGAGGGGACGTTTATACCTACGCCGGAAACTATTCCTATTATCTGGAGAAAAAAGCACTGGCAGAATCAGCCGCAGCCAGTAGTCAGCAGAAATTTCAGGGGGTATTACGCCGGGAATTAGAATGGTTGAAGAGGGGACCAAAAGCCAGAAGTACCAAACAAAAAGCTCGGATCGATCGCATTCATGATATGCAAGCCACTGAGTTTAAACAAACCCAGGGGAAGGTGGATATTTCCACACCCAGTCGCCGGATTGGTAAAAAGGTGATTGAGGTTAATTGTATCTCTAAAAGTTATGGCGATGCCTTCGGCAACCCCTCCGGTGTACGCACTTTAATTAAAGATTTTACCTACGAATTTAGTCCAGAAGACCGGGTGGGCATCATTGGTGGCAATGGAGTGGGTAAATCTACCCTAATGGATATGATTACGGGTCGTTTACAACCAGATACCGGCACTGTAGATATTGGCAGCACCATTCACATCGGTTACTTTGACCAACATTCTGAGGAATTACTCAGCGCCGAAGATGAAAATCAGCGAGCGATCGAATATATCAAAGAAGAAGGGGGAGCATACGTCAAAGTAGCTGACGGAACCCAGATTACTGCTTCCCAGATGTTAGAGCGATTTCTATTTTCGGGAAATCAGCAGTATACCCCCATCCATAAGCTTTCCGGTGGTGAAAAGCGGCGTTTATTTTTATTGCGGGTGTTGATGAGTGCGCCGAATGTTCTCATATTAGACGAACCAACTAATGATTTAGATGTACAAACATTAGCTGTATTGGAAGAATATTTAGAAGATTTCAATGGCTGTGTAATTGTAGTTTCCCACGATCGCTATTTCTTAGACCGGACAGTGGATAAGGTGTTTGTGTTTGAAGATAATGGCAAAATAACCCAATATCCTGGGAATTATTCTGTTTATCTCGATTATAAGAAAGCTGAATCAGCAAAGCAACAACAAGCTTCTAAGATCCAAGAGAAGCCTGAGAAAGCAGCAGTAGAAAAAACTAACTCCCAATCCCCAGAAACAGAAACCAAGAAGCGACGTAGATTATCTAATTGGGAAAGGAAAGAATTTGCTGAACTAGAAGGAAAAATAGCCCAATTAGAAACGGAGAAGGCGGAGGCAGAGGCGGCAATGGGAAATGTCACGCCAGGAAATTATAGCCAAGTTCAACAATTATACGAACAGGTGGAAACCCTTAAAAGTAAAATTGATGCGGCAACTGAGCGTTGGTTAGAACTAGCGGAAATGGATTCTTGAATTACTCCTGTCCCGCCCAAAGATTACTGATAAAAAACCACAGAGGCGCAGAGAACACAGAGGATAGAGAGGTGTAGGACATAGGGAATCTTACACCGAGAAGGGAGTAAACAGTATAGTTATAGCGCTACGCGCAAGTAATAAGTAATAAGTAATAAGTTTACTGTTCATAGGTTTGCTGCATTCAGCAATGTCCACGCCCTAATTGCGTAGCGCTATATCACTCACAACCAGTACCTGATTGGCTACTGACAAACACTGTGATTACCATATTCAATGTAATTAGTCAAATACAGATAAATTGCAGCCATTCCAAAACTAGAATCTCATGCCAACGGTAATAACAGTGTTCTAGCTATTATTTGAGCAAGTTGCCATAAAATGCCCTTATTATAAAATACATGAAATGCTAACAAAAAATAAAGAGGCTGAAACAATGCAAATACGTTGAGTAAATAGGAATTAATATCAATAATTCGGGTAAATATTTTGGTAAAGAGTTATATACTTTTAAAAAATAAAACTATATAGATAAATAAATAGTTTTTGATTATGTGACTGAACTGTTGCTTCTCTATTCTCCCCACACTACCCTCGTCCTCTCAATTGATGATTGCTCTCGATTACTGAATTGATGCTTTAGTGCTTTGTCCCATTAATTTTGATGGTTAAACCAAGTTCCAAATTTATCCTCTCTTTCTTTTCCTCTGCGCTCTCTGCGCCTCTGCGGTTTTTTCCTCTACCCCTCAGAACTAATGTGGTGAGGTACTACGTAAAGATTTACAAAGTCGCGGAGCCTGGTTGTAAATTAAGTAGTGGCTTAATGGTTTAATTAACAAAGAATTAGATTGATATAAAATCAACACATTGTCGCAGGGCAAATCAGGGATGAATGGGATTAATCTACCCGCAAAAATCATGTTGTTGGGTTCGGGGGAACTGGGTAAAGAGTTTGTAATTGCAGCTCAACGACTGGGTAACTATGTAATTGCTGTAGACCGCTATGATAATGCTCCAGCAATGCAAGTCGCTGATTGTCGTGAAGTGATTTCCATGCTCAGTGCTGATGATTTGGAACGGGTTGTCAGCAAACATCAACCGGATTTTCTTGTGCCCGAAATCGAAGCAATTAGAACCGAAAAATTACAAGAATTTGAACAAAGAGGTATTACAGTAATTCCCACAGCTGCGGCAACTAACTACACCATGAACCGTGACAGAATTAGGGAATTAGCACATACCCAATTAGGTATTAGAACAGCTAAATATGGCTATGCTCAAAACTTAGATGAATTAAGAGCTATTTCTGAAGAAATTGGCTTTCCCAATGTTATTAAACCAGTAATGTCCTCCTCTGGTAAAGGGCAATCTATAGTTAAAGAGCGAAGGGAAATAGAACAAGCATGGAATTATGCGATCGCAGGTTCTCGGGGTGACACCCACAAGGTAATTATTGAGGAATTTATTGATTTTGAAATAGAAATCACCCTACTAACCATTAAACAGTGGAATGCCCCCACAATCTTCTGTCCACCCATTGGACATCGTCAAGAAAGAGGAGACTACCAAGAATCTTGGCAACCAGCTGGAATTACCCAAGAACAAATATTAACAGCCCAAGCGATCGCTCAAAAAGTCACCGATGCTTTGGGGGGTGCGGGAATTTTTGGAGTGGAGTTTTTTGTTACTAAGGATGAAGTAATTTTTTCCGAACTTTCACCTAGACCTCACGACACGGGTATGGTGACATTAATTTCTCAAAATTTGAATGAATTTGAACTACATTTAAGAGCAATTTTAGGTTTACCAATTCCGAAAATAGAATTATTTGCCTGTGCAGCTAGTGCTGTTATTTTAGCAGCAGAAAAATTAGATACAGTTGCATATACAGGTGTAGCTGAGGCTTTATCTGAATCAGATGTAGATATTAAATTATTCGGTAAACCTAATGCTCATCCCTATCGCAGAATGGGAGTAGCCTTAGCAAAAGGTTCAGATACGAACATAGCAAGAGAGAAGGCTGATAAAGCCGCAAGTAAAGTTAATGTAGTCAGTTCTAACCCCTAATAACTACCGTATATACATAACTATAAAACATTGATTTATCAATGATTTTAGGCTATTTATTGGGTCATAAGTGCAAGGGAATTAGGATTTTAGGTTTAAAATTCTTGCATCTCTAATTTTTGGTGATAAAAAGAATAGAAAAAAGAGGCTGAAACTCTTCCCGTTCGGCTGAGCTCACGGTCGAAGCCTGTCGGCTGTTAAGAGTTCCCTACCCCCACAATCATGACTTTTATAGCTAACGCTACGCTACGCGAACAGCAAGCCCTATTTAAATCAGTAGTGCCGTATTTAATAGTGGTAAAAATCACCCTGTTTTTCTATTACTTGCTTAAGCAATATATTAATAAACACACAATGAAATAGTATGAATTCATCCTATCCGTTTCAGGATTTTCTTTCTCACTCTGCTATTAATTCTGACTATTTGAGAAACATACTTTTTCATCACAAGATTATTTTTCTTACGCAAATCCAGAGATTTCACATCAATATCCAATGCACGGACACTAATATTAGACCATTCTGTTGGTAATCCCCCATATTGAAAAAGACCAAAAGCAGCTTTAGTGATTCTCGGAAGATGTGCAGGAATATGGGCATTATGCTCTTCACACAACCATTTATCCGGTTCTATATCCCCTTTTTTCCAAATACGATATCGGCAACAGTTGATCCCATCCGCCATGATGACTTGATGTCTAACGCAATAAGTAACATATGGCTCGATATCTATGTAAGCCGGATACTCAGTCTTGACAACCCAAGTCCATTCCTTGCCCATCAAACAATCTCCTAATGATATCCAAGTGCGAGCTTCTCCTTTAGTATCGATTGTTGCTAACCCTGCACTGGAGTAACCCGGCTTAATACCTAGTTCTGGAGACTGCTCCTCATGCCCTGCAAAAAAGTCACTGATACCTCTAAAAACGACTCCTCTTCCATTTTCCCGAAATTTGACTTCGTAAGTAGCCTCTTGACTTCCGTGATAAGAACTAAGTAAAAGCAGAGAATCGTCAGAAACTGGTGGTTTGGAGCGAATCACATTCTTCTCAGGATCAAAATCAAATGCTCCATCAACAACTTGACCAAATTCCTGAATATGTTGGTATTGGCTTAGATCATTTAACTCAAGTGGCAGATTTATCGGACGAGAATCCCAATAAAATTCAGCCTCCAGTACCTCAAAATTGCCTTTTCTATCCTCTATTTCAATTCTAATACTATTCCACCCTTCTTTAAGTTCTGGACAATTAATAGGTATTTCAATATTAAAATGTCCTGGCCGTTCTCTCAGGCGATTGATAGATGGAGTATGAGCCTCATAAGGATATGAATTTTGTTTAGATTGTAAATCATCTACTTCTGGCTCTACATAGAAATGTATTGGAGATGAGCTGTTTAATTTATAGACTGATTGTCTTACAGGCAGCTTGGCATCTGAATTGCCCAGAATATTGATATCGTTATGCCGAAAGCGGAATTGTTGTCGATTACCATATAGCAATTGAATCATTTTAATATTTGAGTGTACGTGAATATGGTTAATGAGTACGTAATTTAGCATACATATCAAGTTAGCGATATGAGTTTACACAAACTTCACTTACCCTTAACATTAAATTCAGCAAAAATAATTGGCAGAAAGGGTTTTTGCTAATTAAATCAGGTTGCATAACAACACATATACAAGTATTATTAATCAGGTATGCTGTATTATATAATACTTTTTACTTGAAGGTCTTCGACCTTCAAGTTAGCCCCACTCTGCTCCAAGCCGCGCTTCGCCCATCTACATGAACGTTTGTACACAACCAAGGATGAAAATACCTATTCCCTATTCCCTATTCCTTCGCATTGACAAGCGGCTGAGATTTTTATTTTTCCACAGTAACGGAATACCTAATATCATAACTTTGAATTAGATTGATATTTTTATGAAGCAAATATTCAGCAAATGTAAAGCAGAAAGAAAATAGGGGAGAATCCCAGTTAAATACAAGTGATATTAAAGTTTTTGTAAACTAGATTTTAATATACTCTTCTATGTGAATATTTAGTGTAATATCTCACTGGCAAATAGGAAAATAATTTCCCCAGAATTTATAGTACATAGCTACAAGAGATTAGTTGAGAATGCCATGCTAGTGAGTAAAAAAGAGAGACAAAAAATAGCTGTCGTCAATCAGGGCTTGGCTTATAGTAGCTTTCCCTGTCCTACAGATTCCGTTGGTATTGTAATTTATGAGCTGGCGCAGCGTTTGGCTGTTGATTGCGATGTCATGGTATATACCCCTGGGAAAAATTTTCTGATCAATAGAAAATGCCATGATGGCATAAATTATTTTTATGTTCCCAGAAGATTTGATCGAATAATAATTAGATTTCTGGAGAAAATTTTACAACGAAGTAATAATAATTTTTTAAATTCTCAATTATTTTATATACATTATGCTTTGCAGATAGCTAATCATCTGAGGAAGCATAAATGTGATATTGTGCATATTCATAGTTTGTCTCAGTTTGTGCCTATTATCAAAGCATTTAATCCTGAGATTAAAATAGTTCTTCATATGCATTGTCAGTGGTTAAGCCAACTAGATTATCAAACTATTTATCGGCGATTGAAAAAAGTAGATTTGATTATTGGTTGTAGCGAATATATTACAGAAAAAGTCCGTCGTCGCTTCCCAGAATTTGCTGCCAAGTGTAAAACTATTTATAATGGTGTTAATATTGATTCTTGTACTACTAAGCTTCATTTAAATTCCCACAATCAATCCCTGAAAAATGCCAATAAACGGCTACTATTTGTTGGCAGAGTTTCACCAGAAAAAGGTGTGCATCTACTACTGAAAGCTTTGGAAAAGGTAGTTTTTTACTTTCCTGAAGTACATCTTAATGTTGTTGGTTCCATCACAGGGTCACTACCGAAAAATATTCTGGTTGATCTGGACAATTCCGATCCAAAAGTTGCGGAGTTAAAATCATTTTACACTCCAGATCCAAAGACTGGTAAAATATTAAGTTACTGGGAACAGTTACAAGCAAAAATTTCTCCAGAGTTAGCTAAACACGTGACTTTTCACGGTTCTGTAGCCCATTCAGAGCTAGATAAATATTATCGAGAGGCTGATATATTTATTAACTCTTCACTTAGTGAGGCTTTTCCAATACCAATTCCAGAAGCTATGGGTAGGAGCCTTCCAGTTATAGGGTCTCGTGTTGGAGGAATTCCAGAAGCTATCCTGCATGAAAAAACAGGGATTGTGGTGGATTCAGGAGATGCATCTATCTTAGCTGAGGCGATTCTACACCTTTTGAACAATGACAATCTGAGAGTAGAAATGGGCAAGGCTGGTTATCAGCGTGCATATGAACTATTTTCTTGGGAAAAAGTTTCTCAAAATTTACTCAACGAGTACAAAAATCTTTGTGAGCAATAAGGATGAAATCATTGATCAGAGAACAGGTAATTCGATTGTATGAATGGGTATACAAACCTAGTTTAAATGAATACAATAAAAATGAGTTAAGCCAATCTGCAATCGTCTTTTCGCCCCACTTTGATGATGAGACACTAGGCTGTGGTGGCATTATGATCAAGAAAAAGAGAGCTGGTGCAGATATTAAACTAGTTTTTATGACTGATGGGAGCAAGTCTCACAGTCATTTAATACCGGAAAATGAATTGAAAACAATTCGGGCTAATGAAGGAATTGCTGCTGCTCAATCTATGGGAATTGATGCTGGCGATGTTTTTTTACTTGGGTTCGAGGAGACAAAATTAAAAGAGCATCATGACTCAGCCGTGGCGAAAGTAAGGCAAATTATTCAAGAACAACAGCCAAAAGAAATTTTTATTCCTTACCATCAGGAACCATTATTGTGGTCTGAAGATCATTTATGTACAACTAAAATTGTCAAATCTGCCTTGCAGTCTTATGGTAAAAATGTAGTTATCTACGAGTATCCTATCTGGTTTTGGTTACATTGGCCATGGGTAGACTTAATTAACAAAAATAGTTCCCTTACCCGGATTATTGTAAAACATACCTTAATGTACGGACTTGGCTCGCGCTTATTACGGGATTTTCAATGCTCTATGTATATAGGAGATGTTTTAGAGCAAAAACACGCCACCCTAGCTGAACATAAATCCCAGATGACCAGTCTGATACCTGACTCAAAATGGTCAACTTTGAATGATGTGTCAAATGGGAAATTTTTACAATGCTTCTTTCAAGAGCGTGAAGTTTTCCGGCGATATCATCATTCAGTTATCTAGTACTCCACCACATTAATTTTGCGGGGTGGACATCCAACCGCCAGGGACTCTAAGTCCCTGGCTAATAGCAAAAGTCCTATAAATAGGACTGATGCAATACCCCTCATAACTAATGTGGTGGAACACTAG
>JASJDS010000255.1 GCA_030065055.1 Calothrix sp. MO_192.B10
CCGCGCACGCTATGCGAGCGCCAGTTGCCTGGGTCGGGAAACCCTCCCGCAGCACTGGACTCACCGTCCACCGCGCTGACTCACCGTTACTGATTTTAGTGGTGATATTTGTCTCGACGATCCATGATGGGGCTGAGTTGCCCGGTAATAGTAATTGCGCTTTACCGCCAGTGTGATTATATCAGAAACAAGGGGATAAATCCCCTTGAGTCGCGTTTCATCCCCTCGAAGACAGCGTAGGAGTTCTCACGCTCCCACCATGCCTTGATAGCTCATAGATTCCACCTCTTTACAAATGAGCATTCACCAAAAACAACACATACACACGTTAGCAATTAAATCAAGCTATTGCAACAATCTTTAATTAGATTTCTTAATACTTGTTTACAACTAGTATATATATGCGGTGGTTTGGGAAATAAGTTTTGATTAATACTGGCCGATAAATCTCTTCATTTGCTGACAAAGAAGGGAAATGTCTGTAATCTGGCATAAATTTGACAATCAAAAAACTATTTCCACAGATAGATGCACAGAATTCTGACACAGATGCAGATTCCTAATTACACCTACTATTTTGTAATAAATTATGCCTCGTTGGTTCAATACTGCTGATCCTTGTAAAGCAGATATTCACTATATGCTACCCCCCACAGTGAGGTTGCCCAATTTGGAACGGCTAATTGCCCAACAAAGCTATTTTGTCATTCATGCACCCCGGCAAACTGGTAAGACTACTGCAATGTTGGCACTGGCACAACAACTGACTGATAGTGGCAGCTATACTGCTGTCATGGTATCTGCGGAGGTTGGGGCACCTTTTAACCATGAACCAGAAAAGGCTGAACTTGCTATTCTCGACGCTTGGCGGGCAAGTAGTCAGTTAGATTTGCCTGATGATTTACACCCTCCCGACAATTGGGATCATGCACCACCAGGAAGAAGAATACAAGCTGCTTTGCAAAGTTGGGCACAAGCTTCACCTAGAACCCTAGTGCTTTTTATTGATGAAATTGACTCCCTACAGGATGAAACACTGCTTTCAGTTTTACGACAGTTACGTGATGGTTATCGCAATCGTCCCCAAAATTTTCCTGTTAGCGTGGGATTAATTGGCTTACGGGATGTTAGGGATTATAAGGTGGCAAGTGGGGGTAGCGATAGATTAAATACTGCAAGTCCTTTTAATATCAAAGTCCGCTCCCTCACTTTAAGAGATTTTACTGATACAGAAATATGTGAATTATACCAACAGCATACAGATGATACGGGACAAGTTTTTACACCCCAAGCAATAGAGACTGCATTTGATTTGACTCAAGGACAACCTTGGTTAGTAAATGCTTTGGCGAAAGAAATCGTTGAAGAGATGGTGACGGATACCAGTGTAGCAATTACCCCAGAACATATCCATGAAGCTAAAGAGGTGTTAATTAAAAGGCAAGATACCCATCTCGATTCCCTGGCAGAAAGACTGCGAGAGTCAAAGGTAAAAGCAATTATTGAACCCATACTTGCAGGTTTGGAATTAGGAGATATCCCCAATGATGATATTCAATTTCTGATTGACCTAGGTTTATGTAAAATGAACCCCTTGGGAGGATTGGCGATCGCAAATCCAATTTATCGTGAAGTACTACCCAGGGTATTAACGGTAACACCGATGGCTTCTTTGCCTCAAATTGCACCTAGTTGGTTAACTTCATCAGGGGAATTAGATCAGGATGCATTATTACAGGCGTTTTTAGCATTTTGGCGACAGCATGGCGAACCTCTCCTTGGTAGCACCGCTTACCATGAAATTGCACCACACCTGGTAATGATGGCATTTTTGCATCGCGTGGTAAATGGGGGTGGAACCTTGGAAAGGGAGTATGCCATTGGACGGGATCGCATGGATTTATGCTTGAAATATGGGAATGTTACCCTCGCTATTGAGTTAAAGGCTTGGCGAGATAAAAAGGGAGACCCTTTAGAATCGGGTCTTGAACAGTTAGATTCTTATTTAGCAAGGTTAGGGATAAATTCTGGTTGGTTGGTGATTTTTGATGCACGTAAGAAGGCTTTATCTATGGAAGAGCGTTTGAGTACTCAAGTTGTTACAACTGAAAGTGAACGTTCTATTACTGTTGTCAGAGCATAAACTGCTGATCAGGTTGGGTCTAAACCTGGAAAAAATCTATCGTTAGTTACAAAATTCTAGCGAACTGTTCAAAATTGAAAATCTAAAATTGAATGACTTGGTTACAACTACTCAAACAACATCGGGCGATCGCAGTTATCCGTACACCAGAGATGGAATTGGGATACCAAATGGCAATGGCTGCGGTGTCGGGAGGTATGAGATTAATTGAAATTACCTGGAATACTGGGGAGGCGGCTACTCTAATCAATCGACTGCGTTCGGAATTACCCCAATGTTGGATTGGTACGGGAACATTGTTAAATATCAACCACCTCAAAGATGCGATCGCATCTGGGGCACAGTTTTTGTTTACACCCCATGTCGATCCCCAAATGATTGAATTAGCTCAATCAATGGAAGTACCAATGATCCCCGGTGCGCTGACTCCCACAGAAATTGTTACTGCTTGGGAACGGGGGGCTAGTTGCGTGAAGGTATTCCCCGTACAAGCAGTGGGAGGAGTTAACTATATTAAAAGCCTCCAAGGACCCCTAGGGCAAATTCCCTTGATCCCCACAGGTGGTGTAAATTTAGACAATGCACGGGAATTTATTCAAGCAGGAGCGATGGCAGTTGGTTTGAGCGGACAATTATTTCCTCAATCATCTCTGACTATCAGAAACTGGGAATCAATTTCCCAAACAGCTAGACAGTTGATGGCAGAGTTAGAGAATTTTAGGGAGCATTGATGGGATTTTGACGAGTCGCGGGTGTGAGCGATCCCCGACTTCTTTAAGGATGCTGCTGGCTAATAGTGGGTATGGCTCCCCAACGGGACATCCCACAAAGGGCACGGCGTGGGTTGTGATTATTCTATAACCCGAGAGATTTTGGGTGCCGTGCCCCTACGGGATAATTTGTTTTTGGTATTTTTGAAATTGCTTCAATGTCACCTTGACAGTATCATGATTCCCTGGGATACCATCCCGCCGGAACAACCTCAAAGTTCCATTGATCTTGAAAAACATACATTCGCTCTATGATCTCAGCAGGAGAAATTGAACCTTGGTTCCCTTGTTTCCAATCTTGCCTTTCTAGAGTTCCCATGACTAAATAATCATTGCCTACAATTTGAAGATTCTCTTGGCTGAAACCAGCAGCCATTAAAGATTCTATTTCCTGCTTTTTGGCAATAATAAGGTCGCAGTTAGGGCAATATTTACACTGCTTATTGAGTAAAAACATCTGTTGAGGCTCAATGTGAATAACTAGGGGGAATTTACGAACCTTAGTTTTTGTTTCACACTTGGGGCACTTAGATTGATTGGAACTTTTTCGCTTCATCTGACAGATGTTTGCATGAGGACAAGTGAGGATTTATCTTACATTCTATGGTAATACAAATGAAACTACTCCTTTCGGTGGTGTAAGATTACCTATCTCCTAAACCTTTCTATCCTCTGTGTTGTCTGCGCCTGGAGTGGTTTTTTAATCTGAAAGCACTCCTCCCCTACTCTTCCACATCATGCCCAATGCAAGAGACAATATAAAAGAAGAAACTTTGACAAAATAACTGCATGGATACTAAAGCTTTTAAAAGATCCCTCCATCATTCAGAAAACTACCATCGCAAAGGGTTTGGTCATCAAGCAGAGGTGGCAAACCAGTTAGAATCGGAATATCAAAGTGATTTAATTCAGCAAATTCGGGATAACAATTACACACTCACCCGTGGAAACGTTACCATTCACCTAGCACAGTCCTTTGGTTTTTGTTGGGGAGTGGAACGCGCCGTGGCGATGGCTTATGAAACTCGCAAGCACTTCCCCACGGAAAAGATTTGGATTACTAATGAAATTATTCACAATCCTTCCGTGAACCAACGTCTGCGGGAAATGGAAGTGGAATTTATTCAAGTGCAGAATGGCAATAAAGACTTTTCTGTAGTTGAATCTGGAGATGTGGTCATTCTTCCTGCTTTTGGTGCTAGCGTCCAGGAAATGCAACTACTGAATGACAAAGGCTGTACCATAGTCGATACCACCTGTCCTTGGGTTTCTAAGGTTTGGAATACCGTCGAAAAACATAAAAAACGGGAATGTACCTCAATTATTCACGGCAAATATAAACACGAAGAAACCGTTGCTACCAGCTCTTTTGCAGGTAAGTATCTGATTGTGCTGAACTTACAGGAAGCAGAATATGTGACTAACTATATTTTGCATGGTGGTGACAGAGAGGAATTTTTGACTAAATTTAGTAAAGCTTGTTCTACTGGTTTTGATCCCGATAGAGATTTAGAAAGGGTTGGTATTGCCAATCAAACAACCATGCTTAAGAGTGAAACTGAGCAGATTGGTAAGTTATTTGAGCGTACCATGATGCAAAAATATGGCCCAGCTAATTTAAATGACCATTTTCAAAGTTTTAATACTATTTGTGATGCTACCCAAGAGCGGCAAGATGCCATGTTTGAATTGGTGGATAAAGACTTAGACTTAATGCTAGTAATTGGCGGTTTTAATTCCTCTAATACTTCCCATTTACAGGAGATTGCCGAAGAATATAAAATACCCTCCTATCACATCGATTGTGTGGAAAGAATTAAATCAGCAACTCACATTGAGCATCGGCAATTAGATGGTAGCCTAACCATGACAGAAAACTGGCTGCCAGATAGTAAAGTAATTGTGGGAGTTACATCTGGTGCTTCTACTCCTGATAAAGTTGTGGAAGATATTATCGAGCAATTGTTTGCATTTAAGGCGACAATCGCAGTCGTTTAATAATTGCTTATTTTTACGTTGGTTAGATCCCCGACTTCTTCAATAAGTCGGGGATTTGGTAATCACTCAATCACTCATTGTATGCAGAATATTTTTAACAAATAAATTATGAAAATCAGAGACGGCACAATTAAGTTAAATCAGTTTTTAAAATTAATGGGTATAGTGCCGACGGGAGGACAAGCTAAGTTGATGATTCAAGGTGGTGAGGTGCAAGTCAATGGTATGCTGGAAACCCGACGAGGGCGGCGATTACTACCAGGTGATAAAGTCACGGTGGAAGGAAAAACTTTGGAAGTCAATTTAGATAACAGTGACAACTAATCACAATCATCGTCCAAACTTGCTTCTATATTGCTTTAATTCCCGGTGTTAATTGCGTAAGGCTTTTTCCTGCTTGAGGGTTAATATAGCCGTCATGATTGACACTGCTGCACCCACGTAAAACACGGCAATTCCCCCGTATTTCCAGACAATCCCCAGGAAAACAGGTGAGAGAAATTGTCCCAAGTAACTAACACCATTACCAATTGCCAAAACGCTAGAACGTATTTCTGGTTGATTTAACTGAGCCAGAGAATTATAAAGATTAGGCATGACAATCCCAAAGCCCATACCAAACACTACAGCAGTTGTGAAAATCAAGTAAATTTCTTCCACATGGGGAATAGTAATTAATGTCACCGCCATTAAAACAAATCCGAGGGAAATTGCTTGAGCCACTCCCAAATTCTTGGCTAAACGACTAGCACCTAGAGCAGAGATAATTGCTGCTCCTATTGCCCTTGAAGCTAAAATCATTCCGTTCAGAGCTGTATCGGCTCCAATGGTAGCTTTGAAATGGGATGGAGCATAAATGATTACCACGTAAAAAATGGCAGATGTCAAACTCAGGGCTAAAAGTAGGGTTAAATTAC
Source organism: Calothrix sp. MO_192.B10 (assembly GCA_030065055.1). Taxonomy (GTDB): domain Bacteria; phylum Cyanobacteriota; class Cyanobacteriia; order Cyanobacteriales; family Nostocaceae; genus Calothrix_A. Next base: position 5,829 of record JASJDS010000255.1, read on the forward strand.
TGGGTGTTTGCAGTGTTTGCAGTAATTTTTCTCTCTGTTTAGGTAACACCTGAGAAGACTTGCGACGGGGTTCTTCATGTAAAAATAAGGTGGCAAAAAATGCTACCGGCAAACCCGCAGCGTACAAACAGAATGCATATTGCCAATGGACAGAACCAACCCAGCCACCTAAAATGGGGAAGAAAATACCAACAATGGCAAATATACTGGAAGCATAACCTAGTATACGCCCCCGCTCATCCCCATCATACATATTCCCGATGATGCCAATACTTGCAGCCGCAATGCCACCACTAGCTGCTCCCAACAGGGCTCGGGTGAGCAGTAAGGGAAGAAAACTAGGCATAAATGCACCAGCAACACCAAACACGGCATAAGATATGAGAGATGGGATGAGTATCTTTAACTTGCCAATTCGGTCAGCTAATATGCCCAAAACAGGAGCAAACATAGCGATTGTTAGGCAATGCATACTCACCAACATCCCAGCCCATCGGGGATCTATATGTAGTTGTTCTACAACTTCTGGGAATACAGGAGAAACTATACTTCCAGTGATGGAAGTCAAACAGCCTCCTGCTATTAACACCAATAATTTGGGCATCTGCTTCCGAGATGCAGAACTCACATGAAACATAGATAAATATCAACAATTGATAACAATAATTAACTTTTCTTAATGTTCGTAAGATTATAGTCACAATACCAGTACTAGTGGCTTTTGTACAAAGAATATAAGACTTACATACATTTGGGATAGCTTTGCAATTAGCTAGCAATTAGCTGTCTGTAGAGACTAACCTTAGCCAAGGCATGGGCAAAAATACTGTTGGCATGTCTCTACAGTCAATCATTTTTTACTTGACAGACTAATAACTGGAAATAGTTCCAATTTATTAGTTTTTCTTGAATGAGATGGGTGATTTAATAATTACCAATCAATGCTGTTTTTGCTAAGGAAGGTAAGAAACTGACAATTTCAGGAAAGGTAATAATTAACATTAGTACCAGCAACTGTAAAAGAATAAACGGAATTACACCGCGATAAATGTCACCAGTAGTCACTTCTGGAGGTGCCACACCACGGAGGTAAAATAGAGCAAAACCAAAGGGGGGTGTGAGGAAAGATGTTTGCAAATTTGCCCCTAATATGACTCCATACCAAATCATGTCAATGCCGAGTTGTTTGGCGACTGGAGCGAACAGGGGTATGACGATGAAGGCAATTTCAAAAAAATCAATAAAGAATCCCAGAACTAATACCACTGCCATACTCACAGCTAAAAAGCCGATTTTGCCTCCAGGAAGACTAGAAAGAAAATCAGACATAAATTGATCGCCATTCAGTCCCCGAAAAACTAAACTAAAGGCAGTGGAACCCAAGAGGATAAAAATTACCATAGTGGTGATTCGCAATGTTGCGTCACACACCTGGTGTAAGGTTTGTTTGCGGAGTTCCCCATTAGCTCCTGCAAGGGCGATTGCTCCCACACAACCCACTGCTCCGGCTTCTGTAGGGGTAGCAATGCCAAAAAATATACTGCCTAAAACTAGTAAAATTAGCAGTAAAGGTGGTAACATCACCCCCAATACCCTTTTCCATAAAGCTTTACCACCAATATTTCGCACCTCCTCAGGTAAAGCTGGGGCAAAGTCTGGCTTTAAATAAGAAACAATCAATACATGGAGAGCAAATATACTCGCCATCATTAAGCCAGGAATCAAGGAACCGATAAATAGATCCCCGACTGAGATTCCTAATTGATCTGCTAAAACTACTAGTACTACACTGGGAGGGATAATTTGCCCTAAAGTGCCGGAAGCAGCAATCACACCAGTGGCTAGTTGTTTGTTATAGCCATAGCGCAACATAATGGGTAGGGAAATTAAACCCATCGCGACTACCGTTGCAGCGACTACCCCAGTGGTTGCAGCCAATAAGGCACCGACTATGACTACAGCCAGAGCCAGTCCGCCACGCAAGCGCCCAAGCAAAATCCCCATAGTTTCTAACAGTCTCTCTGCTATCCCTGTCTTTTCCAGCATGGCTCCCATAAAGATAAAGTAGGGAATAGCTAGTAGAGTTATGTTATTCATAATACCAAAAATTCTTTCTGGCATTAAGCTGGCTAAACCAACATCAAATATTGCTTG
>JASJDS010000256.1 GCA_030065055.1 Calothrix sp. MO_192.B10
CAAGTTGTAGGGGTGGGAAATGTGGGGAGAACACCAGGGGAAGCAACTTATACTCTCTACAATCCCAACAGCAATCAAGTGGAGTTTAAAACTGTGCGTTACGGTGTCAGTAAGGGGTTCGGGGTTTAAAACTATATTATCGGGAAATATGAACCTGTGGAAGCGGAATTTACATTTGTCAAGTTAGCCAGGGGAGTGTCAAATTTGCCAAGATTTTAATGTCAATAAACATATTTTTTTCTCAAAAGTGCGATTATAGCATTACGCAATTAGGTTAGGACATTTTCACAAATTCCGGTGAGGTGGGCACGGCATCAGTCAGCTTATAACCTATAGAAGAATATTGTGGGTGCCGTGCCCCTACAGGATAATTGATTTTTTGGTATTCCCCTTGATATCATGTCCGGGGGCATACCCATAGTATGTCATTGCGAGTGGAACGAAGTGAAACGAAGCAATCGCAAGGGTTTTAGTAATTTTACATTCTGTTACATAGCTAGGTTTATTTGTACCGACTTACTTAAGTATATTTAAAACATCAGTATAAAAACATTTTAGATGCAGAATACATAAAAACGATTATCATTATTTGTGCAGATAATCATTCTTATTATCACTCATGTCATCAGAAAACCCCACTACAAACCAAACCCTAACTCAGCGTCCCCGTCGTCTGCGTCGTACCACAACTTTACGGAATATGGTACGGGAAACCACTTTGACTGTAGATGATTTAATCTATCCCATGTTTGTGATGGAAGGGGAAGACCAAAAAATGGAAATCTCTTCCATGCCGGGATGTTATCGTTATACCCTAGACTTATTGCTGAAAGAGATACAGCAAGTTCATGAATTAGGGATTAATGCGATCGCTCTTTTTCCCGTGATTCCAGAGGCTAAAAAGGATGATACAGGGACAGAAAGCTATAATCCTGATGGTTTAGTCCAAAGAACCGTCAAAGCCATTAAAAAAGCTACTCCTGACATAGTCGTAATTACCGATGTTGCCCTTGACCCCTTCAGTACTCACGGTCACGATGGTATTGTTGATGAGAATGGGGTAATTCTCAACGACCCTACCGTAGAAGTGTTGGTGAAAATGGCTGTTTCCCAAGCAGAAGCAGGGGCAGACATGGTAGCACCTTCTGATATGATGGACGGCAGAATCGGGGCAATTCGTCGCGCTCTAGACGCAGCAGGGTACATTCACGTAGGAATTTTGGCATACTCTGCAAAATATGCTTCTAGTTATTATGGTCCCTTCCGGGATGCTTTGGATTCAGCCCCGAAGTTTGGGGATAAGAAGACTTATCAAATGGATGCAGCCAATGCTAAGGAGGCTTTGAAAGAGATAGAGTTAGATATTGCTGAGGGTGCAGATATTGTCATGGTTAAACCTGCTTTAGCATATCTGGATATTATTTGTCAGGTAAAATTAGCCACAAATCTCCCCGTAGCTGCTTACAACGTTAGTGGGGAATATGCCATGATTAAAGCAGCTGCACAGCAGGGTTGGATTGATGAGAAGAAGGTAATTTTGGAAACATTAACCAGTATGAAACGGGCTGGTGCTGATTTGATTTTGACCTATTTTGCGAAGGAAGTGGCTTTGATGTTGCTTTAGTTGAGAAACTCCAAAAAATAAATGGCGTTGCTCAATCACAACATGAATTGTGCGATCGCTTGCGCTGACTTGTCAGTTCGCCTTATCCTTGTGGGGGCTTCTCCCCCGCATCGGAATACAACGGTTTATAAGATAAAAAACTAACAATTTAATTGGTTTTTTAAGTATTAATACGTACTTAAAATAACAAAACAAAGTACAGTTAAAGATGCAATCCGTCCTGTCTATGTAATTACAGGAGAAGAAATTGAAGCGCAAGGTGCGCGGAATGTTAGAGAAGCGATGCGATTTCTTCCGGGAGTTCTTCCTGATGGTACAATAGGAAAGGAATTTCAAGGATTGAGTGGACAATTTATCTAGGGTTCCAACAGTAATCAGGTGTTGATGTTGCTGGATGGAAAACCAATTAATAATTTGGGTTCGGGAGGGTTTGATTTATCGGGAATCCCCGGTAATCTACATCCAAATGCTCTACTTGTAGCACTGATTTCTCCTTGATGAAAATGATAATTACTTATGTAAAAAATCTATTTCCTTTCCCGCAGTAGTTATTGTATGATAATGATTATCATTTTACTGTATTATTTTTCATAAGTAATGTTTAGAAAACTACCTCTAAGCACGATTACAGCATTAACATTAGCTCTTGGTTTAATTAGCTGTGGTGGTAACGAACAAGCTAATTCCAATTCTGGTACAGAAGAAAATTTTGCCGTAAATACCAGCAGTGCAGAATTAACTAGAGAAATTAAGCAAGAGAAGGTACCGACAATATTTGCTGAAAGTACCCATCGTTCAAAATTAATTGATACTTAATAGTTTCAGTATTTAATCAATTTCAAAAATAGATGGTGTAAGCATCTGTGTCACCACCTGCATTTATTCGCTTGCTCTGTATTCTACATTTAAGTGTGAGGAGAAAATAATCATGAAGAAAAGCTTGTGGAAGTTTCTACTAGTTAGTCCTGTCGTGTTTGCAACATCATTATTACTAAATGACAGTGCTGTTGCACAAACTCAAACCCAAGAAGAAACCTTAGAACAAGTTACCTCTGTTTCGCAATTTTCTGACGTACAACCTACAGATTGGGCATTTCAGGCATTACAGTCTTTAGTAGAGCGTTATGGCTGTATTGCAGGATATCCAAATAGTACCTACAGAGGAAATCGAGCTTTAACTAGATATGAGTTTGCAGCAGGTTTAAATGCTTGTTTGGATAGAGTCAATGAGTTGATTGCAAGCGCAACCGCAGACCTTGTTAGTAAAGAAGATTTAGGAACATTACAAAGACTGCAAGAAGATTTTTCAGCGGAATTAGCAACCCTTAGAGGAAGAGTAGACGCTGTAGAAGCACGTACTGCTGAATTAGAAGCAAATCAATTCTCTACTACCACCAAGCTACGTGGAGAAGCTAGCTTTTCTGTGAGCAATGTTTTTGGAGAGCGCAAAGCAGATGGTAGTGGTGAAGACTTAGAAGACAACACTGTTTTAGATTATCGGGTACGTCTCAATTTTGATACCAGCTTTACTGGTTCTGACTTGTTGAAAGTTCGTTTAGATGCTCTCAATACTACTACTTTTGGTTCAGGAGAGGGCGATGAACCCAATATCACGGGGACAGGTATGACTCGTCTTGCTTTTGATGAAGGTAGTGATGGCTCTGTTCGTTTAGGAAAGTTGTTTTATAGTTTCCCACTATTAAAAAAACATGAAGACCACTCAGGCAAAAAAGAATCGGAAAACGAAGAAGATGGACACCACGGACACGGTATTGCTGCCGACACTAAACTTGCAGTTATTATTGACGCAGTAGGCGGTGAATTTAACGAAAACTTTGACAACTTTAACGAATTCTTCTCAGAAGAGTTAACCGGAGCAGTCTCTCGTTTTGGACGCTTTAATCCGATTTACTATCAAGGGCTTGAAGGGACAGGAGCTTCATTATCTTATAAATTCAGCGATAGTATAGGCTTATCTTTGGGGTATTTGGCTCCCAATGCCAATGACCCTAGTAATAGTAACGGATTGTTTAACGGAAGTTATGCAGCTCTTGCACAGTTATCTATTGAGCCAACAAGGAACCTTGGTTTTGGTTTGACTTATTCCCGTGCTTACTATCCGTCAGAAGGTGTAGTGGTTTCTGGAGAAACAGGGAGTGAACTAGCTAATGCGCCTTTTGGTGAAGACATCCCTACATCGGCAGATCATTTTGGATTCCAGTTTCGCTACCGTTTTAGTCCCCGCTTTACTCTTTCTGGTTGGGGCGGTTTGACGTTTGCCCATGCACAAACAAACGGATTAAATGATGGATTATTAGTTGAAAATGGAGATGATGCCACGATTTTTAACTGGGCGATTACCTTAGCCTTCCCTGATTTTGGTTCCGAAGGCAGTTTAGCCGGTATCATTATCGGACAACCGCCAAAAGTGAGTTCCAATGATGGTGGTTCAGAAGATGAGGGTACCTCTTGGCATCTTGAAGCTCAATATCGTTACAAACTAAACGACAATATTGCTCTTAACCCAGGATTGTTTGTGATTATCAATCCTGAACACAACAGCGATAATGATACTATTTGGGTCGCCACCTTCAGAACTATTTTTGAGTTTTAAATCTTAGTATTTGCCCATTTTACGACTAATTAGGGCTTGTTTAGTAAGCCCTAATTATAAAAGTTCCGTTTTTTTGAATCAAGAAAAATCAATGCTGGTTCAACTTTAAATTATTTGTAGTAAACCAAAACCACTTTGAGATCCGTAATTGTTGTAGGTTGGGTTAGCGATAGCGTAACCCAACGGAATCATTGCTATCGTTGGGTTTCATTCTTCAACCCAACCTACATGAAAACTCCAGATTTCAAGATGGATGGGGTTTAATTCTCAAAAATAAAAAATATTCCTTGAAAGCAATTATCATTATCTTACTTAGGATAATCATTGTCAATCAAATAATTACAGCAGTTTTCATCTATTTGCACCACATATTTGATGTAGGGGTTTAGCAGTGCTAAACCCCTACCAGGGTGGTTTATTTACCTGAAAATCACTGAAAAATATGATATTTTTGATTATTTCCGGTTCCCTATTCCCTTTCATAGCAATAACCAGGAAAATAAATCATTGACAGTCAAATTCAACTCACTTACAAACGATGGTACAGGGAGTAATTCATCAGGTTGATCAAATACTTCCACTTCTTTTTGAGGACGATAAACAAACACGGTTTTTTCCTCTGGATCGATCAACCATCCCATTTGAGTTCCATGTTTCAAACAATGGAGAATATTTTTTGTCACCTTGGTATGACTTTGATCTGGAGATAAAATTTCAATTGTCCAATCCGGTGCTAAAGAAAATACATTAGCAATTTCTCCATTTTCATCCCGTGGGATGCGGTTCCAGACAAACACCGCAATATCTGGTACAATTGAGCGATCGCTAAATGTGCAACGTAACTCTGGAAAGGCACAAGCGATTTTTTTGGGCTTAACTACAACATTGATGGCTGGTACTAATTCCCCTTGAATCTGACTATGTTTCCCTTGTGGCATTGGCTTCTGAATAATTTGACCATCAATGTACTCATAAGCAGGCTTAGTTTCTGGTAACTTGAGAAACTCCTCTAATGTCAGCTTGTGGGATGGTGCTTGTACCATTTCAGGATTTTTCCAGCTTGCTATTTCCAACTCACGCCTCTATTTTACCCGGCAAGCATTATATTTCTGATTTTATCAATAATTTTATCCAACCCAAAATTTAGCACTATACTATGGTAATGAAAATCATTAACAACTTTGCTTTAAAATCACCATGACTGCTGAACTACTCGACACAGTACCCGTCACCGTCCTCACAGGCTACTTGGGAGCAGGAAAAACAACTCTCCTCAATCGCATTCTCACCCACGAACATGGTAAGAAGGTAGCTGTCATCGTCAACGAATTTGGGGAAGTGGGGATTGATAATCAATTGGTTATTGATACCGATGAAGAAATCTTTGAGATGAACAACGGTTGTATCTGTTGTACTGTACGCGGTGACTTGATTCGCATCATTGGCAATTTGATGAAACGCCGTGATAAATTTGACCACCTAGTCATTGAAACTACGGGATTAGCTGACCCCGCACCCGTAATTCAGACATTCTTTGTGGATGAAGATATGCGGGAAAAATTAAACCTGGATGCAGTGGTGACGATGGTCGATACTAAGCATATTTGGGAACATTGGGATGCGGATGAAGCCCAGGAACAAATAGCCTTTGCAGATGTGATTTTACTCAATAAAACCGATTTAGCCACCCCAGAACAGTTAGATGAGTTGGAAGGGCGCATACGGGGGATGAACGCAATGGCGAAAATCTACCGGACTCAGAATGCAGAATTAGGGATGGATGCACTGTTGGGAGTGCAAGCATTTGACTTGAACCGTGCTTTAGAAATTGACCCCGATTTCCTGGGAGAAGATGCTCACGAACATGATGAGACTGTATATTCTGTAGCTTTAGTGGAAGCCGGTGCTGTGGATGGGGATAAATTAAATCAGTGGTTGGGTAAATTGTTACAAACCCAAGGGCCAGATATTTTCCGGATGAAAGGGATTTTAAATATCGCTGGGGAAGATATGCGGTTTGTATTTCAAGGTGTACATATGTTGTTTGATGGAATACCTGATCGTCCTTGGAAACCAGGGGAAACCCGTAAAAATGAGTTGGTGTTTATTGGTCGAAATTTAGATGGGAATCAGTTGAGGGAGGATTTCTTAGCTTGTATGGCTTGAAAATGATTCCAGATCCCCGACTTCTCTCAGAAGTCGGGGATCTAGTTCCTCTACTTTTCTGTGCGGTTTAACCATGAAAACTACTAATTCCCAAGGCTTTGATTTAGAATGGAGTTCAGTATTATCCGATTATGTCACAGCCATAACCTGGTCTGATGACGGTGAAGTTCTGGCTGTCAGTTCTGCCATTGGAGAGGTAAAACTGTGGGTAGCAGGTGAATTGATTGCTTTACAGTCACAGACAGATAAATCCGTAGATGGGTTAGCTTTTTCTGCGGATGGACAATTCCTGGCTGCTGGGGGACAGGATGGGAAGGTGAGGGTATGGCGTACCCGCACTCAAGAACTAATTATTACCTTAGAAAATGCTCCCACTTGGGTTGATAAATTGGCATGGTGTCCCCAAAGAAACCTGTTAGCTTTTAGTTTAGGGCGATATGTACAAATATGGGATGCTGACAGCAATGAGTTGGTAGTAACCTTAAATTTTGATAACTCTTCCGTATTGGGTCTAGATTGGAGTCATGATGGTAATTATCTCGCCATTGCTGGCTATCAGGGAGTGAAAATTTGGCAATTCCCACAATGGGATGAAGATCCCTATTTTTTCAGTGTTCCCTCTGCAAGTTTAGCCGTTGCTTGGTCAAAGGATGGGAAATATATTGCTTCTGGGAATATGGACAAAACTATCTGTGTTTTGGAAACAGCATTTATCACAAATGGGAAACAAGCAGAACCCTGGTTAATGCATGGCTTTCCCGGTAAAATTCGCCATCTTGCCTGGTCTAACATTACCACATCGAAAAATGAACCCTTACTTGCATCTACCTGTGTGGAGGGAGTTATAGTTTGGGAAAAGCAGGAAGATAAATCTTTAGGTTGGGGTGCCACAGTATTAGAAAATCATCATGATATAGTAGAAGCGATCGCTTTTGCACCCCATAGTTTAATGTTAGCTTCTGCTGCGGCTGATGGTTGGGTTTGTTTGTGGAAGAGAGGTAAACGTTTGTCTCAGGTTCTCAAAGGAGTATCAGGAGGATTTTCTTGTCTAGCTTGGCATCCCCAAGGTAATAAACTAGCTGCTGGTGGTGAAAATGGGGAATTATTAGTTTGGAAGCAAAGTTTACGGGGAAAAGGGTTTAGGTAAATTATATCTTGCACCTATATCTTATATATTATAAGCATAAAGATATACAAACATAGTTTCTATACGGAGGCTTAAAATCCTCATTGTTCCAATTTATTGATAAAATTTTATGTTTATTGCCAGGAAAATAATTCAGTATTAACACGAGATGTGCAAGATGTATGGATGGGGTTACACAAACACTTGGGTAGGGGTAAAGCATTGCTCATACGTGTCAACTTAAGCTACAAATAGCTTATCTTTAAAAAGTAAAAAGATAAAAGTAAAAAGTAAAAAGATAATCCCCATAAATAAATTGAGGGGATAAGATTACGGACGTATTGTTTCTTGCACTACCTGTATCGAAACAAATGTTTTTACTCCGTTCCATAAATAAATTTAGGGGCTTGGTGACCATTTTTCTTTTTCTTTACTTTTGCCTTTTT
>JASJDS010000081.1 GCA_030065055.1 Calothrix sp. MO_192.B10
GGTATTGCTAAAGTAGCTGGCAGGAAGTGCCATGTTTTACCTTTAAGTTCCATGTAAGTTTTGGAGTCGGAACTTTACCCCAATTGACCCCTGAATTGCATCTAAAATTATTTAAATCCAGTTCCAAATTGATGAAAAAGTTCCGACACAAGTGGTTCTAGGAACAGCGTTAACTTTTGATGCAGATTCAATTCAAAAGCTAAAACTCAGTCTGAGCAATGCTTTCAGCAGCGTTGGCACTTGGTGGTAGCGTCTCTAGCATTACGCCTAGAGACAAAGAATCAAATGAATGGGTAGAGTATCCCTGTTTAATTGTGGAAGTCCTTTCCCCTTCCACAGAAGCCTTTGACAGGGGTAAAAAATTTACTCGCTACCGTCAATTAAGTACTTTAAAAGAATATGTCTTAATTCAATCTACGGAAATGAGTGTAGATTGTTTTCGTTTGAATGAGCAGGGTTTATGGGTTTATTATCCTTACATAGCCGAGGATACTTTAACATTAGAAAGCGTGGGATTTTCAATTCCCGTTGAAAGCTTATACCGTCAGGTGAATTTTGATAACAATTAACTACTATCCTAGTCAAATTATTCTCATTACCCCCTAAGTTTATCTGAGCTTTACTCTACGTTTGGGAATCACACTTCGTATTCCACCTTTAGCACCTTCCACATCACTTTTGTAACGAGGGATGACATGAATAGCAGCGTGCATCACATTTTGTCCTGCATCTCGATTAATATTCATACCCACATTAAAACCATCTGGTGCCAATTCTTGCTTGAGAATTGCTTGAACTTTATTAACCATCATCCAGCAAGCATATTGTTCCTTCCAGGGTAGTTCAAAATAGTTACTAACATGGCGTTTGGGAATAATTAAGGTATGCCCTTTACTTAAAGGATAGCCATCAAGTATAGCGTAAGCTGTCTCTGATTCTGTTAGTAAAGTTAGGCTTTTAGGGGGATTACAAAATATGCAATTATTAGATGAGCGTCTTTGGTAATTGTAATGGGTATATTCGTAAAATTCACAATTATCATTTAAATATATAGAATTAAAAGGAAGCTTGACAATACATTGATATGTAGGTTTTTTATGAACATAATGTTCGCGGAAACCTTCTCTTTTGATATCTCTTCTGACAGCATAATAAGCTTTCCCCCCTGGCTTTAATAAATGGGATACTTGCATTAGTACATTAGCTTGTTCTTCTGGAAACAAAACATTTAACACATAAAAGCAAATTATTGTATCAAACTTATCTGAAGGATATTGAGGATAATAATAAGGGTCATAACCTGTAATATCAAATCCTTTTGCTTGCAACAATTTGACATCATTACCTAAGCCACACCCAAAGTCGAGGATTTTACCTTGAAGTAGTTGTTTTTCTAATAAAAATTTTGCTGGATATGATAAATAAGTTCTTTCTATAGCAGTAAGATGACTGAAATTATTTTCTTGTGTTTTCATTTAAATAGATGCTTTGGGATTATAATCACAACATATCAAATTATATTTATTATTCTCAATATCAGGGTTTTGCCTATATAAATAATCATGTTTTAGCCAGAATTATATAATCATCAATTGCATAAGTAATATCATATGTTTGATGAAAATAATGCTGAATTAAGGGAGACATATAAACTTGTTTGTATAAGTTTTCTCTAGCAAATTTGCCAAATTCACTTCCTCCAGGAGATGTTCTTAAACCTGTAGATGTTAAATATTTGTACCAAACTAACTCTAATCCCAAATCAGCAACAAACATATTCACAACTTTTTGTTCTTGATTACGATCTTCTACTTGAGAGGCATTATAGGTTTTAAATAATCTTTTATCTTGTATAATTAATAGTACATAACCTGATTCTTTCAGACTAGACTTAATAATTTGTTGATAAATTTTGTTAGATTCTAACCTCTTTGTTGATTCCGAGAAAAAACAGTGAGATATGACTATAAAATCAAAAAAATCATTGGGAATATTATTTGACTGTGGATTCCAAGTAAATATATCTTCAGTTACAAAGCGGAAAAAACTATTTACAGGTGTCTTTCGAGATTCTATATATTTTCGCCAAAACTGCAATCCCCGAAACTGAAAAGCATTTTGCTTCTCTAAAGAATAGTAAGAGATATGCATTTGAGGAATCTGAAAAAACCCACTCATACTTTGCAAAAATAAAGCTAAACCATAACTAACAGTTCCTGGCCCTGCTGCAATATCCAGAATGTTAATTTTTGTTGGTAGTAACTCAGCTTGATAAATTAAAAACCAGGCTAAATAGAGACAATAAACATTTTCCAAAAAATACTTCATAAAGTAGACATGAGGAGTCAGACTAAAACGATAATCTGGATCTTGTCCACTTTTTAAGCTATTAATATCTCCTAATGCATCTTCTAACTTGATTTTTAAATGATTCTCAGATATTTTCTTAAACTCTTCTTGTAGGTATTCAACTAACCTAGCTTCAAAATCATCAAATATCCGCTCATCAATACCAGTACATTGAACTTTATGTTCATCATGTTCAATTAATTTAAATGTTTTATATACAAAATTAATAAATTCATCATCTGGCTGGAAAAAGTTGACTGACTCATCAAAAACCTCTGGGAAATTTAAACAATCTAACTGATTTAAGGCTTCTTTGAGCTTAATGCTTAAACTTTCTGCTTCTTGTTTATATTGTTGTGAGTAGCGTTCAATTTGCAGTTTTTCCCTAAAAAGTCTTTCCAGCCAAGAAAATTTCGCTCCTGATTGTTGAATTTCTTGTAATAGATGGACTGCTAATTTCTTATCACCCCGTTTCAATGCAGATTTAAATTGTTGACTCCGCCACCAATTTGCGATTATATTAATCATAACCGAAACCATCTTGACCTTCCTTGATTTCTATACCAGGAAGTTGATTAATTAACTTTTGTTTAAACTGTATATAGCTTAATTCTCCCTTTCCGTACCACCAAGGGTATTTTCGCTTAATTGCTTCAGTTTCTTTTCTTGTTGATGCCACAAGAGAACGGTTTTGGCTAGGGTGAAAATCCTGAATTACAATTCTATCTACAATTTTTAATTTTTCCAAAAAGCTGGCTTCGTCATCTGGCAGTGTGGGAAGTAAAGGGGTAATAGTGATAGAAGTTTTGGGAATAAAACCTTTGGTATCTTCAATGGAATTCTTAAATTTGGCAATAGCATTTAATCTAGCTTTGATACTGGGAGAGCGAGGCTCAAAGTCTTTTCTAACTATCTCACTTCCAGTAGGAATACTCATATTAATCCGCAACCTTTGAAATCTTTGTAAATAATCAATATCTCTAGTAATAATTGGACTGCGAGTTTGAATTACCAGTGTAGGAGTCGGGTAATAGTCAAGCATTACTTCTAATAACCTACGAGTCAATTGATGTTTAGACTCAATTGGCTGATAGGGATCGGTAACGCTACTCATGTAAATTTTCGGATATCGATGAGGATTTTTTTCGTACCATTTTTTTAATTCTTTATCTAAAATTTCTGCCGCATTCTCTTTGATAATTACCCACTTTCCCCAATCTTGCCGCATTCTGGAATTAGGGCTAAAAGCCGCAGCATAACAATAACTACAGCCGTACTGACACCCACGATAAGGATTTAAAGTAAAATCATAAGCGGCAATAAAACCACTAGCTTTAGTTAGCAGTGATTTAGCATTTTGGGTATAAACATTGATATCGTCAAATCTTTCTTTAACAAATTTGGTTGGGGTATTTATGCAATAACCCTCATAACGTGATTTTGCCATAATTAAATTTGCTATTAGTAATACTACTAAAAATAAATAGTTTCAGATTATTATTTTATCAATCATCTTGCGGTGCTATATGTGAATAAATAGATACTCAACCAAGTGTTTGTAGGGTGCGTATAGCCCTCCGGGCATGGCTACGCTAAAGCGTAAGCGCGTAACGCACCATTTATCTCGACTCTGGTGCGTTGCGCTGCGCGACAACACACCCTACGTATTTTTTCAAAAATCAAGTATGATTCCTATATTAGTCATAGTAGGAAAAATAAATAGTTTCAGACTATTATTTTATCAATCATCTTGCGGTGCTATATGTGAATAAATAGATACTCAACCAAGCTACACTACTGCAAACTTAACATACCTTAGTTTAAAGTATTCCCACTTTTAATTCTTAATTACCTCAGCAAGATCAACGATGGTATGATAAACAGTAGAAACCAAACCACAGTGATTGAAATAAATCCTGCCAACCAGCAATTATTTGCTCGTGTACCAAAACCATCACCAGGTATATAACGAGAACTCAACACACGTCCACTTAATCCAGAGTGTCAACCGCTTCGCGTCAGTCAAAAGTCAAAAGTCAAAAGTCAGTGTCATTTATGTTACTGATTCAGCTAAGTAAACGGTAGTAAGATAAGCCATATAAACAAAACCATATTGATCACAACAGCGTTGGTATAAATCTTGCAAACCAGTAATTAATTGTTCGTAAGCTGAACCTTCACGGGGAACATAGGAAGCACTAACCGCACGTCCAATCAAGCCGTCTAAATCTAATTGTTGTTGATAATTAAATGTATATGCACGGACATTTACAAAATGTGGAGTTGCTAGAAGAGGCTCTACCCGTTTCATCCGTGATTCTGCTGGATGATTATTTGATGCAATGCGTACCAATCGACTATATTCTGCTGTGAGTTCGTCTTCCTGATTACGATTATTCCACACTACAGCTAATCTTCCAGAAGGTTTGAGAATACGGTGAAACTCCAATAAACTTGCTTCCGGATTAAACCAGTGAAAAGCTTGAAAACAGGTAACTAAATCCACAGATGCGTTGGGTAGTTTGGTTAATTCAGCAGTTCCATCTCGCCATTCCACCGTTGACAAAGCATATGTCCCTTCTTTACCTGCATTCCTCATTACTGTGTTGGGTTCAATAGCAATTACCTTGATACCTCTTTCAGCCAGCAATAGAGAAGAAATTCCTGTACCTGCACCAATATCTGCTGCAATGATTTGAGGTGATAATTCTTCCAGAATTTTATCGATTACTGCATCTGGATAACTGGGACGGTATTTGACATAATTTTCTACCCTATCAGAGAAGCGATTGAGGGGGTTGAGAGTATGTAGTGGTGTAAGTTCGGAAAATATTTCATCCATAGAAAAATATTAATATGAGTTAAAAAGACGTTAATATTACCATATTCATATTTACAATCAATATATAAATTATGCCAAATTTTTCTCTTGCGATCGCTAATAAGAATTATTCTTCTTGGTCATTACGAGCTTGGTTAGTTTTGAAATATTCGCAAATTAAATTTACAGAAATACAAATTCTTTTAAATACAGAAACTACACATCAAGAAATTTTGCAACATAGTCCCACTGGTAAATTACCTGTCTTACATCACGGTGGAATTACAATTTGGGAATCATTGGCAATTTGTGAATATCTTGCTGAATGCTTACCCCATAGACGTTTGTTACCAAAAGAGCCATTTGCACGGGCAACAGCTCGTTCTATTTGTGCGGAAATGCACGCAGGGTTTCAAGATTTACGGCAAAATATGCCGATGAATTGTCGCGCTCATCTGCCTGGTAAAGGTATGAGTTCTGAAGTACAAAAAGATATAGATAGGATTCTTTCTATTTGGCGTGATTGTCGTTCGACATTTGGTGGTGGAGGTAATATGTTATTCAGCCACTTTACCATTGCTGATGCCATGTTTGCACCAGTTGTTTTACGCTTTAAAACCTATGGCGTGGAATTAGATCCAATTTCCCAGAATTATGCAGATGCAATTTTAAATCTTCCTGCTATGCAAGAATGGTTAACTGCGGCAAAACTTGAGAAAGAAACGATTCCTGAATTTGAATTATAAATAATAAGCTGCGGCAAAACTTAAAAATCTATCTGCTACTACTTGAACATTACCCTTGCGACTAAAAACTTTCGGCTTATTTTAGTGCCATTCATGTATAAACAAAAAATTCCCAGCGGGTGCGAATTGCCAGGAGATATGTTAAGGTTCTGTTGATTTTTTGATTCGATGCTGATTTTAAGCTGTTTCAGCAGTTGCTGTGGTTAAGTTTTTAAGTTTGGGAGAATATGAGGAGATACTTTGGTTAAGGTATTGGAAGATGGAGTGGAAATCTCGTTGCAATATCTAAATTCTCTTTGCAACAATAATGCCTGGTATCGAAATTTCCCCTGGATTAATTGTATACATAATAAATAAATCGTTTCCATTATTAACAATAACACCAGTGAGTTGCTGCCCTGCAGTACTTATTGTTAATGAACAATTAGGAGTGACTGTATAAGAAAAACTAGCCTGAATTGGTTGAAGACTGCCATTATTATTTACGTCCCCTGTTATGTTCACGGAGCCTGATTGAAAATCCAAGAAACCAACAGCATATATAGGGTTCGGTGGAAGCGAGCCTTGAAATCTAAAACCATATCTTCTATTTGCTAATGTTGAAGTGCTACAAGTTGTTTGAGCAACAGCACTACTAGCATTATGAAAATCATGGGTGATTAACATTGAAGAAAATGCTAATACAGGGATACTCAAAGAAAGTTTGCGTATACTAGATTTTAAGAAATTCATGACAAATTATGTAGCTTGACTACATTGTGAAGAACTGTATTAATAAAAACTTGATAATAATGTGGTGTCTAGGTCACTTTGGTACTAACAATGGTTCCCCGCACCCCATGAGCACTTACTAATTTGAGTAGGTTTAGCCCAAGGAGCCAGCGCGAAGCGGGTGAGCGAAACAACTACAGGGAGCGAATCGCCAAACCATCACGCCACGTCTCTACCGTAATTTTTGAACATTACTCATTGCAGTTTTCGGTAATGATTTAAATATCCATAAAGCAAAAAACCCGACTTAATGTTTCATAAGTCAGAGTTATAATGAAAGACAAAGCATATTTTTATTAACTACTCATTAGGAATTAGTATTTAATTATGTACATACTTTAAAAAGTAATAGATATGGATTGTTTACATTATTGTTTTCTCAACATACTAATATACTCAATTCAAATAACTAATCCATCAGCTATAGGAATAATATTTGATTTTTGAAATATATGTATCCCACCATGCCCACGAAAACTATTATATGGTAGGCAATGCCCACCCTACAGATACTTATGTTTTTCACCAATCAAACCGGATTCGTATATAGCACATAAATTAAGTAAATCAACTAAACCTTCAGAGAGTTAATTATTTTTTATATTTAATATTTTTGGTTATGTATAAGTTTTCTGTTTTATGGGAACTGTAATTACAAACTTTGTCCCTATTTCTGGTGATGAATTACATTTTAATTTTCCACCATGTAAATCTACAATAATTTGGTAACTCACTGATAAGCCTAAACCTGTTCCTTTGCCAACATCTTTAGTGGTAAAGAATGGGTCGAATAATTTTTTTTGTACTTTTTGCTCTATTCCACAACCATTATCAGTAATTATAATTCTGATCCATTCTTGATTGATGACTTCTGTTTCAATATGAATACTGGGAAATGAAGACTTATTTAATTGCTGTATTTTATTTTTTTTTAAACCTTCTTCTAGAGCATCGATCGCATTACTAAGAATATTCATAAATACTTGGTTTAATTGACCGGGATAACATTCTACTAAGGGCAATTGTCCGTAATTCTTAATCAGTTTGACTCCTTGATAGTTTTGAGGATTAGGTTGGAGTCGATTGTTTAAAATTACTAGGGTACTATCAATTCCTGCATGAATATCTGCTGATTTAAATTCTGATTCATCTAATCGAGAAAAAGTACGCAACGATCGCACAATTTGATGAATCCTTTCTGCTCCCATATTCATCGATTGGAAAAGCCTCTGGGCATCTTCTTGGATATAATCTAATTCAATATTCTCAATTTCTTCTTGAATTTCTGGAATTGGCTGAGGATAATAATGTTGATAAATTTTTATTAATTTTAACAAATCTTGAATATAGCCATAGGCATGATCTAAATTCCCATAAATAAAGTTAACAGGGTTATTAATTTCGTGAGCAATACCAGCTACCAGAACTCCAAGAGCAGACATTTTCTCAGACTCCACCAGTTTTACCTGGAGAGACTTAAGATTGGCTAGTGCGGATTCTAATTCTTGTCCTCGTTTTTCTAGAGTATTTTGAGACTCTTCTAAATCCCTAATCACCCCTTTGAGAACTAATTCTCTCAGTTCGCCGGCTGTCTCCATCTGTTCCCTGTCTGCTTCGGAACGTCCCAGCTTTTTTTTCAGTATCCGTACCGTTTTTTCCAATTGTTTAATTTTGCTCTCGTAGTCTGTAGCTTCCATGTTTGCTTAACCTCTACTTACTTCCTAGGAGCAAGGTGACAAAAGTTTCCTGATGGTAGTAAGTTGAGCCATGAGGCTCTAAGGGAGCAAATTCACCGTAGGTATAAAAACCACAAATGGGGATTTCTTGGGGAAATGCTTGTTTAACTAGTTGATATTCTTCCTTGGCTCGTGTTCCTAAAAGCCAACGACGACAGCAACAAGAAAACAGTAAAACTGCTTCTGGTGTATTTCCAGGATAAGTTGTTAAAGCTTGATTAAAGGAAGTTTCAGCCGCAGCAATTACTTCCTCTCGACTAATATCTGTCAACTGTACTACTGCTTGTTCGGGGATATCTCCCAAGAAATTAATGCTACCCACTTGGGAATTGTGAGTGTTGGGAACCCGCATATAATAGCGATCGCTATCCCCTTCATACACTGCTAAGGGATTTTCCGCACTTGGCGGTCGATCACCTAAATATTTTTGATAATATTCAACTGCTGGTTTCCCGTCAATCTCATAGAGAACCGTATCCTTAGCTTTGGTGACAATACTCTTGCATCCAATTGGTTGCCAACCACAGGCAATTCCATAGGAAAATAAAATATCTCCAGAAAAAGTTATAATTGGTAAAGAATCTGTCAGTACGCGATCGCCAAAAAATTGATAGGTGGCTTTAAACCTAAACTGATCCCCCGCAGTACCACCTACAATCGGAACTTCTTCCCCTAAGGCTAACTTTAATCCCTTGAGAATTCCCTCACCACTAGTGGTTGAACCATCTTGTATGTAACTAGCTGGAACAGCAATACATAATTTGGGAGCGCCATTACTTTTTTCATTTACTTGTTCTACTGCTTGTTGAGCAGCAGCAATGGGATTCTCTTTGGCTCCATGTCCCACCCCAGTTTTAATTTCTACAGTATCAGAACAAAATAACATCAGAGTCAGTGAATCTTGTTGAAATCCCAATACTGAAGAAATTTCACCATCTGTTGTACAGCCAATTAACTCAATTCCTGGAAAAAATTGGTTAATTTCTTGCAAAATCAATCCATGTTCAAAATCAATAGCTGCGAATAAAATACCTGCTTGGGGCCTTACCTCCCCCAGTTTGCTGCTACATTGTGACAAAACTTCTTCAACTGCACTTTGAGAATCAGGATCGTCACTATGAGAAATAATAACTTTGAACATTTTATTCACTATTGTATGTTGGTAATTAATAGGTGATTACTGATGGTTATGTCATCTATATTTCCCAAAAATACGGCTAACATAACTCTGTATACAAATATACATATACGCGGAAGTCAAAAGTTGACTGAGTATAGATTTTAGCGTCCAGCACAGAGCTTCGCGGTTCAATAAAAACAGGACTTACGCAGGTGTCACAAGGCGGTTGGTGCGTGACGCTAAGTCTCATTGCACACCCTACATTAATTTTCTTTTGACTTTATAAATGGTCTCAATTTTTGATACTTGTTCAGTACTAACAAAAATTACTCATCTTCCAAATTTGGTCTTATTTGCTGGGAACCATGTATAACAGCAATAATATCAACTTGTTCTAATTGAATATAATAAATAATCCGATATGAACCTTCAATAACTTCTCTAATTCGCTCAGTTTCAAATTCCGGTACAGTTCTACCAGAAAATGGAAAATTAGCAATTTATTCTGAACGCCTAGTAATGCGATCTACTATTCTAGCTGCGTATTGTGGAGAAGTTTGAGCAATATAATTATAAATTGCTGAAAGGTTTTCTACAGATGTTTGTGTCCAATAAAATTTCACTCTAACAATCCAAATTTTTTCCGCAGTTCCTGGACAGAAATTAATCTACCAGCTTTACTATCTGCTAGTCCAGCTTCAATTGTCTGGCGGACATAAATTTGGTACATTAAATCATCCCATGTAGAATTTTCTGGCAGCTTATCAATTAATTTACGAGCCTCTTCTTTAATGTTTTCCATTATTCATTAACCAAATTCTGCTTGCACATCTATAATCTTAAATTTAACTTATAGCACTACGCATTTAGATTGTAGGTTGGGTTGAGGTACGTAGACCCGAAGGGGCTTCTCGAAGAGTAACCCAACAAAAACCTACTTGCTGTTGGGTTTGGTTTCGTTCAACCCAACCTACGAAAAGTTAAGTTTTTAGCCGTTGGGAGTATCATTTTCTTGGGTAATTTATATTACCATTATCATCAAACACATTATCAATATATAAGCCAAAACAGTTTACAAATCTTTTGATAAATTCTGCCACAATTGTAGATGAATTTTCGTTTTTATTAATCACCTTACTATATTTGAGTGATGGTGAAGTTACAGGATATCCAAACTCATAACCTCTCGATGTATATCTTCCTGAAAATAGAGTTGCATTAACTGTACTTGTAATCATAGCAGTTAATAAAATATCATTAAATTTTAGTTGCTGTTGCCAGATATTTATTAATCCTTGTATTTGAGTATTAATACTCATAGAAATATCTGTATATCTAAAAACCCTCATTGAAGAACTGGGTAGTAAATTTTGCTCTCTACCATATTGAGTATCTTTCCGTACAATTCCTTCTAGACAGACCAAAAATTCACAATGTCCGTTCCTAAAAATTTGAATTTTATGACCGAATCCCTCTGTAATACACCTAAAATCTTCATTGACTACTCCATATTCATGCGGTCTTGTATTACGTGTGTTGATAAAGCTAGATACTCCTGGAGGGAATAAATCATCGTAGCATGAAGGCAATCTCAAATTATTTATGGATTCCAAAAAATGGGAAGTAAGTGGATCAATGCTATCATCAGATATATTTAGGGGAGTTAGGCAAACTATAATCCATACATAATTACCAGCAAAATTAATCCATTCTTTTTCTCTAGATTCCAGAAAGACTGAATAGTCAATTTTATTGATAAAAATTCCGCCTTGCTCGAGCTGATTTGAAACCCATTGTTCATGTTCTGCCTTTATTCGCTTTAATTTTTCAATTGTCCATTTTTCTGGATTTGAATCGATTTCACTATGGTGCGTTGGACATAATAATATTAAATTTGGGTATTCATCCCTTGCTTCAGAAGTAAGATTGCTTTCACCACGAGGTCCATTAGGTGAATCAGCAACAATATGAGCCATTTCGCCTAGCGTACTTTCTGCACCATCAGTTGTTAACTCTATTTTGCAACCAGGAAAAGCACATCTATTTCCAGAACGACCCCAAAGTATTTTGACATCTTTAATTTTCATGTTTCTTTTTCCTTCGCGTTCTTCGTATCTTTGTGTTTAAAAAACTCTTCTTCCTTCCCCATTCCATAAAAAAATAGCCGCCTCCCCAGAGGAAGACAGCCATTTTTTATACCGAGATGGGCAAAATACCCATCCCAAAAATTAACCTTAGTAATCGAAGTCGCCGCCCATACCAGCGCCAGCAGGAGCAGCTTCTTTCGGCTCAGGCTTGTCAACAACGATACATTCAGTTGTCAACACCATCCCAGCGATGGAGGCCGCGTTTTGCATTGCCGAGCGAGTTACCTTAGCAGGGTCAACCACACCAGCAGCAAACATATCTACAAATTCGCCATTAGCGGCGTTGTAACCAGTATCAAAGGACTTCTCTTTCACGCGCTCGGAAATCACAGCACCATTCTGACCGGCATTTTCTGCAATCCGCATTAAAGGAGCAGTTAACGCACGAGCTACAATCATCGCCCCGATTAACTCTTCATCCTTGAGGCTGCTATTTGCCCAAGTTTCTAGTTGGGGAGCGAGGTGAGCTAAGGTTGTACCGCCACCGGGAACAATACCTTCTTCCACGGCTGCCTTGGTAGCATTGATCGCATCTTCCAAGCGCAGTTTCTTGTCTTTCATTTCGGTTTCGGTAGCAGCACCAACTTTAACTACTGCTACACCACCAGACAATTTAGCCAAACGCTCTTGCAGCTTTTCTTTGTCATAGGAAGATTCGGTTTCGTCCATTTGACGGCGAATTTGCTCGCAACGCGCCTTAACGTCAGCTTCGTTACCTTCAGCCACAACGGTGGTATTGTCCTTAGTGATGGTAACGCGACGAGTGGTACCCAGCATCTCCAGCTTGGTGTTTTCCAACTTCAAACCAGCATCTTCGGTAATCAGTTGACCACCAGTGAGTACGGCAATATCTTCTAGCATAGCCTTACGGCGATCGCCAAAACCAGGAGCTTTGACAGCGGCTACATTCAGTACCCCACGCAAACGGTTAACCACTAAGGTTGCTAAGGCTTCTTTTTCAATATCTTCAGCGATAATGATCAGAGGCTTACCAGCACGAGCTACTTGCTCCAATACGGGTACTAAGTCTTGTACCAAAGCAATTTTCTTATCGGTGAGCAGTAAGTAAGGCTCCTCCAAAACTGCTTCCATGCGCTCGGTATCGGTGGCAAAGTAGGGGGAGATATACCCCTTGTCAAACCGCATCCCTTCGGTAATTTCCAATTCCGTGGTCATGGATTTTCCTTCTTCCAAGGAAATAACCCCTTCCTTACCGACTTTATCCATTGCTTGGGCAATCATCTGCCCGACTTCATCGTCGTTACCGGCAGAAATTGCAGCAACTTGGGCAATGGCTTTGGAATCTTCTACAGGACGGGCATGTTCGGCAATTTTATCTACCAAGAAGCCAGCTGCTTTATCAATACCGCGCTTCAATAAAATTGCATTGGCACCAGCTGCAACGTTCCGCAAGCCTTCTTTGACCATAGCGTGAGCCAAAACAGTTGCGGTGGTGGTACCATCACCAGCAGCATCGTTGGTTTTAGATGCTGCTTGGCGAATCAGGGAAACCCCTGTATTTTCTACGTGATCTTCTAATTCAATTTCTTTAGCAATGGTGACACCATCATTAACAATCTGGGGGGCACCAAATTTTTTCTCTAGTACTACGTTGCGACCTTTGGGTCCGAGGGTAACGGCTACAGCCTCAGCCAAGATATCCATTCCCTTTTCCAAGGCACGACGGGCGTTTTCGTTGTAAATAATGCGCTTTGCCATAGTTCCGCAATAGTTTTGAGTTCTTAAGTTGTGAGTTTTGAATCAATTTGTCAGTTAGAGTTTTAAGTGCTGAGTTAAATAGGAGTAATAAATTGATAACTCAGAACTCATTGCTCATAACTCTACGAAACGATTGCTAGAATATCTTTTTCTGAAAGCAGTACGTATTCGTCGGTTCCCAACTTAATGTCGGTTCCAGCGTACTTGGAGTAAAGAACTTTATCTCCTACTTTCACATCCATTGTCTGACGGCTACCGTCGTCTTTGAGCTTGCCTTCACCTACGGAGACCACTTCACCTACTTGAGGCTTTTCTTTGGCGGTGTCGGGCAAATACAGACCACCTGCGGTCTTTTCTTCAGAGGCGCTCACTTTCACAAATACGCGATCGCCCAAAGGTTTTACTGTTGAAACACTTAGAGATACAGCTGCCATACAATTTTCTCCAGAGTTAGCACTCTCAACTCCTGAGTGCTAATGTACCTAAGGGCGGTGTCTAATGGCAATAAATATTTGTGTACGGGTTTCCGAACTTGAACGGGGAACGGGGAATGGGGAACAGTGAACAGGGAACAGGGAACGGGGAACGGGGAACGGGGAATGGGGAACGGGGAACGGGGAATGGGGAACGGGGAATGTTTAAGCACGGACCCACCGAGGATTATTGCCTACACAGGATGGAATCAGGATTTGCCTAATTTGTCTGAAATTAAAAAAATGTAAAAAAAATCTCAGTTTTAAGAGCAACAGCTTATAAATACTTAACGTCAGTAGAGTTTTTCGTTTCCAGCAATCTTAAGAGTAGTACCATTGGCGACGCATCAATTTCTGCTACCCATGCTCCAAAAAAGTCAAATGCTCTTCCCTTCTGGCTTCTGGCTTCATATTCCCTGCTTTGTTGATTGAGACTAACTAGTGGTATATGCTCAATTGGGTTTGCGAACTGGGGAAATTGATATAGAACTGTAATCAGGGAATTAGTAAATGAGTGACAACACAGTGACACAATCTCGCTTAGGAATGCCAGAAACCATCAAAAAAAACCCCCGCAGAACCCTCAGTAATTTTGTAGAAAGTTTGCAGCTAACAAAAGTTGATCGGCATATTTTTATCTGTGCTGACCAAACAACTCCTAACTGTTGCTCAAAACAAACAAGCCTAGATTCATGGCAGTACTTGAAAAAACGGCTTAAAGAGTTAAAATTAGACTCGCCCCAAGATAATCGTCCTAGTTACATTTTGAGAACTAAAGCCAATTGTTTACGGGTGTGTTGTGATGGACCAATCCTGGTGGTTTACCCAGATGGTGTATGGTATCGCCAAGCAACCCCAGAGGTCATTGAAAGGATCGTTCAGGAACACTTAATCGACAATAAAATAGTGATGGAGTATGCCTTTTTAATTCATCCTTTACCAGAAAGTAATTCTATTTCTGGCTCAAAACTAATAGAGGCTGAATTGCTATGATTGAGCCTAAGATATTATTGAGTCCTCAAAATGACCAATAAACCTGATACTTAGTTGGTTTTATCCCCAAATATTTATGTACTAAATCTAAAGGATTATTATTTATTCAGCGTTTTTTAGCCGACTACTTTCGATACGATATATAATAGCGCATTATAAATACTATTGCTCTACGTATCCTTACTGGAAATTTGCTGTTGATTTAGTCGCATCTCAGAAGCGATAATTGCTTTAGAGAAGTTGATTAAGCTAAGGCAAATGAGGTAAGAAAAGTTACAAAGTCTCAATGATCCAACATAGAGGAAACTACTCAGGAAGTTGATGGAAAGAAGTGCGACAAGTGCCACTGCTATGAAAGAACCCAGCATGAATAAAGATAACAAAAACCTACTGCTGATTGATGATGACCCCAACCTCATCTTGCTGGTGAAGGATTACTTAGAGTTTCGGGGATACCAAGTCACCACTGCCGAAAATGGTCGAGAAGCACTGGATATTTTAGAGCAGGATATCCCAGATATGATCATCTGTGACGTGATGATGCCGGAAATGGACGGCTACACTTTTGTAGAGCAAGTCCGCCAGAAAGAGCGTACTGGCTGGATTCCCGTACTCTTCCTTTCTGCTAAAGGACAAAGTGCAGATCGTGTCAAGGGTCTGAATAAAGGTGCTGATGTTTATATGGTCAAGCCTTTTGAGCCAGAAGAACTAGTAGCCCAAGTAGAATCCTCTCTCAAGCAAACCATCCGTTGGAAGGAGCATCAAGCTAAGGGAGGAGATAATGGTTCTCGCATCCAAGTTCCTTTTGATGTGCAGTTAACCCCTACCGAATTGAAAGTAGTTCAATTCGTGGCTCAAGGCATGGCAAATCGGGAAATAGCGGAAGAGTTGAATGTTAGTCAACGGACTGTTGAAAGCCATGTGTCCAATATGTTGGGCAAAACTAGTCTTCACAACCGCACCGAATTAGCCCGGTGGGCGATTGAGAATCAAATGGCGTAAGTCTCTATTGATTAGCTATTAGCCGTCAGTATTTATTTTTGTAACTATGACTAGATTGAGAAGACACGCAATCTATGTAATGTACGGCAAAAAACAAAGCTGATAGCTGATAGCTAATTTTAAATCTAATACTACTGTGCCCAAGTCGTAAGTATTAGTACTTTTTTTGATCTGGAGCAATGCAAAATACTACCAATCCTTGAATAAGATGGGATTGAAGGAGATGCGATCGCAATTCTGTCACAAGCCACAACCAATATTTCATAAATCATGACTAATCTTTGACAGGTATAATATTATGCTATTTTGGTTGCTCGACCACAGGTAAATTACTGATGAAAAAGATTAAATTTGTAACTTTTTTTCGCTATCAAGGTAAAATCATGGCTTTGAATCATAATGTACAGAACATTGATGATTTTGCTATTTTACCAGTAAAGAAATGTGTTCAATATGCATCTTTTCCAGATTTAATGGAGGCTGCTGTTTGTGATCTCAAACACAGACCAGATGGTAAATGGATTTGGATTCCAGCCTCCGGGTGGCAACATTCCCCTTTGTCCTGTAAAGAGGAGATAGCCTGTGAACTGGCGTTACAAGACTAGGGAAAAATTTAACACTCTTTGCTCTCATCCCCCGGTTCCGAAGACTCCACCGGGGGACTTCCCGCAAGGAGTGTTAAACCCAGTGAATGATTTAAAGTATGGTGGTCATAACAACAGATCGGGCATTCATTGTAAAAAAAATCTATATTTTTATTACATTATTTAAAGACAAAGATTTTACAAAATTTCATATTTGAGCTGTATATATTTAGGAATATGGTTTGATTAAGTAACTGGGTCAAATTAAATATAAAACCTCACCGGCGGGGTGCTAAGGAGAGGGGTGCTGTCAGGCAGTGTGAGGTTCAGTCTTACCTGATATCTTGCACGCCTCGTATTAATACTGATTTTTGATATTCTTAATAAACATATATTTTTATCAGCAACACGAAAAATTAGGTTTTTTAGCCTGCGTAGGCAGGCTTTATTTGTATAGCCTCACCCTTCTAGGGTGCAGGTGCAAGATATGAGTTACATTTAATTACGCCTACCTACTTATTGAACGGAATTAAGTATTTGTAGGTAAGGTTTTCAAAGGACGTAATGCAATATATATAAGGCTTTGGTGCGTTTGTTTTACCCAACAACATACCCTAGCGTTTTTTCAGAAATCAAATATGATTCTTACAGATGTTACTTTTTTGGAATTTTAGGGAACTTTATTACTAGAACCTGGTTGATTTTTCTGTAAATAGCTATTTCTGGGGTAGTTTATATGTTCGATGATCCCTTTAAGGCTCCTATCAAACCTCCTACACAATTTGAGAAGGATATAGATGATTTAGTGGAAACTCTTAAGAGAGAAGTTAGCAAGATTCATGACCAATATACACTTGATCCATATATGCATCAGTGGATATATGGCAATACAAGGCACAACCAGGAAATGCTGATTTTTAAAAAACTCGCTGATTTACTAGTACAAGAGTACAGCTCTGAAGGAAATCATAAAAATCTTGATAGTGTAGTTAAGAAATGGATTGATGATATTCAATTATTAGCTTTAAAAACAAAAAATTTAAATGAGGTTTTGAAGGAAATAGAAAGCTTAAAAAGTAGAGTTAGTTAACCATAACAAGTACTGAAGAACCAACACATATCTTGGGGAGCATCCCAAATTTTAAGAATGCGAAAGATGGGTAGGGGCACGGCATCCACAATATTTTGGTGTATACAATTATCTTGCTGATGCCGTGCCCTTACGAAGAATATATGTGTCGCAAACATTATTTGAATTAGTATAATTTATCCAAATACCCTAGAAGGGTATCGCTACACGGACAAAGCCCACGAAGGTGGGCTTGGTTTGTGTAGCCTCCGGGCTTTAGCCTGTTAGCGGAGCGGCACGAAGTGCGGGCTTTTTCAAAAATTGGGATGCTCCCCTAGTTCTTACACCTTTGCTAGAAACTAAAATTCTGCGTTTTCTGGTGTACGGGGGAAAGGAATTACATCCCGGATATTGCCCATACCAGTCATAAATTGGACTAATCTTTCAAAACCAAGTCCAAAACCGGCGTGGGGAACCGTACCATACCGGCGCAAATCCATATACCACCACAAATCTTCTGGTTCCATTCCTTGAGCTTTGACGCGATTTTCCAGCACATCTAGCCGTTCTTCCCGTTGGGAACCACCGACAATTTCACCAATTTTGGGGGCGAGAATATCCATTGCGGCGACGGTTTTACCATCATCATTCAAACGCATATAAAAGGCTTTGATTTCCACTGGATAATCGGTGACAATTACGGGCTTTTTAAACTCCTGCTCGCACAAATAGCGTTCGTGTTCTGATTGTAAGTCTAAACCCCAGCTAACTGGATATTCAAACTTAACATCAGCTTTTTCTAGCAGTTTGATGGCTTCTGTATAGGTAATGCGCTCGAACTGATTATTAATAATATTTTCTGCGGTTGCTAGGACGGTATTATCAATCCGTTTATTGAAAAATTCCATATCTTCTGGGCATTTTTCCATCACATACTCAAAAATATGCTTGAGAAATGCCTCTGCTAAGTCCATATCTCCGTGGAGGTCACAAAAAGCCATTTCCGGCTCAACCATCCAAAATTCGGCTAAATGGCGGGAGGTATTGGAATTTTCGGCGCGGAAGGTGGGACCAAAGGTATAGACATTACTAAACGCCATGGCCATGATTTCCGCTTCTAGTTGACCGCTAACGGTTAAATAGGTGGGTCTACCAAAAAAGTCCTGACTGTAGTCTACAGCTTGGGTGTCCGTGCGGGGAATATTCTTTAGGTCTAAACTACTCACACTAAATAATTCCCCCGCTCCTTCACAGTCACTAGCGGTAATAATGGGAGTGTGAACCCACATAAAATCCCGTGACTGGAAGAATTGATGAATGGCTGTAGAACAAGCATTTCTCACCCGGAATACCGCACCAAAAGAATTAGTGCGCGATCGCAAATGCCCAATGGTACGTAAAAATTCAAAGGAGTGGCGTTTCTTTTGCAGGGGATAGGTTTCGGGATCGGCTTCTCCAAAAACTTCCACGGTTTGAGCTTTTAACTCAATGCGCTGTCCTTTCCCTTGGGAAGCTACCACTACTCCAGTTACTTCCACGGAAGCACCTGTATTTAGTTTCTTTAATATTTCTTCATAATTGGGCAAATCCCCATCTAGTACCACTTGCAAACTAGTGAGGGATGAGCCGTCATTAACTTCAATAAAAGCAAATCCTTTTAATTCTCGTTTTGTGCGTACCCAACCTTGAACTTTGACTGAATCATCGGGCTGACTACTACGTAAAATTTCTGCAATCCGTAGATCTACCATATTATCCAACAACAGACTTTAATATCCAGCCTATGATAACGCCCAATCCACTAAAGCGGATGATTTGCCAAAATGCTTCTTGTAAACCTGTCTTAGAAAAGACAAAGCCACCACCTAAAAAAGAAACTGTTAAATAACTGTCGGACATTAAGCCTAAAGCATTATCTAAAGCTTCCAACTGCTGTTGAATTTGTTGCAGTTCTATTTTTAATTCAGGTAGAGGATTTTTACGCCATTGTTGTTTGATGTCCTCGCGGCGATGCTTTAGTTCTCTTTGACGTTGTTTGTCACTGTGAATCTGAGCATAACGTTGTTGAAGCTCTACCAGGGACTTTTCTGTGTCAGTTAGTGCTTGCTCAAATTCTGCTTCTAACTCTGTCTGGTGAGAATTTTGTTCGTCAGGTAGTTGCGGCAGTTGCATCGAAGATTTAGTAAAGTAGTTTTAAAAGATAGTATGCCCAAAAATTATGGTGGAATCTAAAAATATGCATTTGTCTACCGATATAAATAATTTCACTACCTTAGAGCTAGCTCAAGCTCTGATGAATCGACTTGGTATTTCCCCTAACGATTGGCATCGTCTTAAGTCTAACCGCAAAGCCCGTGCCAGTGAACAAGCAGCAGCAGCTCTGGTATTTTTATTAAAGGATAGACCAGAAGAAGCTCTCGCTCACCTAGAACAAGCTACTGGCTGGTTAAATCGCTCTATTTCTGCTCCCCCTTGTCCTACTCACGGGGAGAGGAGAGGGAAGGAGTGAGGGAGTGTAGACACGAAGTGGCTTCCCGAAGGGTAGGAGGGAAGGAGGGAAGGAGAGAAGCAGAGAAGCAGAGTGTATAAATAAATAATCTTTCCATCTGAAATGGGTAACAAGCTTAGGTGAACTACCCCACCGCACAGGCGGATGGGGCTTCTGTACTCATAGGGGAGTGCCTGAGCTTAGACAAAAGTCCCAACTTTGGTCTTACCTCCCCTCCTACAGCAGAGACGGCTGAACCATCCGTCTTTAGCATTCTCATTCCCTCTGCTCTAATATTTATGGCTGCGTTCCCATCTCTGTCATGGTGAGTACCGCAGTGAGGACAAGTCCACTCCCTCACATCTAATGGCATCTCACCCACTTGATAGAAACAATTAGAGCAAAGCTTGGAACTAGGGAACCATCTATCTATTTCAACCAATTTGGAGCCACAGTGTTCTAGCTTATAGGCTAGAAAATTAGTAAATATTCCCCATCCACAATCAGATATTGCTTTTGTCAAACTGTGATTACGTACCATGCCCTTGACATGAAGATTCTCTACTATGACAGCTTGGCTATCGCTGACTAACTTGTAACTCAGTTTATGTAGAAAATCTTGCCGGGAATTGCTTACCCGTTCGTATACTTTGGCAACAATTTTTCTATATTTATTTCTGGAATTACTCCCTTTTTGTTTACGTGCTAATTTTTGTTGTTTGCGTTTGAGATTTTTTTCGTGTTTTGCAAGATGTTTGGGATTATCGTATTTAGAAACTTTTTCGCCGTCAGTAACAACTGCAAAGTGCTTGATTCCTAAATCAATTCCGTAAATCTTACCTGATGCTGTAGTTGGCTTTTGGCCTTCTATCTCGGTCAGTATAGATGCAAAATACTTCCCTGAAGGAGTTTTACTAACAGTAACAGTTTTGATTTTCCCCTCAATTGGTCGATGTATTTTAGCTTTGACTATGCCAATGTTGCCTGGGAGCTGAACATTGCCATCTACAATTTTGACGTTTTGAGGATATTGAATCGACTGTTTACCGTGTTTTGATTTGAATTTAGGGAATCCTGCACGTTTGGCAAAAAAGTTTTTGTAGGCTGCGGTTAGATTGAGGGTTGTAGCCTGTAAAACCTGACTATAACAATCAGCTAACCATGATGTCTCCTCTGCTTTCTTCAGAGCAGGAAGTAATGCATTGAGCGCCGAACGCCCAAGTCCTTTACCTGTTTTTTCATAAGTCTCAATGGACTTATTCAGCGCGTAATTCCACCACCAGCGCGAACACCCAAATGTTCGCGCTAATTGAACTTGTTGTGATTTTGTGGGATAAATGCGGACTTGGACGACTTTATGAAGCACGCTTATATCACCCCCTTGAATATTTATCCTACCATGAACTGTATTTCTGATAAATTCACTTAGGGAAATATTTGACAATTGTTCGGTTGGGTAAAACAAGCGAAAAATCTGCCAGCCTCATCAGCAGTTTATTGGTTTAGGGAGATCCAACTTTGATGTACCTCTCAATTGCCCTACTATCCATCCCCACCTTATAGAAGGTTGGGGAATTCCGCAGAATTAGTTAAAACTACATAGTTAGTGTGTTCTCTTCTCGGTATCTGTTTGAACACCAATCCATTCACATGGCATTTCCGCAACAATTGCTATAGTTGGATTAATTGTGTAGGAAAACAGTTTATGAGGGAGCCAGGGAAAAATTTTGAATTCTTGCATAACAATCAAGCGCCAGCAGCTATTGAGCGCACGGGATTTACCTGGCTAATAGCTGCGGCGCTTGTTACTGTTTTATTGTGGCAAATTCCTGCGGGAGATTATATTCTTTACCCCTTTACCATCCTAGCCACATGGTTCCATGAAATGGGACATGGTTTAGCAGCAATCATTTTAGGTGGAGATTTTCGACAGTTACAGATTTATGGCAATGGTTCTGGAGTTGCTTTTCATAGTGGCAGACTATATTTAGGTTCTATTGGTAGAGCTTTAGTTGCAGCAGCAGGCCCGATGGGACCACCTATCGCCGGTGCGGGATTAATTTTGGCTTCCCGCAAACTTCAGACAGCTTCTTTTTGTTTGAAAGTTTTAGGCGGTTTTCTACTATTTTCGGTGCTAATCTGGGTGCGATCGCTATTTGGAATAGTAGCAATTACTTTGTTGGGTTTAGTTATTCTAGGTATTTCCCTGAAAGCTCCCAAATGGATGCAAGGGTTTGCTGTACAATTTCTGGGCGTACAAGCTTGTATTAGTACATACCATCAATTGAATTATTTATTTAGTAGCAATGCCGGTTCTCTTGGTTTATCTGATACCGCTCAAATCCAACAGCAATTATTCTTACCTTACTGGTTTTGGGGTGGATTGATGGCGATCGCATCTTTGGTTATTTTGGTGCAAAGTCTCCGCATTGCTTACCATTCCGACTAGTCGATCACAAGATTCGGCGTTGAATTACTTCTCCATCTAGACCCAAAAACCAGCCTGAGCAAAGCGATCGCGTCTATCATTCTCTAATATTTGTCAAATTACTTACACTTATTTCTCTAATATGTGGTAATCTCCGATATGTTCTCCTAGGTGTTTGACGTGTTTTGTTTGACCAAAGGCTTTTGTCAAGGGATACGGCAGTGGGAGCTGGAGGCATAAGACACCTCTGAGGATTTTTCCGCTCAAACCTTTCTTCCTTCTTCCTTCTTCCTTCACTTGACATCTATGATTTTTTTGATGGACACAGAACTATAGCGCTACGCGTAAGTCAAAATTCACGCATTTGATTGCTCATAGGCTTCAGCGCTCAACAATGTCCGCACCCTAAACCCATAGTGCTCTATAATGCAAAACACTCCGATGGTAAAATCAAGCAGTTATCAAGCAATTGTTAAAAATATCATAAAATATAACCTCCATCTTGGCTTTGATCGTATTTCTATGATTACTCCGGTTGATACTATTACTTCTAAAAATAAGTGGCAGGTTTTTGCTGTTGGCGGATTAACTACTAAATTCGGTGCAACTGCCTTATTAACAAGTATTTTTACCACTACAACTGTGGCTTGGGGAATACCAGCCAATGCTTTACAAGTACAAATAACTCCCTTCCAGCCCAAATTAGGGGACACCCTGTCAGTAATCATTGACATGGAAAGTGGCAATAGTGCTATGGTTCCTAAAGTTACTCAAGGTAACAAAACTTATCCAGTGTTTAAAATTTCTCCCAATCAGTATCGAGCATTGATTCCCACAACACCATTGCAGCGATCGGGTAAAAAAATCATTCGGGTAATGGCTGATGAAAAACAGCGAAATCTGGCAGTACAGGTAGGCTGGCGTAAATTCCCCGTGCAACGTATCACCCTACGAGGTAACAAAGCTGGTTTACGTGCTACAGCATATGAACTTAAGCGAGTTAAAGAATTCAAAGCCTTGCAAACTCCCGAAAAATTTTGGAATGGCTCTTTCTTAAGACCACATAAGGGGCGGGTGACTACAATTTATGGTGTTCGTCGCTACTATAATGGTAAATTTGCCAAGAACTATTACCATCGTGGCGTTGACTACGCTGGATGGTCAGGTTCACCAGTAATTGCTCCGGCTGGGGGTCGAGTAGCTCTAGTGGGCAAGGTATCTCAAGGTTTTCGGGTTCATGGTAACACCGTCGGCATCGATCACGGTCAAGGAGTGGTCAGTATTTTGATGCACCTCAATCGCATTAACGTCAAAGAAGGTGATATTGTCAAAGCTGGTCAATTAATTGGCGGGGTTGGCTCCACTGGTGCTTCTACTGGTCCCCACCTACACTGGGGTTTGTATGTCAACGGTCAATCTATCAATCCAGTACCTTGGCGTTTTGGTGGAATAAAATAGTAAATTTTTGTTTATTTTTTGCTTTTAATTGGGCACAATAAATTCGATTGGTACCATCTATACCTCACTTGGGTGGCTGAAAAATGAATGTTATGAGTATAGAAAAAATTGTTGATCAAGCTCTCCAGGATGGTTATCTTACGCCATCGATGGAAGCAGAAGTTGGACGCATTTGCGATCATGCATCGGAACTATCCATAGAAGAGTATATGTCTCTGGATAGACTTATGGGAGCATTATTAACTGGTGAGGTGGTGGCGGTACCCCGCAAACAGTTTATTAACGTGATGGAAGAGTTAGTGCTCACAGAAGCGATCGCCAGGGTAGCAGAAATTGAAGCAACAAGTGAAACAACCATAGACGTAGGGGATATTGCCGCTTACGCTCTTAACCGTCTACCTCCCTTGTACGCTACCACGGAAGAAGGTGCTACCCACCAACGTCAACGAGCGAAAGATGAACTCAGTGAATTAATTGGCAAACAAGTGGGTGAAGCAATTTCCCGCCACTTAGATCGCCCCCGATTCTTCCCCGAACGTCAAGCTTTAGGTAAAAATACGGGGAATGAAGTTCTGATTCAAGTTAGTTCGTTACTCCAGGCTTATGCACGTAATTTTGAGCAAAAATCCCAATAGCTATCGGTCATTTACAAACAATCAATAAATGACGGATAGCTTATGATATTTCTGGATATTGGTACCTTAGCTAGCATGATGTTCATCGCTGACTCACATTCATGCTTGTCTAAGGGTAAGTAGCTGTGATTATTGCTGTACCTCTACTTGTGTTCCCAAACGTACCTGATTATACAGGGAAACGACATCAGGATTACGCATTCTTAAACAGCCATGGGAAACAGGATTTCCTACTACTTCATCATTTGGCGTGCCATGAAATCCTATGTGACTATGCCCATCCGTCCAAAAGCCAATCCACCGCAATCCCAAAGGACTATTGGCACCGGCTGGAAATACTTGACCGGTAATCGGATGTCGCCATGCAGGATTGTGTTGCATATGCATCACTTTAAAAGAGCCTGTAGGTGTTTCCCAACCCTTTTTCCCCACACCAATGGGATAACTCGCAACCACAGTGCTTTGACGGTACACATAAACTCGGCGATCGCTCAAATCTACAATAATACGTGGCTGATCAGTTTCCACCCTCTGGGATGAATTTTGTTTTCCTGTTGTCTGAGGATTCTGACTACGGAAAAATTGCTGTTGTGGTGTCACCTGGGAGGATGAGATTTGTGTTTTATTGCCCATCGGTGCCTGGGAATGAGCATCAGCTTTCATGGAATTATTGAGCCGCCAATGTACGGCTAGAGACAAAGCAGCTGTGGCAAAACAAAGCCACATTACTATTCGCGCAATAAATTCACTTCTTACCATTGGTATTTTCTATTCTTATCCCAAGATATTTAACTGTTGAATATGCAGTTATTAACTTTACTTGCTTGCTAATCAGCTTACTCTACACTACTCTCGGTAAATCCGCTTATAGGCTAACTTGTTTATCAGCTTTTATCATTTCCTCATCGAAAATTTATCAAATTTTTGCTATCTCCTCATCAATATAACTCTATTTCAAGGGCACACTATATAAGTAGGGATTATAGCCAGTCATGAATTATGTTAATCAGCACAGGGATAATTAATTTTTATTTTCTGGAACTTTGACGGCTACCTTTTCAATCATTAATGGTGTGTGGGTAGGAGAAGAAAGATGTTAGAAAAATTATTACTAGCAGTCACAATTACATTTTCCCTGAATCTCCTGTTACAGATGCAAGAGCCAAATCCTAGTAATCGTGGCAATTACGATGGAGAAAACCAAAACTCTCCGGCCCTTTTGGTATGGGAAAAATTAAATAAAAGTTAACACATGAGAAAAATACTGATTTTTTTCATATTTAACCAGGGTATGACACTGTAATCATTTTATTTATTGATTGTATTGCTACCAAAGACTAATGGGCAAATTACGATCGCATTGTTTAAGCAGTTGGAAAGTTTCAACACAACAGTTGTATGTAATAACCATCAGGTTAATTATTTGTATTGAATCTTAAAAAAAATTAGACAATTTTGAGTTGTAAAATTAGCGGTGTGCAGATCCCCGACTTCTTGGAGAAGTCGGGGATCTAACTTTCTAACTTTTTAGGTTGGCATAGCCTGCCAGCAGGGCTGATGATAAGGAATTTAACTGTCAAGGTTGGGTGTGCAGTTTTATTTACTGCACATACAGAAGTGATATTACGGGCATAATTTTTCCTTGAGAGATTCTAGCCTGAAATAATGAAACACTACTATATAAAGAATAAACGATAAAGTAAAAATTTCCTGCTGGGATCAAAGTATAGTTAAATGTTACAGTCGAAAATCCGTCACTTGTATTAGGAACTTCTATAGGATGAACAGGTCTAATAAAAAGGGATCTTTTAAAGCCAGTACGATCTATGAGTCAATCGATTACTGTATCCTGGTCAACGTTTGATGCCAGACTTCCGGAAGCATCGGTGCAAGTTGACAAAATTTCTAACCACGACCTAATTTTGCGCTGTCAAGTGGGACTGCGCCCGGATCGTGCTGCATTTGCAGAACTATTGCGCCGCTACCAGTCTCAAGTCGATCGGGTTTTATATCACTTAGCACCGGATTGGTCCGATAGAGCAGATTTAGCTCAAGAAGTATGGATTCGCGTGTATCGGAATATTAACCGACTACAGGAACCAGCTAAGTTTAGGGGCTGGTTGAGCCGCATTGCCACTAACTTGTTCTACGATGAGTTACGCAAGCGCAAACGAGTTGCGAGTCCTTTATCTTTAGACGCTCCTCGAACCGTAGATGACGGAGAAATGGATTGGGAAATTGCTGGAGACACTCCCGGTCCAGAAGAAGCACTAACTACCAGAGAATTCTACGAGCAACTGAGGGAAGCAATCGCAGACCTACCAGAAGTATTCCGGACTACAATAGTTCTAAGAGAAATCGAAGGTTTGGCATATGAAGAAATTGCCGAAATTACCGGTGTTTCTCTTGGGACAGTCAAATCAAGGATTGCCAGGGCTAGGTCTAGATTACAAAGCCAACTGCAGAATTATATAGATACATAATTATTTGTATTTTGTTTCTGTTTGATGGCAGATTTTGTCACATTTTATGAAGATAATTTAAAGAAATCTAGAGTGCTTCTGCCATTACAACAATATTCGATCGAATTCTCGGCTTTTCCCTTGTGTTACCCGGATAAGAATTGGTAATAATGTTAATATGACTACTGATTCTCAATTTCACAACCGCTCTTCCTGTCAAAACCATAAAAACATGGCAGACAGAAATACACAACATACCAATCAATTAACGGGTGTTATGGATAGGTCAAAGCGCGATCGCTTCGAGTTATTGAGTGCTTATCTAGACGGAGAGGTTACTGCCGTCGAACGTAAGCAAGTCGAAAAATGGCTTGCAGAAGATGAAACAGTACAGGGTTTATACACCCGATTACTGAAAATCAGGCAAGGTATCCATAACTTACCCGTACCACAACAACAAACTTCAGAAGAAACGGTAACAAAGGTTTTTGTCCGTATCCGACGGGCAAGGTTGGCTATATTGGGTGGAGGAGCAGCACTCGCTGCTTGTGCGATCGCTGCTGTCACCGGATTGGGCAGTGGCGGTTCATCTATCCCACAAATAGCCAAACAAAAACCTGCAAAACAACCGCAAGCGCAAACAATTCCCCAACCACCCTCTTCCCTGAAGGTGGCGATTAATGACCCCATTTTCCCCATTCCCAAGGCGATCAAAAAATCACTGCCTAAGACTAGGTCTAAAGTGGAGCCTATGCAAAGCTACTTAGACAGTGAAATGATCAATTAATTCGCACAATACACCTCTGAAAAATTAACTGCATACAGTTAATCTCATATACTAACGCTCTATTCCCGTGGTGGTGCGTTCTCAACTGCGCTCCACCAACCATTGGCTTGGGGTTTTCCTTTTAGTTGGTCAACCCTCTGCCTACTCATTAAATACACCCAAGCTTTTCCCTGTATTTTCCTCTGTAAGTCGAATATCTCAACTTGCTCCCGATTATATAGGTTATTTGATTTTTGTCGAGAGGGGTGATAGCCCTCAAGGGCATCTAGGTCAGATAAAATATTGGCATTCTCAAACTCTAAGAGATAGCCATACACTAGGTTATCTCCACTAGTCATTGCTGGATAACCCATAGGTAGGGAGAATAGTTCCCCATAGGCGATCGCCCCTTTGGCACTTACTACTTTACCAGCGCAGTATTGCTGGTGATATGCTTCTCCTGGCTTCAGGGTACCGTAGACAAAAACCCGCAATCGACTAGAAAATTTTGCATTTAATTCATTCATCACTTTTTTTGAGCAACTGTTTTCTTTGTCTAGCATCTACAATATTGAGACAGACCAGATTACAGATCCAGTAGGAGTACTTTCGGTGGATTCCCGATACAACCCAGCAGAAATTGAGGAAAAATGGCAACAAGCATGGACTGAACAAGGCTTGGATAAAACGCCTACAGAGAATCAAAAGCCCAAATTTTATGCCCTTTCCATGTTCCCCTATCCATCGGGCAGCCTGCACATGGGGCATGTCCGTAATTATACGATTACCGATGTAATTGCCCGCCTCAAACGTATGCAAGGTTATCGGGTATTACATCCCATGGGATGGGATGCCTTTGGCTTACCCGCAGAAAATGCTGCCATTGATAGGGGGGTACCTCCAGCAAAGTGGACCTATCAAAATATCGACCAGATGCGCCAGCAATTAAAGCGTCTGGGTTTATCCATAGACTGGGAACGGGAATTAGCTACCTGTTCCCCAGATTATTACAAATGGACCCAGTGGATATTTTTGCAGTTTTATGGTGCGGGTTTGGCTTACCAAAAAGAAGCTGCCGTGAACTGGGACCCCGTTGACCAAACTGTGTTGGCAAATGAACAAGTTGATAACGAAGGTAGGGGCTTTCGTTCCGGTGCGAAGGTGGAACGAAAACTTTTGCGCCAGTGGTTTCTCAAGATTACCGATTATGCTGAAGAATTGTTAACTGACCTTGACAAATTGCCGGGATGGCCAGAAAGGGTCAAATTAATGCAAGCTAATTGGATTGGGAAATCCACTGGGGCATATTTGGAATTTCCCATTGTGGGGATGGATGAAAAAATTGGGGTTTATACCACTCGTCCTGATACCGTTTATGGGGTTAGTTATGTGGTGTTGGCACCGGAACATCCTCTGACAGCAAAAGTAACTACACCGGACAGAAAAGCTGTTGTGGAAGCTTTTGTGGAAGAAGTTACCAATGAAAGCGAATTAGAACGTACTGCTGAAGATAAACCCAAGCGGGGTATTCCTACTGGTGGTAAGGCAATTAACCCATTTACCGGAGAAGAAATTCCCATCTGGATTGCCGATTATGTCCTGTATGAGTACGGTACGGGTGCGGTGATGGGTGTACCAGCCCACGATACCAGGGATTTTAAATTTGCCCAGGAACAGAATTTACCGATTAAGGTAGTCATTATCCCAGAGGGTGGGGATGCATCGGCAGAATTAACTGCTGCTCATACCGAACCAGGAGTTATGGTAAATTCCCAACAGTTTGATGGGATGAATTCCAGCGATGGGAAACAAGCCATAATTGAATTTGCTGAAAAACAAGGTTTTGGTAAAGCA
The DNA here is from genome assembly GCA_030065055.1 of Calothrix sp. MO_192.B10. Lineage (GTDB taxonomy): Bacteria > Cyanobacteriota > Cyanobacteriia > Cyanobacteriales > Nostocaceae > Calothrix_A. The sequence goes on from JASJDS010000081.1 coordinate 29,622, forward strand.
AGGGTACAATACCGTTTGCGAGATTGGCTCATTTCCCGGCAAAGATATTGGGGAGCGCCTATTCCCATCATTCACTGTCCTAATTGTGGTGCAGTTCCCGTCCCTGAAGCTGATTTACCCGTAAAATTGCCAGAAGATGTGGAATTATCTGGACGCGGTGCTTCACCCCTCACCCAGTTGGAAAGTTGGGTTAATGTACCTTGTCCTAGTTGTGGTACTCCAGCCAAGCGGGAAACCGACACTATGGATACCTTTATTGATTCTTCATGGTATTTCTTGCGCTATGCTGATGCTACCAACGAAGGACAAATATTTGATTCTGATAAGGTAAACGACTGGCTACCTGTGGATCAATATGTGGGTGGGATTGAACACGCTATTTTGCATCTATTGTATTCCCGCTTCTTTACTAAAGTATTGCGTGACAGAGGTTTATTTAACTTTGACGAACCCTTCCAGAAGTTGTTAACCCAAGGTATGGTACAGGGTTTAACTTACATGAACCCCAACAAATCTGGTAAGGATAAGTGGATTCCCTCCCAAAATGTCGATCCGGCAAATCCCTGCGATCCCCAGACTGGAGAACCCCTACAACGGCTTTATGCCACCATGTCTAAGTCTAAGGGTAATGGTGTTGCACCGGAAGATGTAATTGCCAAATATGGTGTAGATACGGCACGGATGTTTATCATGTTTAAAGCCCCTCCAGAAAAGGACTTGGAATGGGATGAAGCAGATGTAGAAGGGCAATTCCGCTTTTTAAACCGGGTGTGGCGATTAGTAATAGATTTTGCTAACCAACCAACATCATCAACAAAACAATCCAAAAATCCTCCATCTAAAATTGAAAAGGACTTACGCAGAGCAATTCACACTGCTATCAAAGAAGTCAGCGAAGATTTGGATGGTGAGTATCAATTCAATACCGCCATTTCCGAGTTGATGAAGTTAAGTAACGCCATCACTGACGCTAAATGCAAAGACTCACCAATTTATGCAGAAGGTATTCGGACTTTGGTGTTGTTACTAGCTCCCTTTGCACCCCATATAACTGATGAATTGTGGCATTTGTTGGGTAATACTAACTCAATTCACAGTGAAACTTGGCTAAATTACGAGCCAGAGGCATTAGTTGCCGATGAAATTACCTTGGTAATTCAAATTATGGGTAAAACTCGTGGTGCAATTCAAGTCCCTGCAACTAGTGATAAAGCTACCTTGGAAAAATATGCTCGGGAATCCGAGGTTGCTCAACGCTATATCGAAGGTAAGGAAGTTAAAAAGACGATTGTTGTACCTGGTAAGCTGGTAAACTTTGTGATCGGATAAAATTATTTCGTCATACCCAGTGATGAGATTTACCGTCGCTAGTCATACATGAATGGCTAGTGACACAACACCAGTAATTTTTCCAATATGACTCATAAAGAACACGAAAAAGCACTTGAGGCTTTACTGGCACCCAAGCACTCTCCCGTAAAAAAGTATACCAATCCACCAGTTTGATGCAACATTGGAAATCCGCAATACCTAAGGTTTATGGGGCATTACGAAAATAATTAGTGACAAACAGGTTGTGAAGTGGTATCACTCCTTGCACAAATAAAGAATATCGTTTTTGCAATCGATCAGGGAATCTGGTGAGTGACAGTTTATAAACTGACACTCGTATAACCGAGTAGAAAATAGTCTCCATGCGATCGCAAATTAGGTAAATTTTGCTCTTGACCCCATACTCAAGATGGTATAAGAACATGCTGGTACCTGATAGTAATTTATCACTAGAGTAACTAGGTGAAGGAGTGAAGGAGTGAGGGAGTGAGGGAGTGATGGAGTAATAAACAATAAGGAATGTGGATAAAATAAAGTACAACTCTTAAATTTATGTAATCTAATGTTGGGTTACGCTGTCGCTTCACCCAACCTACAAAGAATTGTCAGTTAATAAATCCAAGTTCCTAAGTAATAAATAATAAAGAAAATTTGCCTCCTTGTCCCTTTGTCCCCCCACACTTCCTAACTCCTAACTACGAACTACGAACTCCGAACTCCAAACTACGAACTCCGAACTCCGAATTCCGAACTCTAAATGGAAGCATGAAAATTGAGAACTTGTTTGTACCGGGAAGACTGTGTCTGTTTGGAGAACACAGTGATTGGGCGGGAGGTTATCGTTTCTTAAATCCGCTACTACATAAGGGTTACACATTAATTACTGGTACCAATCAGGGACTATATGCTCGGGTAAAGCCCCATTCAAACCAGTTTATTTTCCGTACTTGGCTTGCAGATGGCACCGAAAAAGTCTTAACTTTACCAATGGCAGAGCAACCATTACTGGCTGAAGCTCAAACGGGGGGATTTTTCAGTTATGCTGCTGGGGTAGCATATCAATTGCTGATACATTCTGATGTTGGCGGATTGGAAATCGACAATTACTTAACAGATTTACCAATTAAAAAAGGGTTGTCATCCAGTGCAGCTATTTGTGTTCTGGTGGCGAAGGCATTCAATCAAGTTTATGACCTAAAAATGACCATACCTCAACAAATGGAGTTTGCCTATTTGGGAGAAACTACTACCCCCTCCCGTTGTGGACGGATGGACCAGGCTTGTGCTTATGGCGATCGCCCTATTACTATGGTATTTGATGGGGAGGGTGTGGATGTGATTCCCCTACAGGTACCCCAGGATCTATTTTTTGTCATAGTGGATTTAGGTGCAGAAAAAAATACCCAGGAAATTCTCAGTCAACTCCATCAGTGTTATCCCTTTGCCAAAAATGAATTGCAAAGGAATGTCCAGAAATATCTTGGTGAGGTTAGTTATCAAATTACCCAAGCAGCAGCTGATGCTTTACAAGTAGGGAATGCTGAACAACTTGGTATGCTAATGAAACAAGCACAGGCTCAATTCGATCATTATCTCATTCCTGCCTGTTGGCAACAGTTAACTGCGCCTATCTTACACAAATTACTTGCTTATCCACCCATTCAACCTTATATTTGGGGCGGAAAGGGTGTTGGCTCTCAAGGGGATGGAACTGCACAATTGATTGCAAAAGACAAGGAAAGTCAACAAAAAGTAATAGAGATTATTGAGCAGGATTTTCCCCAAATGCAATGTTTGCAACTGACAATTTATGCGAATCAATCAAGTTAAAAAAGCGGTAATTCCGGCTGCTGGTTTTGGCACTAGACTGTTTCCAGCGACTAAAGTTGTGAAGAAGGAGTTATTTCCAATTATTGATAGGGATGGTAAGGCTAAACCTGTCATTCAAGTAATTGTGGAAGAAGCAGTTAGCGCTGGAATTGAAGAAATTGGCATTGTCACTCAACCAGAGGATACAAAAGTTTTTGCAGACTATTTTCAAACAGTCCCTTCCAAAGAGCTTTTTGCGAAACTCTCACCAGAAAATCAAGAATATAGTCGATATCTTCAGCAGCTAGGAAATAGGATTACAATCTTAACTCAGGATAAGCAGGAAGGTTACGGACACGCGGTATTTTGTGCAAAATCATGGGTTAAAGATGAACCATTTTTATTAATGTTGGGTGACCATATTTATTCATCTGCAATTAATATATCATGTACGCGGCAACTTTTAGATGTATATGAAACAGTTAATCATAGTGTTTTGGGATTGACATTGATGCCAGCAGAAACTATTTCTAAGGCTGGTTGTGTTACAGGTAAATGGCAAGAATTAAATTCCATACTTACCCTAACTGAAATTTATGAGAAACCTACCCTTGAATATGCACGGCAAAATTTGCGGGTAGAGGGGATGGAAGAAGATAATTTTCTATGCGTATTTGGTTTATATGTATTGACACCAAAAATATTTGACTTGTTGGGTGACAATATTCATAACAATTTGCGAGAAAGGGGTGAATTTCAGTTGACTTCCTGTCTGGAAAAATTACGTCAAATAGAAGGGATGACAGGATATATTATTCAAGGAAAAAGTTTTGATATTGGTTTGCCAGATTGTTATCGACAAACGATGATTGATTTTAGCTAACTACTGATAGATGAATTTTGCGAACAATAAGATCCCCGACTTTTTGAAAAAGTCGGGGATCTGAGTCTCTCCATTTTTATGGGTGATTTTTGACTTGTCACGTTCCTAACATTTGTAAATTATGCAAGGTAGAATAAAGTCCTTCTTGCTGCAATAATTGTTCGTGACTACCTTGTTCGATTAATTCCCCATATTTGAGAACAAAAATGCGATCCACATTACGAATGGTGGATAAGCGGTGAGCAATAATAATTGCAGTTCTTCGTTGTAAAAGTTGCTCTAAAGCTTGTTGAACTAAAGCTTCTGTACCCACATCTAAACTAGCTGTCGCTTCATCTAATACCAAGATTTGGGGATTGCGAATGGCTGCGCGAGCAAAAGCCAAGAGTTGTTTTTGTCCACTGGAAATGTTTGTCCCCCTTTCTCTGAGTTGGGTATTGTAGCTTTGGGGTAGTTGTTCGATAAATGAAGCAACATTGGTTTTTTCTGCCGCTTCTTGAACTTCCTCAATGGTATAACCATCCCCTAAGGTGATATTACTTTTCACATCCCCGGCAAACAAAAAACCATCTTGGAGAATTACCGCCATATATCGCCGTAATTCGGCTTGGGGTACTTCACGAATATCCACCCCATCAACTAAAATTCTCCCTTTTGTGGGTTCGTATAGGCGGCATAATAGCCTGATAATAGTACTTTTCCCAGCACCAGTAGGACCAACTAATGCGATTTTTTCTCCAGGATGAATGATAAAATCAAGGTCTTTGATCACATAATCATTTTCTTTGTAAGCAAACCAAACATTCTCAAACCGGATTTCTCCCAATTTGTGACTGACATTGCCATTTTCAGAATTGTCTACAATTTCATCGATATAGCCAAATTGAGAATCAAAAATAGAAAATCGGGGATTTGCGCGATCGCGAATTTCTATGGGTTCATCTAAAATATTACTAACCCGTTCTATGGCTGTAAAACCAGATTGAATGACGGTGAATTTTTCCGCGAACTGCTGTAGAGGTTGGAATAATCGCTGGGCATAGAATATAAATGCAGATAACACACCAAAAGTCAAGTTTTGTTTCAGTAATAAATCCCCACCAATCCACAAAACTCCAGCAATTGCCACTAGTCCCACCCATTCTAATGTGGCAGAAACAGCAGAATCATAGAAGATAGTGGTATCTACTTGACGGACATATTGTTTATTTTTAGTGCGAAACAACTCCGAGTTAAACTTTTCCCGGCGGAACAATTGCACAATATTAATGCCAACAATATTTTCCTGGAGTTGGGAGTTAAGGATGGAAAGTTCTTCCCGCGCTTTATAATTTGCCTGACGATATTGCTTCTGAAAATAAACAATTATCCCAGATATGGGTACAAGTATTAGCAGTAGCAGCAAAGCCATTTGCCACTGGGTAGAAAACATAAAGCCGAGAATCACCACCATCGAAAATAAATCGGAGACAATACCAATTGCTCCCGTGGCAAATACATCTCCCAATACTTCCACGTCACTGGTTAGCCTAGTGATTAGTTTACCAATGGGCGTGCGATCGAAAAAACGTACAGCTAGGGATGTGACATGGTGAAATAAGTCTTGGCGAATTTCCGCAGTAATGTTTTGTCCAATTTTCTGAACCAAGTACCCCTGGAAGCCTGTAAGTAAGAGCCGAATAATGACTGTTAATAGTAATAAAGCCTGTAAAATCCCTAATCCCTGTAATTGGGGAAGATTTTTGAGAAACCTATAGGTAGTTGGTTCTTGACGAATTAAGGAGATTACCTGTCCAATTAATAGGGGTTGAATGGCATTAGCAACTGCTATGGGTATTAGTAGCAGCATAGACAGTGCCAACATTCTCCTATGGTGACGGGCGTAAGGTAGTAGACGCAAAAATAACCGCCAATCATTGTTACGTTGACGGTTTTGTGTATCAGCTTTTTTCACGACTGGGAGGGTACTCATAATAAAAGCATTATATAAGGGAGTGGCGGAGTGAGGGAGTGATGGTTGATAGTTGGTAGTTGTTAGTTGTTAGTTGTTAGTTGTTAGTTGGTGGTTGACGGTTGACGGTTGACAGTCTTTAATTCATCATTCCTTCACTCTTTCCCTCCTTCACTCCTTCCCTCTTTCCCTCTTTCACTCCTTCCCTCTTTCCCTCCTTCCCTCCGGGCGGGGAAACCCCGCCCCTACTCCTTCCCTCCTATTTCCTAATTCGCATAAAAGCTGCGCCAATAATTAGTCCTACTCCATGCATCCAGTAGGCTAGACTGGGAGGATTAACACCACCAGTAATATTTAAACTACCAATTCCGTAAAATAACTGTTGAGCAAACCACCAAAATAAATAGAAAAATGCTGGAATTTCTACAGGAATAAAGATAACTATCAGTGGCAAAACAGAATAAATTTTAGTTTGAGGAAACTTGGTTATATATGCCCCTAAAATAGCAGCGATCGCACCATTACTTCCAATCAAGGGTACTGCTAAATTCGGATCTACTAAAATCTGTATGATTGATGTAATAATACTGCTAACTAAATAAAATAAAATAAAACCTCTATAACCAATAATTTTTTCAATTGTCTGACCAAATACCCACAGAAATAAGATATTTCCTAGAATTTGACTAAAGCTACTATGGAGAAATGTAGCTACTATTAGGGAAGCTAAACTGATGAAAATAATAATAATTGCGGCAAAATTACCTGTTAATAATTCTATGAATGCTGCACTTATTTGTTTTGGTATTATTCCCCAATTATAAATTACATTAGTTAACTCATTGCTTAATTCTAATTTTATCTCCCATAAAAATATAACTAGATTCAAACCAATTAATCCGTAAACAATAATCGGTCTCTTGTGACTAAAAAAGAAAATGTTATCGCTAATGGGAATCATAATTTATTGGCGATTGACTCTGATTTATGCTTGCTGTCCCCAACTTTTCCCGATGTCACTGTGGCAAGATTGAAATTAGATAGTACGCACACTCGCTAGGCAAACAGATGTTGGGAAACATACTTGTTGGACGATATCAAATTATCAGTCACTTGGGAGGAGGGGGTTTTGGCGAAACTTTTGTTGCTTTTGATACACAATTACCAGGTAAACCTGAATGTGTTGTCAAAAAACTCAAACCACAATCCAGCGATCCCATAACTTTACAAACAGCCAGACGCTTGTTTGATACGGAAGCACAAGTTCTCTATAGGCTGGGGAATTATAAGCATATTCCTCAACTTTTAGCTTACTTTGAAGAGAACCAAGAGTTTTATCTCGTACAAGAATTTATTACCGGACATGATTTAAGTCAAGAATTAACACCGGGTAAAAAATGGAGCCAGGAAGAGGTAATTAAATTTTTGCGATCGCTATTAGAAATATTGGAGTTTATACATAAACAAAATGTTATTCACCGCGATATTAACCCCCGAAATATACTCAGACGTGATTCAGATGGACAGTTAATTTTAATTGATTTTGGTGCTGTAAAGGAAATTACTACCCAGGCTATTATCAACTCTGGGGAGACAAAACAGACTATTGCTATAGGTACTCCCGGATATATTCCTAGTGAACAGGCTCAAGGAATTCCGAAGTTTAGTAGCGATATTTATGCAGTAGGAATTATTGCTATTCAAGCATTAACAGGATTAGAACCTAGTCAACTTAGTAAAGATACCATAACTAATGAAATTGTCTGGAGAGAGCAAGCACAAGTTACTCCAGAATTAGCAAATTTATTAGATAAAATGGTCTGCTATGATTTTCGAGAACGCTACAGTTCAGCAAGTCAGGTATTACAAATCATCCAAGATTTACAATCAAATCATCAGACTTCCAATACCATAGCCATCAGTCCCATATCTACACCAAATCAGCCAAAAATCAAGTTATTTTCCCCATCAAAGGGCATTATAATTAAATTTTTTTTGCTGCTAGTAGTCATAGGATGTGCCGGAGTCGGCTCCATATTTTTATTTAATGCTATCAATGCTAATAATGCTAACTCGTTGTATAGACAAGCAAATATTCTTGCCGATTTACAAAGATATGAAGATGCTCTATCAGTATACGATAGAGCTATTAATTTAAAATCAAATTATAGTGAAGCTTGGTATGGTAAAGGAAAAAGTTTATATGCACTGAAAAAATATAAACAAGCGTTAGTAGCATACGATAAAGCAATTCAAATTCAACCAGATTATTGGTTGGCATGGAATGGTCGTGGTTTAATTTTAGATAAACTAAAAAGATATCAAGAAGCTATTGCTACATTTGACAAGTCTTTACAAATACAACCCGAACAACCAGATATCTGGGCTACAAAAGGCAAAGTTTTAGTCAGGTTACAGCAGTATGATCAGGCAATTATGGCTTACGAACAAGCCATTACATTAAAATCCGATAATTATAATTATTGGTATGAAAAAGGTATAGTCCTACACAAATCTCAACTCTATGAAGATGCGATCGCATCTTTTGATCGCAGTCTAGAAATTAAATCGAACCATGCATCCTCCTGGTATCATCGAGGCAATGCATTAGTTAATTTGCGTCGCTATGGAGATGCAATTAATTCCTATGATAAAGCTGTGGAATTCCAGGCAAGTTTTTATCAAGCTTGGTTATCTAAAGGTAATATACTCATAATTTTACGAAAATATCCAGAAGCGATTATTTCTTTTCAACAAGCTGTTAAATATAGTCCTCGCAACTCTCAGGCTTGGTATTATCTCGGTTGGTCGTTGCACCAAACTCAACGCTATGAAGAGGCAATTAATAGTTTTAATAGAGCTATTAGTCTGAAACGAAATAGTTATCAATATTGGTACGCTAAAGGTAATTCTTTATATCAATTAACACGATATCAAGACGCAATTAAATCTTACAATCGAGCAGTTTATTACAACAAAAATCATTATCAAAGTTGGTATAGCAAGGGGAATTCTCTGTTCAATGTACAACAATATCAACAAGCGATCGCTGCTTATAAACAAGCACTAAAATATAAGCCAGATTATCAGCAAGCCGAACAAGCTCTCCAGCAAACTCAGGAATTATTAGCAGATAGAAATAATGATAAAGAATAATATTTAATTTCCCAAGCCATATTTAACCTAAATATAAAATAGGGTAAATATTAAACGAAAACTCTCATGTTTTTCGGTGTATGTAAACCACGTCTATTTTGAAAGCCATAGTTTTTTGTTTACGAATATCTGAACGCGGGAAAGGGCACGGTACATAAATATATTTTCTATAGGATTACTATTTGATTTTTGTTGGCGTAGCCTGCCCTTGCACTTAAAACACTTAAAACACTGCCTCACCACCGCAAGTGTTTCACCGCAACGGAGTGGCTCCCCAGCCTACAATTTTTCGGTAATTTAATAGCACCGAAGGGAGTAAAACACCTAAGGTGCGTTACGCTTCGCGGTAACACACCCTACAAATACTGGAACTATTGCCTATTCCCTATCCCTCTGATGTCACTCTGGAAAAAGAAAAATTAATGTAGGTTGGGTGGAACAGAGTGAAACCCAACAATACCAATTTCTTCGGGTGTTGGGTTTAGTTCCTCAAACGCCACTTCTCTCAACGCGGGGCTCGCGTAGCGTATCCGCAGGATTCACCCGCGCACAAGAGTGGCTCCCCAACCTACACCTAAATTCATAAAACCCTCTTCAAATAAGGGTTTTAGATTTTTATGCAGTGAGAGTGATAAAGGAGGACTATTCCCTACCCCCACCAAAAGGCTTTTTCAGTAAGCCCTACCTATAAAAATAGAAGGAAAAACCCAATTTGCTGAACCTGATGGGATTCAGCAGATGATGGTTAACATGACAAAATATCAAGAAAAAATGACAAAATAAAATGACTTAAATCATTGAATATTCATTTCTTGGTGGTTCTTTTCTGGTGGTAAATTTTCCAGGCTAGTATGGGAGACATTCTTGAGTGATGAATTAAATTTCACTTGTTGCCCATTTACACTACTATTATCTAGTAAAACCTGACTTTTGGAACTAGACAATCTTGTATTTTTCGCAGATGCTTGTATGCGTTGTTTGTGAATATATTCCCGTAATTTTAATTGAGCAGTTTTATAACTTGGGGTATTTTTAGGAATTTGTTTGAGAGATTTAATGGCATTGTCAAAATCAGACGTAGCAGCTTGATTGTAGGCTTGTTGTAATAAATAAACGGCTCTAGTACGCTGCTTTTGTTCGTATTCAGTTATTTTTTCTTTAACTAAAGCACCAACAAGAGATTCACCAGGGATTTGTTTGAGGTAGTGCAAAGCCATTGTAAAGTCCCTATCTCTGGCTTTTGTATAGGCTTGATTGAGTAAATCTTGCGTTTGTGTTTCAATATTATTTTTTGCTCGTTCCACAAGCTTGTCTGTTTTCGATCGCCAATATAAAATATTAGGTACTTCAGGTGCTACACGTAATACATCTGACCATTGAGCGTTATTAAAAGCTTGTGTAACTAATGAAAATTTTTCAGCAGCAATTTGCCATTGTGCTTGCCATTCTTCAACCCTAGCTTGAGCATCTGGATATATATCGCTATTAGATGGAATCGATTTAGCTAAGGAGATTGCTTGCTCTAAATCTCCTGATTGATATTTTTCCGCCGCATTATATAAAGTTTCCGTTCCTGAGTAGGCAGGATAATTATTGATTAAAGAATATGCACCAAATCCCAGGAATATAGAATTGGCAACTAATCCTACTTTCATACCTGTAAGTAGGGAAGATGATTTTACCGGCTTATTACTACTACTAGAATCATTGTAATCTTCTGGTGGAAAACGGATGTCCTCCGTGCTTTCCGGTAAAACTATATAGTCTGTATGTATAGTATTTTTTGGTTCCCATTGCTCTAATGGCATGTCCTGAACTGCATTGAGCACTTGAGCTGCTGATTGGAAGCGATGGGTGTAATCATAACGGATCATTTGACTGAGGATAGCAGCAAGATAATCGCCGACTGGTGTGTAATGAGAACGCCAAATAATCTCATTGCTATAGGGATCTACTTGAAAATTCAGCGGTGTTAATCCCGTTAAAGCTTGGATAGCTATAATACCCAAAGCATAGATATCGCTGTTAGGTTTGGTTTGACCGATAAATTGTTCTGGAGGTATGTATCCCAAGGAAGTGACAGGCATCTGATAAATGGGCAATACCACATCTGTGCCAAAATCTACTGGTTGGATAGAACCAAAGTCAATTAAAAATAACCTACCATCATAAGCACGCCTAATCAAGTTATCGGGTTTTATATCGCAATGAATCACACCTTGGGAATGAATAAAATCTAAAACACTTAAAATATCTTGTAAAAATCGAACTACCTCATTTTCAGTCCATAAATAAATGGAACCCATGTTGCTATTGATAGGAAGCTCCCCAGTCAGTGGGTTCCCCTCAATTAATTCTTGAACTAAATAGAAACGCTCATTCTCTTCAAAACAAGAGAGGAGTTGGGGAATTTGCTGGTGCTGCCCTAAATTGCTCAGGGTTTGAGTTTCGCTGAGAAAACGTAGCCGGAGGTTTTCTAAGTAATTAGACTGATAACTGAATACTTTTAGCTGTTTAATGACACATTTGGGATTATTTGGTTGTTCTATGTCTATAGCAATAAATGTTTGCCCAAATACTCCTGCGCCTAAAGTTTGAACAACCTGGTAACGTTTTTGCAGGACTTTACCGATCATGTAGTTAGTCATTAATAGGTTACTTTGTAACTATATATTTATTTTTTTCTAATTTTACCTACTGTTTCCGGAATACCTGATAGGTAAATGTCTGTATACGTAATTCCCTAGCTTATTGTTAAAACTATATGTTTTGTCTTATTACTACTTGTTTTCAGAAATGTCATCAGTATTAAGCACTATTTTTTGCCAGAGGTAATAAATATATTTTTACTGTTGTATTTACGTAGATAATGAAACTCAGTTGAAGATTATTTTTCTGGTTCAGATGCTGGAATGTTTTCTGATGCCACCTCCGATTTATCTGTTAATGGTTTGACTACCCGTGCGATCGCTTCTTGAATAAATGCTTTAATAAATTCATCCCGACGATTGAGTTGAAACTGACGTTGTACTACTTCAGTCATCCCTCCATCTCCCCAATCTTGATCGTGGCGGAAATACTCAATAAAGCTTTTGCCAGCAATTCTGGTTAAATAGGCAGCAGTTACCCCTTGAATTGCCCTACCAATAATAAAAGTACCTACATTCAGTTGTAAGGCTGTGGAAAGTAACTGTAATGCTCCTTTAACAATTCCCAAACTAGCAATGGTTTTTGCCAAAGATAGAGCCAGTTCCCTCCCCCGTTCCATATTTAATTCACAACCATAAATTCTGCCAATTTCCACCACCATTTGGGCATTTACTGCTGCTGTCGCCAACAAATCCACCACGGGTAAGGGAGTTACTGACACTACCCCCGCCCCAATCCACTGAAAGCGTTCCACTATTTTGTCAGCCTGACGACGACGTTGCACATCAATTAGTTTGCGGGCTTCTTCTCCCAATCTCAGGGATTGCAGCAAAATATTATCTGCCACCAAATCTTCCCCCTCTGCCCGTAAAATGGCTGCCATGCGCCGCATTAATGGCAAAATATCAGGCTCTGGTTGAAAAATTTCCCCACCTTCTAACTCTACCACCTGGGGATTGGCTGCGATCGCTACCACATCATTTGTTGAAATAAAACCCCGCACCCGTTGGCGCAATCGGGCTAAAATTGCTTCCTTATCCTCATCTGTATACAAGTCAGTTTTATTCAGAACCACCACAGAACGCTTACCAATGCCAGCTAATGCTTGTAAGGGTTCGTATTCCGAACGTCGTAAATCATTATCTACCACAAACAACAATAAATCTGCCTCTGTTGCCAACTCCCGCGCTAACTGTTCCCTCTCGGTTCCCGCTACCCCTGCTTCCAAAATTCCCGGCGTATCCGTAATCAAAATCTTCCGTTCCAAACCCTTTAGCCGCAGGCAATAGGTTTCTCCCACCATAGTAGTTCCCATTGGTGCATTTACCTTCCCCACCATTCTGCCCATAACTGCATTTACCAAGGAAGTTTTGCCAGCACTACCAGTGCCAAATACCACCACTTGAATTTCTCCCCTTGCCAGGTTAGCTTCAATTTCCTTAGATTTACTGAGTAGAGCTTGGCGAGTTACTTCATCTTGAATTTGGGATACTTGTTGGCGTACAGCTTGGAGTGTGGAAGAAGCCGCTTCTGATTTTGCTTCCGGGACTTTGATTTGGGGGCGGTGTTTGCGGGAACGGCGGGAACGCTTTTCCCCAGCACGTAGTTCTAGGACATAATATACGAAGGCAGCTATTAAACCGGCAATCAGGACAATCAGCAAAAATAACAGCAAATTGCCCAGTAAGGGTGAATAAGATAGTTGCCAGTAGAGGCGAGATAGAGAATCAATCAGCCACAGGCTTAACCCCAGAATAATGATTAAACCAATGATGAGGGTGACTAAGCGCGACAGAGGCATGGAAACCAAATACTCATCTTAAAGTATGCAGATGTTTCCTATCTTAGATGGTTAGCACGTGAAGTACCACAAGTTCCGCTACGCTGCACTTGTGGCTTCCCAGGCTCACCACGTAAACGTAATAAATTAAGTTAAGATATTACGCATTTAAATTGTATATCCATGACTGAACCTAGGTACATAATGGGTTGTGGGCACGGCGATATTCAGTGGTTAGATCCCCGACTTCTATCCTAGGCATTGCTACAATGTGCGGATATTGATTTAGAAGTCGGGGATCTGTTCCCTAGCCATCAGAACTTATGGGACAGACCACTAGGTACATAATGGGTTGTGGGCACGGCGATATTCAGTCAATCACATTAGGGAAAAATTGTGGATGCCGTGCCCCTACGGAATAATTTATTATTGACCCAATTACGATCGCACGGTTACTTGCTCTTGTTTCTGTTGATTTAACAAAAATGCATACAACCTATTCAGTGCATTTACGTATGCTTGGGCTGAGGCGACAATGATATCAGTATTGGCAGAACGCCCAGAGAATATCCTATCTTCATGTTTGAGACGAATTGTCACTTCCCCGATCGCATCAATACCAGCCGTAACAGATTGTACAGAAAACTCAATTAACTGATTAGGTACATTCACTACCCGGTTAATAGCTTTGTATACAGCATCCACCGGACCTGTACCAATGGCAGCATCTGTCAATTCCTCCCCATCAGGGGCATAGAGGGTAACGGTAGCAGTAGGCTTGGAACTAGAGCCACAGGAAACTTGTACCAATTCCAAACGGAATAAATCCGGTGCTTGTTGAATTTCATCATTGACAATCGCTTCTAAGTCCCAATCGGAAATTTCTTTCTTTTTGTCGGCGACATCTTTGAAGCGGATGAAGGCTTTATTTAATTCGTTCTCTGTCAGTTCGTAACCCAATTCCCGCAAACGGGTACCAAAAGCATTTCTACCGGAATGTTTGCCCAAGACAATCAGATTATCTGTCAAACCAATGGATTGGGCATCCATGATTTCATAGGTAAGCTTATTTTTCAGCACCCCATCTTGGTGAATCCCTGATTCGTGGGCAAAGGCGTTAGTACCAACAATGGCTTTATTGGGCTGTACTAACATCCCCGTGAGATTAGAAACCAATCGTGAAGTTTTGTAAATTTGCTTGGTATCTATGTTGGTGAGGGGTTCCTCTGAATCTGCGGCCCTTCCCAAGAAAGGATTAAAGTATTGTTTGCGGACGTACAAAGCCATGACCAATTCTTCTAAAGCCGCATTGCCTGCCCGTTCGCCAATACCGTTAATGGTACATTCTAACTGTCTGGCTCCATTTTTCACCGCTTCCAGGAAGTTTGCCACAGCCAAGCCTAAATCATTGTGCCCGTGAACCGAAATAATTGCCTGGTCAATATTAGGCACATTTTCCTTGATCCCCTTAATGATTGCACCAAATTCACTGGGAGTGGTATAACCAACGGTATCGGGAATATTTACCGTAGTTGCTCCTGCTGCGATCGCTTTCTCTAATACTTGATACAAAAATTCTGGATCGGAACGTCCCGCATCTTCTGGGGAAAATTCGACATCATCGGTGAAGTTTTTGGCATATGCCACCATTTCCTCTGCCGTTGCTATCACTTCCTTCCTCGTTTTGCGGAGTTTGTACTGGAGATGAATGTCGGAAGTGGCAATAAAGGTGTGAATCCTCCCTTTGGCTGCGGGAGCGATGGCTTCTGCCGCTGCTTTTATATCATCTTTCCTTGCCCTTGCCAAGCTACAAATTACCGGACCACTTTCCGTACCCACAGTCCGGGCAATTCTGTTGACTGCTTCAAAATCCCCAGGGCTGGCAAAGGCAAAACCTGCTTCAATGATATCTACCCCTAAACGTGCCAATTGTTTAGCGATCGCTAGTTTTTCATCAATATTCAGGGTTGCCCCTGGACATTGCTCCCCATCTCGGAGAGTAGTATCAAAAATGATAATACGTTCGGAATCATTATGCATATGCGACCTTTTTCCTTCTTTTGACTGGTTGCTGACAATACCTTTTAATGTATTTTTTTGAATAAATATTGATATAAATTATGATTAACATTGAGATGCTTCCGTTTTTTCTATTTTCGGTCTAATATCATTTAAATCTATATATCTATCCGTAGCATTACGTAATTCTCTAGCTATCATTCCTTCTGTTGATACTACAGTTATATGAGTATTTTTAGATCGTAATAATTCAATTGCCCTTTCAAAATCGCCATCTCCACTAAATAAAACCACCCGGTCATATTGGTCTACTGTATTAAACATATCTACGACAATTTCAATATCTAAATTTGCTTTTTGGGAGTAACGACCGGATGAATCATCATAATATTCTTTGAGTATTTTAGTTCTGACGGTGTATCCCAGACTAATAAGGGCATCTCTAAACCCTCGTTGGTCTTGTGGGTCTTTTAAGCCAGTGTACCAAAAAGCGTTGATTAATGTTGTTTCTGGCTGCTCGTAGGCGAAATATGCCAATATTCTCCTGGGGTCAAAAAACCAGCCATTTTTTTGTTGAGCGTAGAACATATTGTTTCCGTCTACAAAAATAGACAGACGATTTGTGGTAATAGTCATATAAATTTACACCTATAAATAGATAAAGAATTTTAAACGAACGATAGATTATAGCAATTATAAATTGTCATATTTGCTTATATCTACAGATGAAATATTAATGGACGTTCTTTATCCAACTTATCTGAAATCATAGAATATACTTAAGCACTGAACGTATATCGCTGCAATAAAAACAGCTCATGGTTTTGCTTGGTAAGTTTTAGCCAGTGAATAAAATCCCTCGATAAAATTACCTGGATCTGAGATTTTTGAGTTGCCGACAAATTCAGTTTACTCCTAAAGAGGTATACAACATAGTCGGATAAGGTTGTAATTTGGGGAACATATATTTATGTTATGTACTCAAGTAGAGTAAATTAGTCATGATGTCATGGAAATCAGGCGCGAAGGGGCAAACAATTCCCTCTGCACCCCAAATGGTACCTGAGAATTTTTCTAGGCAAAAGGGGTTCCTGTCCTACCACCTGTGGGTATAAAGTATAATTATCACGTTGGATGCAAAAGCACCTACCTGTAGTTACAACAAGTATAATTAGGATATTAAGACTAAGCGATCGCAGCCATCTAAACAAGGGCACAGAAGCACCATGTTGGTGGTAAATTATGAATACTGAGTCAACTTAGATAATTAATAATAGTTAGTTTACAACTAAATAGTATTTCTATTTTAATCTGCTTTCGCAATTGTGGCACTAAAATAAAAGTGCAGATCAATTCAAGTGTTATTCGTACCGTCAACCCACTAGTAAGTTAAGATATGGCAGAAGAACCAACCAACCCTTTCGCCAAAAAACAGACATCTACTGCCAATCAATCATCAACCAAACCAACTAAAGTTGCGGCCACAGTTCTGTCTGAACAATCAAAGCGAATGGGGCTTCTCTCCCATTTAATTTCTGTGATAGGAGTAGGGGTAGCAGCACTGGTAGTCGCATCTAATTCAGGTTTAGCTAAATTAATAGAGGGTCAGACACAAAGCTTATTTTATTCGGTACGTGGCTCCATCCCAGCGCCCAAAGACATTGTAATTTTAGCAATTGACGAATACTCAACATCCAGCCCTCGGCAGTACTATCAAATCGATCCCCAAAAGTATGCCTACTTAGAACCGATAACAACCTGGCCCTATAAACGGGAGGCCTACGCTCGGGTAATTGAGAAATTAATCAAAGCAGGTGCTCGTTCTGTGGCTTTGAATATACTTGTTGATACTGAAAGTAGTTATGGTACTGAGGATGATCGCAAATTACAAGCAGTATTACAGCGTTATGGGGATAAAGTTACCCTAGCTGCTCTCTACGAAGATTCTCAAATCCATCAAGGTAGTTTAAGGCAATTGACTCTACCTCACGAAAAGTTTCGCCAAGGTGGGGTATCTATTGGTTTAGCGAATTTCCATTTGGAAGCAGGTAAAGTTCACAAATTGGCGGGAGCATTTTCCCAGTCATTAGCAGAAAATCAATCAGATAATCCCATAAATAATATACCTGCTTTTGAGCGAGCTGTATTAGAAGCATCTAGAGTTAATTATTCTCCTCCCAAAGGCGATCGCATTTATTTTTACGGAAGTAACGGTACATTTGAAACCATATCTTTTGCCTCGGTATTAGAACCAGAAAATTGGAATAATTATCTCCAACAAGGCAAATATTTTCAAGACAAAATTGTTTTGATTGGACCCACAGCCAAGTCACTGAAGGATTATCATTCCGTCGCCATTGCTGGCAATTTGTTCCAGCCAGAAAAAATGTCAAGCGTGGAAATTCACGCCAATGCCATTGCTACTTTAATGTCAGGGAAAACTGCGATCGAAGGGATTAAGAATCCGCCTCTACGAGGTTTATTTGTATTGGTATTAGTGGGTGGATGTATATTTTTGATTAGCAAAAATCAACAGGGTATCAGTCGATTTTTTATCAGTATTGGGTTAGGGATAACTTGGGGAATTATTAACTACGGATTATTTATCTATGGTCAATTAGTTTTACCTGTTGGCGTGCCAATAATTGCCATATGTGGTGTTGGTATTACATATTTGAGCGCAGAAATAACCAGAGAAATCTTCAGGAAACGTCAATTAATAGATATTCTGAAGAAAAATGCTTCCAACCGTCTAGCACAGGAAATTATTAGCCAACAGGATGACCTCAAAGATTTATTACATCAGAGGGAGATGGAAGTCTGTGGCAAAATCCTCGCAGGACGTTACCAAATTACTAAAGTTTTGGGTGCGGGGGGTTTTAGTGAAACCTACATAGCAGAAGACACTCAACTTCCCGGACATCCTTTGTGTGTTGTTAAACAATTAAAACCAGTCAACACCAAACCCGAACAGTTGCAAGTTGCTAGAAGATTATTTAAATCAGAAGCACAAACACTGCAAAAGCTAGGAACACACGATCAAATACCGCAACTTTTTGCCTATTTTGAAGAAGATGAGGAATTTTACTTAATCCAAGAGTATATAGCTGGTCATGCCATGAATAAAGAATTGCCAGCAGGTAAATGCCTCCCAGAAACAGCAGTCATTGAGATTTTGCAGGATCTATTGCAAACACTAACCTTTGTCCATGACAATCGTGTAATTCACCGGGATATCAAACCTAACAATATTATCCGCAGACAATTGGATGGAAAGTTGGTGTTGATCGATTTTGGTGCAGTCAAGGAAGTATCCACCCAATTATTGGATAGTAATGAGCAAAGTGCTTTTACCATTGGTATTGGCACTAAGGGTTATGCACCTAGTGAACAATCTTTTGGTCGTCCTCAATATAGTAGTGACATATATGCAGTGGGGATGATTGGTATTAAAGCATTAACAGGTATAGCACCCCACGGCTTACTTCGAGATACTGATGGATGTTTGGTATGGATGCACAAAACACAAGTTAGTCCAGCCCTAGCTGCTATTCTCAATAAAATGGTAGTAGAAGATGTGAAACAACGATATCAATCTGCTTCAGAGGTTTTAGCAGCACTTGATGAGTTGGTTGATTCAGAAAATGGACAGTGCTTAACAACAGATAAATTGTCAATGGACTCTTTATCCTGGGAAACAGATTCGGATACTTCTACAACTCCCTGGATTGGAGAGTTAGAAGATGGCTTAGATTCATCCTCTTCCACTTCTATCATTCCTGAGAAACATCAGGAACTAAATGATAATAACCCTTGAATTCGACTTTGTGCAACATTTAACCTGTGCAAACCTGCGTATTCGCAGGCAACACCTGTATAGCATCAGATGAAAATCTAATGGTTGTTGCCGACAAAGCTTTGCTGTATGACAAAGCGCTGATCAACTTTTTTGGAGGCTTAAATAATATGCCTACTCTAACCGCGCTATAACTTCTCACAGTCCATTGTTTAACGTCGCTTAACTTAC
>JASJDS010000002.1 GCA_030065055.1 Calothrix sp. MO_192.B10
CCTGCCTCTATTTAAATAGAGGCAGGCGCTTGGATAATTTATTCCTGGGTTCTGAATGTTTGATCAACACATAATCGTAACCAGGAATATACCTTGCTCCATGTCGTCAACCATCGTAGTTAAAATCGGAACTTCCAGTCTGACACAGCCAGAAACAGGACAGTTAGCACTTTCGACCATTGCAACCTTAGCAGAAACCCTATCTCATCTACGACGCAACAATTATCGCGTTATTTTGGTTTCCTCTGGTGCAGTTGGTGTTGGTTGTGCGCGTTTGGGGTTAACAGAACGACCCAAAAGTATTACTATCAAACAAGCGATCGCAGCAGTAGGACAAGGTCGGTTAATGCGGGTGTATGACGATTTATTTACCACCCTCCAACAACCCATAGCCCAAGTTTTATTAACTCGTAGCGATTTAGTGCAACGCAGCCGTTATTTGAATGTCTACAACACCTTACAAGAGTTGTTGGCATTGGGAGTGATTCCCGTTGTGAATGAGAATGATACTGTGGCTGTGGATGAGTTAAAATTCGGCGACAATGATACCCTTTCAGCCTTAGTTGCCAGTTTAGTAGAAGCAGACAAGTTATTTTTACTCACCGATGTAGATCGACTATACTCCGCAGATCCCCGTCATGTAGCTGATGCTCAACCAATTACATTAGTTAGTAATATTGAGGAATTAAACGCCTTACAGATAGAAACGGGTAATTCTGGTTCCCAATGGGGTACGGGGGGAATGGCAACTAAAATTGCAGCAGCGAGAATTGCTAGTAGTGCGGGAGTGCGAACCATTATTACCGAAGGACGTAATCCCCGGAACATAGAAAAAATCTTACAAGGGGAACCCATTGGTACTCATTTTGAACCCCATCCCGAACCCACATCTGCTCGTAAACGGTGGATAGCTTATGGTTTAGTACCTGGCGGTAAATTATATTTAGATCCTGGGGCAGTATTAGCCATTTCCCAATCGGGTAAATCATTGTTAGCCGCTGGTATTACCACAGTCGAAGGAAAATTTGATACCCAGGATGCGGTACAATTGTGCGATCGCAACGGTAATGAAATTGCCAGAGGATTGGTTAACTACAATAGTCAAGAACTAGAAAAAATTTGTGGGCATAGTTCTAGTGACATTCCTGCCATTCTTGGTTATGAAGGTCCAGAAACAGTGATTCACAGAGATAATTTGGTTTTAACTGCTGTGTAGTTTCTCAGATATTTCCATAATTGAAATTACCACGGAAACTGACAAGTCATCACCAACGGATGTGATGAGAATGTTTGTCCTATCGTAGATCCCATATTCCACAGGTGCGATCGCTTTCATTGCAGTGCTACATCTCTACATAGGTTGCAATTTTACTAAAAAATATAGGTAAATATAACTCGTAGCTTAATTCAGTAATCCATATTATGGGGTACCGTTTTCCTCCAACCAAGCAATCAAATCATCAATTTCAGAAATATCGAACAAAGCTACACATAAAGTTTCTAACTTCTCAACAGGTAAAACTTCAACCTTTTCAACAATGAATGATTCCAAATTTCCAAAACGTTTTTTAAGCAAAAGCATACACAATAACAGCTTTCCCTTTTCTTCTCCCTTTTGTTCGATATCTTGGTAAATAACTGACTCTCGCATAATATCCTCGCTTAAAAATCTACGAATTAAATCCTTCTCAAATTTTAAACCTGCTAAAATCTCCGTATATGCTGCTATCTCTTGTCTTGACTCCCTACTAGGAATTTTAGCAACACTTTGGGCTACCTGGGATAATAACTGTTCGGGAGAATCTGTACGTGTTAATGGTGCAAGGGGTAGTAATGCTGGGTTATTAAGAAACATTGTAGAATCTTGCTCCCACATTCGTATGACTCGGTAACGATGGGATGTCATTTCATTGATATATTCTTCAGTGAAAGCGATTTCGTTATTTATTTCTTGCAAAAAGATAACTACTTGCGTAATTGGAACATCATATTGTCTTACCAATCTCACGAAATAATCCAACATCCGCAAGGGAATCGGGGGGGTAGATTTAGTTAAAGTCTGAAATTCAATATGTAAAATTCTATTTTTTGTTTGTAGGAAAGTCACAGAATCTGCCCGTATTGGTTCGATACTCAATTCTGTTTTTAAGACTTTTACTGGTGATTCTACAGTTATTAACCAACGAGCAAAGTCTTCAGGATATTTTTCTGCTAATAACTTACAAACGTTATCTGTACTCACTATGACACCCGGATTTATATATTTATGATTATAGATTTTTTATGAGTCAAATATTCCCGATTTATTATTCTGATATTAAGTAAGTCGGCGCAAACAATTCAAGGTATGTCATTGCGTAAAGCCTACGGCTCCCGCTGAGTCCTTACGGACAAGCTTACGCGTACCGCAAGGTCCTCCGTAGGACTTACGCTTAGAGCGCAGCTCCTCTGTAAGAGGCGTGGAATGAAGTGAAACGTAAAGCCTACGGCTCCCGCTGAGTCCTAAATCCTACGGAGAACGGACACGCTGTGCGTACCGCAAGGTCGTCCGTAGGACTTACGCTTAATTTTTGAAAAAATATGTAGGGTTCAATTAAATATAAACAAAACTGCCCAGCCTTACCCAAATCTACCCTGTATTTCCACGCTTTTTTGGCTTGCGGCGCGGGGGTTATTTATACAAACAACTTAATTCTACAACGTGTCAAACCCCCGCGCCGCAAAGGCTGGGCAGTTTTGTTCAGATTTTCGGTAGGGGTGTGTTGTCGCACAGCGCAACGCACCAAAATCCGGATGAATGGTGCGTTACGCTTACGCTTTAGCGTAGCCATGCCCGGAGGGCTATACGCACCCTACAAACTACAAACACTACAAACACCTAATTTCGTTCAAAAATCAAACCGGATTCCTATATTCTCATTTAATATTAATCTTTTTAATTTAATATTAATCAAAGTCTCACTCAAGATTAACCTACAATAATAATATTCCATTCATCATATTCTATATACACATTAAATGTAGTTTTGAACAGCAGAGAATACAGACATGAAAACTAATAATCAAGTTGATGTGCCAATAGTTCTCGCCGGAAGATACAAAATTAAGCCAGAAAAAAGAGAGCGTTTTTTAGAACTTGCTCAAGCTGGGGTAGAACCTACTAGAAAAGAATCAGGTAATATTAGCTATAGTTTTTACGAAGAAGCTGGGGTAAAAAACTCATTTATTTATTTTGAAGAGTGGCAAAGTCGAGAGGCATTGGCAGAACATTTAAATCAGCCTTATATCATTCCTCTATTAAAGGAGTTTCCAGAAATGGTAGATGGAGAAGCAGATGTGAGAATTTATGATATAGAGGCTATAACCTATGGGCTATAGGTCATATGAAACTAATTAAGCAAGGTTATATGATATCAATTATCAGATTTAAACAATAGATAAACCTCGTCTGACTTGAGAACCGTGGCTTTATAACGTGACTTTGGGATTGCTTCCTTACGTCGCAATGACACATCTGAAAAATTAACAACTCCAGGTTTCAATATGGATGAGGTTTAATATCGTATTTATCTATTAATAAATTTGTCAAAATGATATATTGTCTTCGCTTTTAACAATAGGTTGATGAGAGATTTAATAGCAAATTTATTTAAATTTTCAGCATTAAATCTCTGTTTATTCTACATTTAGTCTTCAAGATAATGGAACTAGAATTATGTTTGGTAATAGTCCCATAGCCAGAAGAAATTTTATTAAGTTAGCAGTTGCATCAGGGGTATCCACTTACTTTCTAACTTCATGCCTTAAGTCTGAAGATACAGCAATTAATCAAAATACAAAAGCCGATTTAATCCTCAGAAATGGGCGTATTGCCACACAGGATCAACGCCGTTCCTTTGCTGAAGCTGTGGCTGTAACTAATGGTAAATTTATTGCTGTGGGTACAGATAAGGAGGTGATGGCATATAAAGGCGATCGCACCAAGGTGATTGATGTGAAGGGTAAAACAGTTATTCCTGGCATTAATGACACCCACACCCATTTGATTCGTGGTGGACTCAATTATAATATGGAGTTGCGTTGGGATGGCGTTCCATCTTTAGCTGATGCCCTGAGAATGCTGAGAGAACAGGCGTTACGGACACCTGCACCACAGTGGGTAAGGGTGATTGGTGGCTGGTCAGAGTTTCAGTTCGCCGAACGCCGGATGCCGACCCTAGATGAAATTAATGCAGTTTCTCAAGATGTTCCGGTCTTTATTCTCCATCTTTACGACCGGGCTTTGCTTAATCGTGCAGCACTCCGTGCCCTAGGAATTGACAAAAGTAGTGTAGCTCCCCAAGGGTCAACCATTCAACGGGATAGTAAAGGAAATCCCACAGGATTAATAATTGCTCAACCGAATGCAGCCATTCTTTATGCTTCCATCGGTCAAGGACCAAAACTGAGTCCAGAGGATCAAATTAATTCCAGTCGTCACTACATGCGGGAAATGAACCGCTTAGGTATTACCAGCGTCATAGATGCTGGTGGTGGCGGACAAAATTTTCCAGAAGATTATCAAATTATCGATCGCCTTCATCAAGAAGGTTTGCTAACTGTTCGTATTGCCTACAATTTATTTACCCAAAGACCAGGGAAAGAAATAGATGATTTTAGTAACTGGACTAAAATTACTGACCCTGGGAAAGGAGATGATTTCTATCGTGTCAATGGTGCAGGGGAACTCTTAGTTTACTCAGCTGGTGACTTTGAAGATTTCACAGAACCCCGACCAGAATTACCCCAAAATATGGAAGCCAATTTGAAGGCAGTGGTGAAACTGCTAGCTGAAAAACGTTGGCCCTTCCGTCTGCATGGCACCTATGATCAATCTATCAGCCGTTTCCTGAACATCTTTGAAGAAGTAAATCGCGAGGTTCCTTTTAATGGAATGCATTGGATTTTAGACCATGCTGAAACCATTACAGACAAAAACATAGAACGTGTGCAAGCATTGGGTGGAGGTATTGCGGTTCAGCATCGCATGGCTTATCAAGGAGAGTATTTTCTCAATAGATATGGTAAAAAATTAACCGAACGCACTCCTCCAATCAAAAAGATGTTAGCAATGGGAGTTCCGGTAAGTTCCGGTACTGATGGAACGCGGGTTGCTAGCTATAACCCTTGGGTTGGTCTTTACTGGCTCGTCAGCGGTAAAACTGTAGGTGGAACTAGCCTTTACCCAGAAGCCAATCGTTTCGATCGCATGGAAGCCTTGAGACTATATACAGCCAACGCAGGCTGGTTCTCAAATCAAGAAGGGGTAAAAGGTGCGATCGCACCAGGTCAGTTAGCTGATATGGTTGTTCTATCTGAGGATTATTTCTCAATACCTGAAGAACGCATCCGGGGTTTAGAATCTGTTCTAACTATTGTTGACGGTAAACCTGTGTATGCCGCAGGTGAATTTAAAGACCTCGCACCACCACCATTACCAGTTAGTCCCGATTGGTCACCAGTTAAGTATTACGGTGGAGACCAAAACTCTCGGTTGATTACTAAAGTCTCCCATTTACCTTCCCATGTAGGTTGTTGCGCTCCAGTTCAAAATTTTGCTGGTAAGAATTCACCCATATCCCTCAGTAGTGCTGGTAGTTTATCTGGGTTATGGGGAAATCTTGGTTGTGCATGTTCTTTCTAAAAGAGAACAGCCACTATAGCGCTACGCGCTAGGGAACAGGGAACAGGGAACGGGGAACAGCAGACTGTCAAAGGATTTCAGGATTTAAAAATGTCCTAACCTAAATACGTAGTGCTATATGTACGGGAGTATCCCAAATGTGTAAATTTATTTTTTTGTAGCGCGGGCTTCTAGGGATGATTTTTATTTCGCGCAAAGACGAGCCAGTGCGTTGGGCGGCTCCGCCGACTTGAAGCAACTGGCGTGCAAAGGCGCAAAGGAACAATGTTTGTTCTCGGCTAAAAATGTAAATTCATCCCGCATTTATGCAACGCCAAATAAGGTTTTTCCCTCCTGTCTCATTTCCAGTCATTACCTCACGAAAAAATCCCACAAACAGGCATGAAAATGCGGGGGTGACTAACTCCTCAAGGGCGCACGCAATGCGCCCCTACAAGAGCGCTGATTAACTATTTTCAAGCTAGTCTCCCACGAGAAAATCCCACACCTAAGCTGTCAACCATCAACTAACAACTAACAACTAACAACTAACAACCATTTTCCAGTCATTACCTCACGAAAAAATCCCACAAACAGGCATGAAAATGCGGGGGTGACTAACTCCTCAAAGGCGCACGCAATGCGCCCCTACAAGAGCGCTGATTAACTATTTTCAAGCTAGTCTCCCACGAGAAAATCCCACACCTAAGCTGTCAACCATCAACTAACAACTAACAACCATTTTCAAGTCATTCCCTCACGAAAAAATCCCACAAACAGGCATGAAAATGCGGGGGTGACTAACTCCTCAAGGGCGCACGCAATGCGCCCCTACAAGAGCGCTAATGAACTATTTTCAAGCTAGTCTCCCACGAGAAAATCCCACACCTAAGCTGTCAACCATCAACTAACAACTAACAACCAACAACTAACAACTAACAACTAACAACCATTTTCAAGCTAGTCCTCCATACAATAATCTCACTAAGTACCGTGAAAACTCGTAAGAAACTGAAGAAATTCTCATTTTTAGCCTTTGTCGTCTTACTCACAATGACAGTGCTCCTCATCGTTGTCGGCTCGCAATTAGAGACTGTCTCTGCTCATTTTAAGACTTACTCAGAACCCGGAATACGTCCTGGCGTAGCTTATAAAATACCCTCCCTTCCTGCTCCAGACGCACCTCGTCCTGATCCAGCTTATCCCCAGTCTAATTCAGATGCGAACCTTCCAGTGCGTAAGAGTATTGTTGACTTAACACCCAAGGAGAAAGCCGCATTTGTCAATGCCCTCAAAACAGTTAAAAACACCATTCCCCAAGGTAGTAAACTGAGTATATTTGACCAACTTGTTCTACAGCACGTTATGGTTGCAGGATTTGAGAAGCCGTTTAAATCCTCAGGTCCCGCATCAGGTTTCAATCCAGCTCATCCAGGTCATCCTGCATTTTTACCTTGGCATCGACAGCTACTTGATGACCTGGAAAATGCTTTGCAGAAAGTAGACCCCAGTGTAACAATTCCCTACTGGGATTGGACTGACCCCAAAGCCCTAGAGGTTATGCTCAGTGATGACTTTATGGGGGGAAATGGTAAAGGCGTTAAAGTTAAAATTCCCGGTGTCGGAACCTTTGAAGGAGGGCCAGTTCAATCCGGGCCTTTCGCTGACTGGACACTGAATGAAAAGATTCACATTGAACCGATTAATTTCTCATCATTGGGACCAAAAATTGTACGTTTTCTGCAAGTCCCTCCCTTTGACAAGTATCCCATGCCCAAAGAAGTCATCGATCGCATGATGAATCTCGATGACTACGATGTCTTTTCTGCGGTGCTAGAAGGAGGTGGTGTCGGGTTAAATGAGAAAGGAAAGTTGGTTGAAGATTGGGCAGTTCATGTCGCTTCCCATGCAATGATCGGAGGAGTGGTTTTAAAAGATTACCAGAAAACAGCGCTTCCGGCTAACCAAGCCAGGAATCTAGGAACAATGATGAGTATCCTTAGCTCCCCCTACGATCCCACATTTTGGTTAACCCATTCTAATGTGGACCGTTTGTGGGCAGAATGGCAGGATCGCGGACATACAGGAGAAAAATTCTATCCTGCAAAAGGGAAGGATTATGGATATAATCTCAACGATCCAATTTGGCCTTGGGATGGCGGTAAATCTAAACCAGGAAATCTGAATGATACGGACTTAGTATCTATGTTACCTGTAACCAATAAAATTATTACTGCCGCAGACCTTCTTGATTTTCGCAAACTCGGTTACACCTATGATACAACTCGTCTTCGTAGTGTAAAACCACTCCTAGAACCCAAGTCTAAACCCAAGCATTCATGAATGATTAGGGAGTGTTTTCAAACCGCAAAATCCCTCACCCTAAAGGGTGGGGCTATACGATCAAAGCCCACCTCCGTGGGCTAAAAACCTTGATTCTTCGTGTCCTTTGTGCCTACCCTGCACCGAAGCCGCTGCGCGTCTAATGCGGTTCATAATTCATCCCTTTATTCAGCAACGCCAAAATCAGGTATCTCAAGCTCTTATTCTCTGCGCCTCTGCGCCTCTGCGTGAGACAAATTCATAAATCTTCACTGTTGCCTGTTGCCCGTTCCCTGTTCCCTCTCCCGTTGGCGCGGCCGCCCTGAAAGGGCTAGGGAGTTGATACTTACAAACTTTCTCAGTTTTCTCATATAACTCTTAGGGAACCCTAATTTAACCATCACAACAGATTCAGCTTCATCACCGATATTGGTTATCAACAAAGAAAAACACCGGAAACAAACATTAATTCAGGAGAACAATATTCATGGTTAAGCGAACCAACTACTACAAAGAATTACAAGCAGATTATTCAAGACCTGGATTAGTTGCAGAAAAACTTAAAGGGCAACTAATTGAAAAAGCTGAAAAATTTTTGGCAATGAAGGAGGATGTACTACCAGCAATTACTGATGATTATAATCTAGATCAAATCGAACAAGAAAATAAAGAATGGTGGCCTACTCATTGCGAAGCTTTGAGACAAGGTAGAGGTGATATTCTCACAGGTGAATATCGAGATGACCTCGTTTACTTCTGTCAAGATGGTCCCTACCAAGGTTTGGAACAACAAAAAGCACGAGAATTACATTGGTGGGCATTAATTGCTCAACCAGGAGTAACAATGGTTTGGCCTATTGTGATGTTTTCGGGAGAACATACTTATTTTGAGTGGAAATGTTTGGACGATGAAACCAACGAAACTATTGCCAAAGGAAACGTTACTTGGGTTCGTCGCGGACATAGAGGTGGTTGCTATCTGAAAACCGAACAATTAACTTTCTATCGCGATGTTTTCGCTGCTAATGAATTATTGAAATTAATTAAGGTTGCTTAATCATGACAGAACCAACTAGTTACAAAAATGCAGTTTTAGATGATAAAGAACTGCAAGCAGGTTTGAATAGTATTAACCCTAAATTTGGTGACTTTTGCACCCGCGTTGCTGGGGAAGCTTGGGGTTTACCCTTGATAGATCAAAAAACAAAAGCATTAATTACAATTGCTGTTGATGTTGTTAACCAAGACCAAACAGGTGCAGGAAATCCTTTCGGTGCTCATGTGAATATGGCAATGCAGCAAGGAGCAACCCGTGAAGAAATAGAAGAATTACTTTTATTCATGTGCGTTTATGCAGGTTTTAATAAAGCTGCTGGTTGTTTTGGAATGCTGAATGAAATTCTCGGAGAAACCTAAAACACTTACAAAGTAAGGTAATGGGTAAAGGAACCTCGTAAACTTACATATTCATCTATTACCCATTATCAATTAATTATCCATGAATTAAAGGAAGTACTAAAAAATGGCAGTTAATACTAAAGGTAAAATCGGCGTACTCGTGGAGGAACACTTTGATGAAACAGAGTACAAGAGATTTAATGAATTCTTCCCCGAAAATGGCTATGAAGTAGAGTATATTTCTCATCTTTGGGGTCAAGAAAGTTTAACTTTTAAAGGTAATGACCACGAAGATGAAGTCACCGTGAATGTAGAAGTTAATGATATTCAGATAGCTGATTATCAAGGTTTTATTCTTATCGGTGGCTATGCAATGGATAGATTGAGATATCAGCCTCATCCTCAGCCTGGTAAGCCTAACAATGCTCCTGCTGTAAACTTTCTACGTCAGGCAGTAATAGAGATGGATGCAGGAAAATTAAAGATAGGAACAATCTGTCATAGTCTTTGGTTATTCTGTGCGGATAAATCACTTTTGAATGGTCGGAAAGTAACTTGCGCCCATAACATTATTTGTGACGTAGAAAATGGTGGAGGAGTAATTGTTTATGAAGATGATGAAACTATTTCCAGCTACGTTGATGGTGGTTTAGTAACTGGAAGACATCCAGGAGTGGTTGAGGAATTTATGCAGGTATTCTTAAAGGAAATTGAAACACTACAACCAAAATCTGCGAATGTTTCTTCTGTAAAGTAATTGGGTTACTGATGTGGGCAAAATTCTATTACTTGCCCACCATAATACAACCAGGATTTACGCACGGACAATGTAATTACATTCTCAATTAGCCCAAATGTCCGCCTAGGAATAAATTCCCAGGCTCAAAGACAAAGTCTGATAAATCAGACTGGGTAGGGCTTGCAGCGCGTTTCAACGTGCTTGGTTTATTAGCCTTGAAATAAATTTCAAGGTGGGAATGTGGGCTAAGCGACATTGGTGCAAGTTGTTAGTTGAAACACACTTCGTGTACTCACTGTAGAAATAAATTTCCAGGTGGATTATCGGACTAAACGACATTGGTGCAAGTTGTTAGAACAACTATATTTTCTGTTCATTAATCTAATTGTGACTCACTAATAATATTTAAGGTAATGAGATCATGGGCAATACAGTAGATTTTCCTTTTTCTGATTTAATAGCTGGTTATGTTACTTACTTTAATGCAGATAATGATATTTTTGGTTTGAAAACATCAGATGGTAGGGAGTTTGAATGTGCTTTAACTCCTATGACTTATGCCAAATTGGTGCAAAACTTGGATGAAGGATACCCTGATGCAACGCCTTTAATCCGGTCAATGCTTGTACCAGGTCGCTATTTATTTACTTATTGTATTTTCTATCCCGATCGCACCAGGGTTGATGCTAAACAAATAGTATTTGTTGGGCGTAAAGAAAATGACTACGTTTTTGAGAAGCAGAATTGGTGGATTAATCAGGTACGCTCCCTTGCCAATTTCTATTTAACAGCTCAATTTGGCGATGAAGAAATTAATTACCGTAACTATCGCACCAATCTGAGTTTATCTGGTGCGAGGTCAACTGTAAATTTTCGTCAAGAAACTGATACTATTTCTCGTTTAGTGTATGGTTTTGCCACTGCATATATGCTCACAGGGGAAGATAAGTTTCTCGAAGCCGCAGATAAGGGAACTGAATATTTGCGGGAACATATGCGGTTTGTAGATTTAGATGAAGGGATCGTTTATTGGTATCATGGGATTGATGTTCAGGGAGAACGGGAACATAAAGTATTTGCTTCTGAGTTTGGGGATGATTATGATGCTATCCCTGCATATGAGCAAATTTACGCTTTAGCTGGTCCCATTCAAACCTATAGAGTTACGGGTGATCCCCGAATTATGGATGATACAGAAAAGACCATTAAGTTGTTTAATGATTTTTTCCTAGATCAAAGCGAACATGGTGGTTATTTTTCCCATTTAGAACCTGTGATGTTAGACCCCAAAAGTGATTCTTTGGGCAATAACAAAGCCAGAAAAAACTGGAACTCTGTGGGTGATCATGCACCTGCTTACTTGATTAATCTTTGGTTAGCCACAGGTAAACAGGAATATGCAGATATGCTGGAATATACTTTCGACACTATCGTTGAGCGTTTCCCTGACGATGAAAATAGTCCCTTTGTTCAGGAAAGGTTTCATGAAGATTGGTCTGCTGATACTACTTGGGGATGGCAGCAAAATCGGGCAGTTGTGGGGCATAATCTAAAAATTGCTTGGAACCTCATGCGGATGAACTCCCTTAAATCGAAACAAGATTACACCCAACTAGCTACTAAAATTGCCAATATTATGCCAGAAGTTGGTAGCGATCGCCAACGGGGTGGTTGGTTCGATGTGGTGGAACGTATTCTGACTGAGGGTGAATCTGTTCATCGTTTTGTATGGCATGATCGCAAGGCTTGGTGGCAACAAGAACAATCAATACTTGCTTATCTGATCCTTGCTGGTGTTGTTGAAGGAGAAGAGTATCACCGTTTAGCACGAGAAGCTGCTGCTTTTTATAATGCTTGGTTCCTGGATATAGAAGATGGTGGGGTTTATTTCAATGTTTTAGCTAACGGTATTCCTTATCTGGCTGGTGGAAATGAACGTGGTAAGGGTTCTCATTCCATGAGTGGTTATCACTCGACTGAGTTGTGCTTTTTGGCATCAGTTTATACTAACTTACTGATTACTAAGCAACCGATGGACTTTTACTTTAAGCCCGTACCGGGAGGATTTCCAGATAATATTCTCCGAGTATCTCCTGATATATTACCTCCAGGAAGTATCAAAATAGCTTCAGTAGAAATTGATGGAGAAGCTTATCACAATTTTGATGCAGATAAGTTAATTGTAAAATTACCCCAGACAAAAGAACAGGTAAAGGTGAAGGTAAAAATTGTACCAGTAGATAGTTAAGGGGAACTCACAAGGGGGAAGTCATTCAATTTTGGATTTTGGATTTTAGCTTACCCTCTCTTTAATAAGGAGAGGGTGCCGCAGGCGGGTGAGGTTGTATAAGTATTCATCTGCACATGATATAAATAATTAAAGTCTTTTCCCCTGTGTTTGTTCAAAGTAAACAGTTCATAATGATGGTAAAAAAATGGAAATTAGTATCGAAGAAGTTGATGGAATCAAGGTAGTTATTTTAGTAGGTGAAATAGATGCTAAGACAGCACCAAAGGTACAGCAGCAAGTTTTCACTTTAACAGCAACGGACAAGAAAATTCTGATGGATTTGTCCCAAGTAAGGTATATGTCTAGTGCTGGTTTACGGATGTTACTTTCACTATATCGCCATACGACTGCTAAAGATATCAAGCTTTTACTGGTAGGACTTTCAGAGGAAATTGAAGATACAATGTCTGTGACAGGATTCCTCAATTTTTTCGCAACCTCGAAAACCAGAGAATCCGGATTAATAGCACTTAAACATCATCCATGTTGAAACCTGGAGTTTCTAATTATTCTGATGTGTCATTGCGACGTAAGGAAGCAATCCCAAAGTCCTGTTATGAAACTACAGTTCTCAAGGTAGACGAGGTTTAAATAAATGACTAGGGAACAGGTAAAAGTAAGGCATTGAGGAATCTTACATTTCTTAACTGTTAATTGACAACTGACAACTAATATGAAACAACAAAATTTACTTCCATTAAGCGTACAAGAAACCATAGAACAGCGTCGAGCGGCTCGTTCATTTGAGAATAAATCAATTCCACCAGAAACTCTCAATCAAATTTTGTCTTTAGGATTACAGTCTCCTTCTGGTTTTAATCTTCAACCTTGGCGATTTATTGTAGTTAAGGAACAGGAAAATAAGGAAAAACTCAAGGCTTGTGCATTTAATCAGAAGCAAGTATCTGAGGCTGCTGTAGTCATCATTTGTTGCGGAGATAGGGGAGTTTCAAAACCGGAATATATCGAGTCAGTAATTCAATTGGGCAAGGATAATGGTGCGGTTAATGATGTTTATGCCGAGCATATACGTACTTCCGTTCCCAAATTATTTGAGAATCAACCATGCTTTGAATCAATAGAAGCTTGGACTAACCGCCAAACCATGTTAGCTGTTGCTTACATCATGATGGTTGCTCAAAGTTTAGGAGTTGATAGTTGTCCGATGGAAGGCTTTTCAGCCACTCAAGTGAAGGAAGCTTTTAATATTCCTGCAGAAGTTGATGTTTGTTGTTTGTTAACTCTTGGTTATGCAGCAGAACCATTTAAGAAATATGGTGGAAGGTTTGGGATAGAACAGGTTTGCTATGGGGAAAGTTATGGAGAGCAATTTGAAGTTTAGTTGAGTATAAGCTTGATGGAAAAATGAAAAGTAATCAAACAGCAAAGAGATTAATCAATCAAGGAATATGGAATATATAAACTCAGCGATCGCCAGAATTGATATTCATCCAACCCATAATTTTCAAGAATTTAAATTGCGTTGTGGAAAGCCCTTTCCCTTTGGTGCAAATTTAGTTCCAGGTGGGGTTAACTTTTCTATCTATTCGAGTTATGCTACTTCTTGTACCTTAGTTTTGTTCGAGAAACATTCTCCCGAACCAATAGCAGAAATTCCCTTTCCAGAAGAATTTAGGATTGGTAATGTTTATTGCATGATTGTCTTTGGTTTGGACTACGAATGCATCGAATATGGTTATCGGATGGAAGGACCAAATGATTTTCAGGCGGGTCATTGGTTTGATAAAAGTAAAGTTTTGATGGACCCTTATGCCAAAATTATTGGCGGACGGGATATTTGGGGTAAAACACCAGATTGGAATGATATTTACCACCATCGGTCTCGGATTGCTTTTGATGATTTTGATTGGGAAGATGACAGGCTTTTAGAAATTCCTCTGGAAGATTTGATTATTTATGAAATGCATGTCCGTAGCTTTACCCGTCACCCTAGCTCTGAAGTCAAACATCCAGGTACATTTGCAGGTATTCGGGAAAAAATCCCTTATCTCAAACAGTTGGGTGTAAATGCAGTAGAATTAATGCCCATATTTGAATTCGATGAATTTGAAAATAGTCATCTTAATCCTGAAACAGGGGAAACCCGCTATAACTACTGGGGTTACAGTACTGTAGGATTCTTCGCGCCTAAAGCTGGCTATGCTGCTACAGGTAAGTTTGGGATGCAGGTAGATGAATTGAAGGCATTAGTTAAAGAGTTACACAAAAATGGGATTGAGGTAATTCTCGACGTAGTCTTTAATCATACAGCAGAAGGAAATGAGAATGGCCCTTACATTTCCTTTCGGGGTATAGATAACCAAACCTACTATATGCTCACCCCAGAGGGTTACTATTATAACTTCAGTGGTTGCGGTAATACTCTCAACTGTAATAACCCAATTGTCAGGGGTATGGTGCTTGACTGTCTACGTTATTGGGCTAGTGAATATCACATTGATGGTTTCCGTTTTGACTTAGCTTCTATTTTAGGTCGTGACCCTTGGGGCGCCCCTTTAGCTAATCCTCCACTCTTAGAAACCCTGGCTTTTGACCCTATTTTGGCAAGGTGTAAGTTAATTGCAGAAGCTTGGGATGCAGGTGGTTTATATCAAGTCGGTTCCTTCCCTGCATACGGACGGTGGTCAGAATGGAACGGGAAATATCGCGATCGCATTCGTAAATTTCTCAAGGGCGATGGTAATATTGGGGAGATGGCACAATGTTTACAAGGTTCTCCAGACCTTTATGCTGCTAGTGGTCGTCCTCCTTCCACATCGATTAATTTCATTACCGCCCATGATGGTTTCACTTTAGCCGACTTAGTTTCTTACAATGGCAAACATAACCAAGCTAATGGCGAAAACAACAACGATGGCACCAATGATAATGAAAGTTGGAACTGTGGTGTAGAAGGGTGGACAGAAGATAATAGAATTAATATTCTGCGACAACGACAAATGAGAAACGCGATCGCCATGTTAATGGTTTCTCAGGGTGTACCGATGTTACTCATGGGTGATGAAGTTGGACGTTCTAAGCAGGGTAATAATAACACCTATTGTCACGATAACGAATTAAATTGGTTGGATTGGAATCTGTTAAACAAGAATGCAAATTTATTCCAATTTACTCAACAGTGTATTGCATTTCGTAAGTCTCATCCCGTCCTCAGAAATAGTCAACATTTCCAAAATCGCGATCGGGTTGGTAGTGGTTATGCAGATATTACTTGGCATGGTACTCAAGCATGGGATGCTGATTGGTCAGATCATAGCCGTACTTTAGCATTCATGCTTTGTGGTAAACATACCAAACAAGGAACTATTGAAGATGACTACATTTATGTAGCCATGAATATGTACTGGGAATCACTGCAATTTACAATTCCCAGTTTACCATCGCACATGGAATGGCACATATTTGTCAATACTGGATGCACACCAGGTAAAGATAGTTGGGAACCAGGGAACGAACCTAAATTAGCAAATCAAAAAGACATACTTGTCGGAGAACGTTCTGTAGTTATTTTAGTTAGTCGCCATCTTAGTAATTAAATCAAGGAGAAAATTATGAC
Source organism: Calothrix sp. MO_192.B10 (assembly GCA_030065055.1). Classification (GTDB taxonomy): domain Bacteria; phylum Cyanobacteriota; class Cyanobacteriia; order Cyanobacteriales; family Nostocaceae; genus Calothrix_A. The sequence goes on from JASJDS010000002.1 coordinate 15,989, forward strand.
TTTTCAAGCAATTCTAGAAAATACTGATGCTAACATCGCCAAAATTACTTTATCCGGAGAATTAAATGCTGCAACAGCACCAACTTTTAAACAAGAAATCGAAAACGCCACAGCCACAGATATTCAAAAGCTAGTTTTAATCATGAAAGACTTGGAATATATGTCAAGTGCTGGTTTAAGAATTTTAATATTTGCCAAACAAAAAATGGGTGCTAATGTTGACATTTATCTAATATCCCCTCAAGAGATGGTGCTAGATACTATTAAAAAAACTGGCTTTCATCACAGTGTAATTATTATGGATAATGATGATTTTTAAACTTCAAAAATACACAGTGAAAGATATGATGTCATTTTTGATTCAGGACTTACGCACAAGCTACGTATTTACGTCATTACGTAAAGCCTACGGCATAGCTGAGTCCTTCGGACACGCTGCGCGAACGCTTACCGCGTTAGCGTGCGCGAAGCGCTTACGAAGTGAAGTAATCGCAAAGCCTTATTTTTCGTCACGAGTGCGTAAATCCTATGATTATCGAAGACATATTTTTATGTACAAAATCCAAACATGGAATCTCTAAAAGTCGCCGGGGAATTAGAATCCTTAGATGAGATAGCAAAGTACGTATTATTTGCTGCTAAACAAGCGTGTTTACCTAAAACAAAAGCGTACAAGCTTCGTTTAGCAGTAGATGAGATCGCTACAAATATTATCATTCATGGTTACAAAGAAGCTGGAATTAAAGGAGACATAGTATGTCATGCTCAACTTAGCGATAAAAGTTTAATCATCCACCTGGAAGACAGAGGTATTGAATATGATTCCACAAAAAAAGAACAGCCAGATGATTTATTAAAGCCACTGGAGACAAGAGAGATTGGTGGGTTGGGAATTTATTTAGCAGCTAGTGGAGTAGATAAATTTTTGTATCAACATATTGATCACCGCAATCGCCATACCTTTGTTGTCTACAGGGATTCTGGAAGCAATTAATGATATTAGGACTTACGCAATTGGCATATTTTTTCTGTAGGGGAGGCAAAATGCGGTGTAGATTTTCTGCCCGCATTATTGCCGTTGCGTGACGCTGCGATCATATTTGAACGTAGTCATCAGGGGGTGCATCCCAGTTTTTATTTTGCCATTAGATAAAAATGAACCTGTCATTGCGAGGAGGAACGACGTTCGCGGAGCGTGTCCGAAGGACTTAGCAATCGCATAGACTATTCTTGCTTCGAGATTTTGCGTTCGCGAAGCGTGTCCAAAGGACTTATGCTTCGCTTCACTTCGTTGCGTATGTCCTATCGGACAAGCTTCGCTAACGCAATGACGTACAAAAGTGGGATGCTCCCGTCATCAGGCTTGTAACCTCACGCACCAATCACTGATTGTGACAATTGCCTAAGTCCTGATTTATTTATTGTTATTTTTAAAGACAATTAATAATTATAGGAGAGAAAGTAAATGTCATTCAGATGGCTTAAATTACCCCAGTCTCGCTTATCTCGGCATATAGTTTTTGTAGCTTTTGCCAGTATCTTAGTAGTTGAAGCCATGATTCTTATTCCCTCAATTATCAGAAGAGAGAAAGAATTCCTGAATCAGTTGCAAGAAGTATCAGCAGGAAAAGTCTCTGTACTCACACAAATAACTGCACCAGGTGTAGTAGAAGAAACAGATGAGCAAATACTACAACAAGTAAGTAGTTTACCACAACTAAAGCCAATACCTTTAATGGGGAAGCTAAGACATATAATTGTTGGAGGTGCTCTTTATACTGCTGAAGGAAAATTGATTGGTAGCTTTGGAGAGAAACCAAAACTTTCCGTTTTGGAATTACAAAAAAATCCACACAAAACTTTTCGTACTCAGGATGGCTTAAGATACGATGCAGGTTGGACACCAAAAAAACTGAGAAGAGATAATTTCTTAATTATCCGTCATGATGTCTCATCTGTACAACCAGAATTAAATGCTTTTACCATGAGAATTGCTGGTTTAGTATTGATAATCTCTATTTTTGTCACATTCGGTGTATGGATAGCATTAGAACCTATTGTTATTCGTCCCATTTTATCTTTAAGGGATGATTTAATTCGAGCAGGAGAAGCTATTAGTCAAGACGAAAAAAGTCCTGATTTTTCCTCATCTGTGATTCAGCGTAAAGATGAATTAGGAGATGTAATTGCTGCATTTAAAAAGATGTTTAGTCAAATTACAGAAGCAATTTACAATCGCAAGCAAGCTGAATTAGCATTACAAGTAAGTCTAAATAAACTGGAAGCTTATTCTGAGGCTCTTAACCACGAATTGGAAACAGGTAGAGAAATACAAAAGAACTTTTTGCCAACTAAATTAGTCGAAAAAGAAGGCTGGGAAATTGCAACTTTTTTTGAACCAGCACGTCAAGTCGCAGGTGATTTTTACGATACCTTTGAACTGGCAAACGGTAGTATTGGTTTGGTAATTGCTGATGTCTGTGATAAAGGAGTCGGAGCAGCTTTATTTATGGCTTTATTCCGCAGTATGCTACGAGTATTTGCTTATCAAAGTAAACTTCGAGGACCCTCCCATGCGATTTTAGAAGCAAATCAGCCAATTGAAAACGGTTGGTTGGGTAAATCAACGTCAACTAATTTAGCTCACCTCAATGCTCTGCAAGCTGTTTCCCTAACCAATGACTATGTTGCCAAAAATCACAGCGAGCTTGGTATGTTTGCCACACTATTTTTTGGTATTTTAGAGCCTAAAACAGGACTTTTAACATACATTAACGGCGGACATGAGCCACTATATATTCTTGACAAACAAGGAGGGGTAAAACAGCGACTCCAAGCAACAGGACCAGCTGTAGGTATGCTTCCAGAAATGAAGTGGAATATTGCTCAAACTTACTTGCAACCAGGAGAATTGCTCTTTGGTTACACAGATGGAGTTACAGAAGCACGTTCTATAGAAGGTGAATTCTTTTCACAGGAAAGATTAGAATCTTTGTTAAATAAACCTTTACCCTCCGCTGACATTCTATTAAAGCAAATAAAGGAAGTACTAGCAGCTTATATGCAAGATGCTGAACAGTTTGATGATATTACAATGATAGCTCTACGACATATTAATTCTGTAACGCATTCCCCACACATAGAATGCGGGGGCTTTTAGATATCCATATATTGCACATGGACAACTATTCTTTGCGTCTTTGCACGCCAGTTGCTACCCTGACGGGAAGCCGCTGCGCGTCTACAAGTCGGCGGAGCCGCCCAACGCACTGGCTCGTCTTTGCGTGAGAAAAAGCTTTGTCTAGGTTTTATGTAGCAGTAAAATATGTAGCGATTACATCAACGTCATGGATTGCCATGCCAACGCTACCATGTCTAAACCTCCAACTCGCTTCCCTCAAATTAACCCAGATACGAAAGCAGCAAGATTAAAACGTCTGCGTGTTTTCAGTCGCTTGCTAGATAAAGCCATTCCCATCCCCGGTACCAATGTTGGTATTGGGTTAGATCCAATTTTAGGATTATTGCCAGTGGGAGGAGATTTTTTAGGCGTATTACTTGCCGCATATATTGTTCTAGAAGCAGCTCGTCTAGGAGCATCTCAAAGTACTTTGGGCAAAATGTTCATTAATATTGCTATAGATGCTTTCGTGGGCGTTATACCAGTGTTAGGGGATATATTTGATATTGCCTGGACAGCTAACGAGCGTAACATTAAATTACTCGAAGAGCACCTCCAAGCCCCCCACCAGAGAAGAAAGGCAGATAGTTGGTTCGTATTTGTCATTTTAGCGGGATTGTTAATCTTGGCTGTGGGAGTCGTCGCATTTGTCATAATAGTATTAAAACTGCTGTGGGGTAATTTAACTGGCAGTTAAATGAGTTTTTGAGAAGAGTTATGAAAAAAGATTGGTGGCAGGCGAATTTTCCCAAAGGACGGCAACAGGTAACTATTAGTGATAGTCATGGTTATCCCGTACAAATTGCCTATGGCGAAGTTGGTACTGGTAAGCCCCTATTTCTACTACATGGATTAGGTAGTTGGAGTTACAATTGGCGTTCTAGTATTCAGCCTTTATCTGAACACTTCCGGGTGATTTGTTTTGATGCTAAGGGTTATGGTTTTTCGGAAAAATCCTTATGGCGACGAGAGAAAAAAGGTCATCAAATCCTGGAGTTGGAAAGGATTATTCTCGCACTTTGCGATGAACCAGTAGTACTTTTGGCAGAATCTTTAGGTGGATTAGTTTCCCTTGCCTTAGCCCAAAATAATCCCGAATTAATCGGACGTTTAGTAGTTGTCAATGTACCCGTTTTTGCAGAACGTTTACCCCATTGGGGAATGTGGTTACTTTCTCAAATCCCCCTGGAACTAATCCAAACCGTTGATACCCTGCGTCTCAATTATTTGTTTGCCCCCCTAGTTCGAGAACTTATGGCAACAGAACGGCGCGGGGTAATGTTCGATCCCTCAAAATTAACCGAAGATGATGTTTACTGGATAGCTTATCCTTATACAGATATTCCTGGCACTCTTACCAAAGTTGCGGAAGAATTACAAATAGCCGCCCAGGAAATTCAAGATTTGCAAGAGAATAAACCTAATCTACTCAGTACAATTCAACAAAATCTCCACAAAATTGAATGTCCTACCCTGATTTTGTGGGGGGAACAAGATAGTTGGTTCCCAGCAGAACATGGAACAAAATTACATAAACATATTCCCAATTCCCAACTAAAAATTTTGGCAAACTGCTGTCATGATGCCTCGTTTGGTTCTTCAGAAGAGTTGAATTCTGAAGTTATATCATTTTTGCGAAATACAAATTTTCTCGAACATCCCAAACTGATATAACCCTCTTTAATCACTTTCGCGCTTATAAAAATGCAAAACCCTTATTTTTGCGGACTTTGATAAATTTAAACCTCGTCTATGTTGAAACCTGGAGTTTCTAATTATTCAGATGCGTCATTGCGACGTAATACTAAGTTGCATTCAAAGATAAACCCCGTCCATGTTGAAACCTGGAGTTTCTGATTATTCGGATGTGTCATTGCGACGTAAGGAAGCAATCCCAAATTCATGGCTCGAAAACTACAGTTCTCAAGGTAGATGAGGTTTAGTACCCAGTCATTGCGAGGAGGAACGACGTTCGCGGAGCGTGTCCGAAGGACTTAGCAATCGCATGGTTTTGTTCTTAGTGAGAGATTTTGCGTTCGCGAAGCGTGTCCGAAGGACTTATGCTTCACTCCACTTAGTTACGTGAGCGCTTCGCGCACGCTACGCGAACGCAATGACATAAAAAAAAAGTGGGATGCTTCCAACGCAACTTGGTATGAGGAAGCAATCCCAAAGTCATGTTATAAAACTACGGTTCTCAAGGTAGTCCCGATGAAAAAATTTTCACCATCAAGGAGTGTAGGTTGGGTAGAACGAAGTGAAACCCAACAATAACAATATTTTTGGGGAACATCCCAATTTTTCAAAAATATCCGGTAGTGGGAGCATCTTGCTCCCTTTACATACAAAGCAGGCAAGATGCCCACACTAGACCTCTCCGGAAATGAGATATCAACCCTGACTGCACAAGGCTTTTACATTCTTTTTCGGAGATGTCTACTACAATATTTAATAATATTTGGGATGCTCCCTATTTTTGCTAGTTGGGTTACTCTGCGAGAAGCCGCTGCGCGTCTACGTCCCTCAACCCAACCTACAATTTATCCTCTCCTTCTCTAACTTCGCGCTCTTTGCGCCTTTGCGGTTTTTTCTTCTACCACTGTTTCTAAGATACAAGGTTGGGTAGAACGAAGTGTAGACGCAACAACGGCTTGGAGAAGAGTAACTCAACAAATCGAACGAAGAATGTTGGGTTTCGTCCCTCAAACGCCACTTCTCTCAACGCGGGGAACCCGCGCACAAGAGTGGCTCCCCAACCTACAATTTATGCCAATTTTGGGTTTGAAAACACGCCCTAGGGCTATACGCAGTCAACTTTTGACTTTTGACTTCCCCGTAGCGGTATATATCCCATCCTCAGAAAAGCTGAGGAATAATAAGATAATAGGGAATAGTGGAGGGAGCGATGTCTGTGCAATTACTCCGGCACAAATTCACAGTTGAGCATTACCACAAGATGATTGAGTCGGGAATTCTCAACAAGTATGACAGGGTGGAACTGATACGGGGAGAGATAGTTGAGATGGCAGCTATTGGGACAAAGCACGCAGGTTGTGTAAATAGATTAAATAATATGTTAGTCCCCCTATTAGGGGATAGAGTAATTCTCAGCATTCAAAATCCTGTAGTATTGAGCGATAACTCCGAACCACAACCTGACATTGCTTTATTACAACCCCGTGAAGATTTTTACGCATTCGCCCATCCACAGCCACAAGATATTTTCCTCGTCATAGAAGTGGCTGATAGTACGATGAAATATGACCGAGAAGTGAAGGTTCCTCTTTATGCTGAAGAAGGTGTGCTGGAAGTTTGGTTAATAGATATCAATGAGGAATGGGTGGAAGTTTATCGAGAACCTGCAAGGGATGGGTATAAAAATGTAGGAAAATTCAGCAGGGGTGAAAGTTTATCTATTCAAGCTTTTGCTGATGTAAGTATTAGTGTGGATGACGTATTAGGTAATGCCTAAGGAGATTTCCAGAATTGAAATTACCACGGGAGGTGACAAGTCATCACCAATGGATATGATTAGAATGTTTGTCCTATGGCAGATCCATTGTAGGGGCGCAATGCTTGCGCCCTTGTGATTGGTAAAATTATTTTCAGAAATCACCTAAATTATCAATTGCTACCCAGAGGAAAGAATTATGGTGGTTGCTCCTGTTAACTGGGATAATTATTCCCTAGAAGATTTTATGACGAATCCCCCTGAGAAAACCGAATGGGTGGATGGTCAATTAATAGAAAAAGCAGGTGCAACACTAAGACATGGAAAAATTCAATTGAGACTTGGTTGCTATTGGGATAATTACAAGGAATCTAGCGGACAAGGTGGAAAAGTTTATATTAATGTACCTTGTCGCACCAATAAACAAGGACGTTCTCCTGATGTTGCTTATTTAACCCCTGAGCTTGTTACACAGTTTGGTAATGTTCCCACTTTACCCCGGAGTTTTCCTTTGAGTGCGGAGATTGTTTCACCTACGGATTTAGCGGAAAATGTGTTGTTAAAGGCACAGGAATATTTAGAGTCTGGCAGCGAAGAGGTGTGGTTGGTGTTTCCTGACAGTCGCTGGGTGATGGTAATTACTGAAAATCAAGGTTTAATGTTTACATCTGGTCAGGTGGTAAGTACGCAAAAAGTTTTGACAGGTTTTAGTGTCGCAGTGGATGAATTATTGGCTTAATATATTTTGAATTTTGACTTTTGAATTACGCGCAGTGGTACTAGGAGGATGGAATGAAAGCGATAGAAGTTACGGGAAGTGTTGATGATAAAGGACAACTTTCTTTAGATAAACCGTTAACTTTGGCAAAACACAGCCGCGTGCGAGTGATTATCCTTGTATTGGAAGATGAGGAGGGGGATGATGAATTTACGGAGTCAGCAAGTGAAAGTTTTCGTCAGGGTTGGCATGATGTAATGACTGGAAATACCATACCTGTTTCTCAATTATGGTCTTAACGAAGAATAAAATGCTTAAAAACTAGGTTTTAACGTGTAATATCAATACAATTTACCGAATATCAATTAAATAACCCATTTTCTGGTATTAATGAATCGGTGCTATGGCAAAAATAAAAAAAATTTTGATCACTCCGCTCCGCTATGCTAGAAGAGGGAAAAGAGAAGAAGGGTAGAGGTGAAAAGAATTAAAGTATAAAACAATACTCGATATTCCTCCCAAACGCGCAGACAACCCGAAAACCGCCACTGTAGTTGATGTAGTCGCGCCCCGCCCAATAGGTGAAGTCGCGGTACGCCGAGCGGCAGAGTACAGGAAAGGTGAGCCAGGAACCGCCCCGCAGCACAGCATAATCCTTTTTTTGAGAAAGATTATTATTATTATCAAACCAAGCACTGCCATCAGTGGGCGCCCCCTCATAGTTATCATGCCAATCATCAAGGCACCATTCCCAAACGTTCCCGTGCATATCGTATAAACCAAAGGCATTTGCTACCTGAAACATCCCTACTGGAGTTGTTTCACCGCGACTTACGCCTCTTTCTCCAGAACCATAGATGTAGCTGCCATTATAATTCGCCAAATCGGTTGAAATTGTCTCCCCAAATTGAAATGGGGTTGTTGTTCCAGCTCGACAGGCATATTCCCACTCTGCTTCACTGGGTAATCGAAATTCCCGCCCTGTATGCTGGGAAACACGGGCACAAAACTCCACAGCATCATACCAATTTACTTGCTCTACAGGACGATTAGCACCTTGGAAATGAGAAGGATTAGATTTAAGTTCACGTTCTACTTGAGGTAGTGCTGCAACGGCTTGCCACTGTGCCTGAGTTATTGGATACTTACCCATCAGGAATGGTGCTACTGTCACTTGGTGCTGTGGGCGTTCCCTATCGCTCGATTCTTCCTCTTTAGGGGGTGAACCCATCAAAAATGTGCCGCCTGGAATTTCTACCATTTCCAAGATGACACCATTGCCCAAATCTATCTCTTCTGTGGGTGGGTGTTCCACTAAGCGAATTGACTCTATACCGTCCTTTATTTCTGCAATCAGCATGGGAATTTCTTCTCCAAGCTGTTTTAGTGTTTTGGCAGTTTCTCTACGAGTTTTTAGCACTTCGCTGTCATTGTTTAAAAGCCTCCGCAGGCGAGGAATGGCTGGTTTAGCATCTTTGCCCATCTTAACCAAATCTTCAGCCGCACGGGCGCGATATTCTGCTTCTGGTGCGGAAAGTTCCTGAATCAGCATCCTGACTCGCCGTTGGCGTTGAAATTGTCGTACTACTTCGGGATCTAATCCTGCCTTTTTGCCCAGTTCCTCCACCACAAACTCAGGAACGCCAACCCTTTTCCCTTTCACCTCACAACAGTCCCGCAGTGCTAGTAAAAAGCCCTTAATTTCTTCCGGAAATCCTGGTTTATGCTCGGCTTGAGCTAAAATCTCCCTCCAAGCATCCTCATCATTGCCATACTGCTGAACCAAGTGCAATCCTGCCAAATACTCGGCTAAAGGATCTAAAGTAAAGCGCAGGGTTTGCAAGTCAGGTTTCTTCTTCCGCACCAGGTAGAGTCGCGATTCCAGATATTGAAGGTGCTGTTTAGCTTTCTCTGCTGCTGTTTCTGCGTCCAATTCCAAGGCTTCCAAGTTAATTAATACCTGCTTACAATCGGCAGATTCGGGTTTAAAGGTAGGCTCAATGCATTTCCAAGCAACAAGTTGAGCAATTTCATGTACCTTCTGATGGCTTAATTCGCCTGACGTTGATTTATTCAGTTCGTTTAAGTATTGCAGCATCAAATCGGGCACATTATCAGGTAACTCGTCCGTAGATGTACCTTCTTTGGCAGCAATCATCTGTTCGGCGTAAAGTTTCACCAGTAGGATGGTAAGTCCTTGTTTATTCGATGTTTTGGTTTCCACTTGTCTAACACTTGCCATCCCTTCCAAGCGACGGTAAGCTTCAGAATAATCCAAGCCATCAAATAGTTCTGCTTTGCCCTTTTTTTCTAAATAGCGGTTAAGGAAAGAAGCCAAACTACCCACAGAAATCCGAAACGGTTCTATAAAGGTGGGGGTGATTTCTGAACCCAAAATATTCTTGAGGCGAGAAGTAACAATTAAAGCATTAGCGGGAAACTCCTGATTATCTGGTTGAATTTTCTTGCGGGTTTCTTCTCCCATTTCTGAAAGATGATCGACAATCAGTAAAATCCGCTGCTGTCTGAGTAATTGCTTTAACAGTTCCTCTGGAATTACTTTACCTGACTGGGTTAACTCCTTCAACAACCCACCAATGGTTTCCAGTAATGAGCCATCAAACTCATCCTCAATCAAAATAGGTAATATTGGATGCTGACAAATGCGATCGCTTTTTCCTAATTTCATTGCCCATTTAGCAATTTGACAAGCCAGACTGGTTTTCCCTGAACCACCTTCCCCCCAAATTACTACCCGTACCTGAGATTGAGAAAAAGTATCTTTCAGTACCTTGGCATTAAAATCAGGGATATCAACTTTATGCTCATTCAATAGAATGGGTTCAGCAACATAAATTTCGTGCTTCTTAACGGTATCCCTACCCTCAAATTGTTCCTTGGCTTTGTGAATCCGCTCCCTTACCCAAGCATCTAACACTCTGGGATGATACTTGAGGAACAGTAAATACCGCAGAGACACAGGCAATTTCACAACCGGAATCGTAAACGTTGCCGGCTTCACCCATTCATCCAGCTTTAACAGCCAAATAGGGCGGACAATAAATATACCAAGATAACCAACCAAATACCCCACAGCTAACCAAAACCAAGGATTATCCTTAACCCATTTAACTACCTGGTAAAAGGTTTGCTCTTTTAGCTGTTCTAACCTAGTTTCCAGCCTACTACTAACCTGACTTAAGTCATCAATGTATTTTTTCTTATTCTTTAACCCCTGCTTATTTTGTTCTACAGCAGTAACAGCTTTATCCAAACTCTGCTTTAGTGCTTCTAGCTTTTGAACCGCCTCCAAGTCCCATTCTGTGAAATTATCCGCCTCCTTTTGCACTCCCTCAGCAATCTGCACTAAAGCCGAAGTAGCATTACTACTAAGGGTTTCATCACTGCGCTTCAAGACTCTTACCAGTGCAGGCACAGCACTTTGGGCATCTGCACCAATTTTTCCCAAAGTAGAGGCTGCATAGGCACGAATTGCCGGATTATCATTTAGGGCAAGTGCTAGAGGTGCGATCGCATTCTCCCCACACTTTACCAATTCATCACTGGCAGCTTTACGACTTTTATCATCCTTTAACTTTTGAATCTGCTCCTTCACATCTGCTGGCGTACAATTCTGCGCCCAAGTATTACTACTGACAAATAAAGGTAGCAATAAACTCAAGCAAGCAGCATTAAACCAGAAAGTAATCTTGTATGAGGAGCTTTGACTCATTGATGCACAGAAATATCAAACTAATACTACCGCATTTTGTTGGATTCAGTAGTGAAAAATGCTCCTCAAATAATTGGTTAACAGATCCCCGACTTTTACCCTACGGGAAGCCGCTAACGCGTCTACAAAAAGTCGGGGATCTAAACACCGCGAGCCTTAATGGTTCAAAAATCAAACACCAACCCCGTACTATAGATAAGATGTTCACCTTGGATACGAAAACTACCTGTGGCTAATCAAGCAGAAACTCTCACTCGCACACCCTTATTCCCCCTCGCCCAAGAACTAAAAGCCCGATTTACCGGCTTTGGTGGCTGGGAAATGCCTGTCCAATTTAGCGGCATCACCAAAGAACATGAAGCTGTAAGAAATAATGCCGGGATGTTCGATATTTCCCACATGGGTAAATTTACTCTCCAAGGCAAAGAATTAATCCCTCAACTCCAGAAAATAGTACCGTCTGACTTCAGCCGCTTACAGCCAGGGCAAGCACAATACAGCGTCTTGTTAAATGAAAACGGCGGTATTATCGACGACATCATTTTTTACTACCAAGGTGTAGATGATACTGGTACGCAACGGGGAGTATTAATTGTCAATGCTGCTACCACTGCTAAAGATAAGGCATGGTTACTCAAACATACAGATACCAGTAAAATACAATTTCAAGACCTTTCCCCAGACAAAGTATTACTAGCCATCCAAGGACCAAAAGCCACTGGCATCCTCCAGCAATTTGTCAGCGCAGATTTAAGCCCCATCAAAGCCTTTGGACATTTAGAAGCCAATGTACTTGATAAACCAGCCTTCCTTGCCCGTACTGGTTATACAGGGGAAGATGGCTTTGAGATAATGGTAGATCCCGAAGTTGGCATAGAACTGTGGCAAAAGCTACTGGATGCTGGGGTGACTCCCTGTGGACTTGGTGCCAGGGATACCCTGCGACTGGAAGCAGCTATGGCACTATATGGACAAGATATTGATGATACCACTACCCCCCTAGAAGCGGGTTTGGGGTGGTTAGTTCATTTAGATACCAAAGGTGATTTTATTGGACGTGCAGTCCTAGAACAGCAAAAATCCCAGGGTATAACCCGTAGATTGGTGGGTTTACAAATGCAGGGACGCAACATTGCCCGCCACGGATATCCAGTATTATCATCAGGTAAAGTTGTCGGAGAAGTTACTAGTGGAACCCTTTCGCCTACCCTTGGTTATCCCGTAGCCTTAGCTTACTTACCCAAAGAAATAGCCAAAGTAGGACAGGAACTAGAAGTAGAAATCCGTGGCAAACATTACCCCGCAGTGGTAGTGAAAAAACCTTTTTATCGTTCCACAAGTCGCCTAACTAACTGATAACATTTGAGATTGTGACAGAAATAACGTATTTTGGCGTTATTCCATCTCCTGTCACATGGAGAACCATAATTAATGATTGTGTTTTGGGAAGGTAAGTAATATGTCAGATTATCCTAAAGATTTAAGATATTTGGATACCCATGAATATGTACGCTTAGAGGGCGACATGGCGACTATTGGCATTACCGCCTTCGCCGTAGATCAATTGGGTGATATTGTATTTTTGGAATTACCAGAAGTTGAAGACTCTGTGAGCAAGGGTGAAGGCTTTGGTTCCATTGAATCAGTAAAGGCAGTGGAGGATCTTAAATCACCGGTAACAGGTACGGTGGTAGAACGCAATGAAGCCATGATTGACGCACCAGAAAATGTTGCGGAAGATCCCTATGGTGAGGGATGGTTACTGAAAGTGCGAGTTAGCGACTCCAGTGAGGTAGATAAAGCCATGAGTGCGAAACAGTATAGTGCCCTGGTGGAGGGAGAGTGAAGGAGGGAAGGAGTGAAGGAGGGAAGGAGTTTTTTTCTTCCAAAATAAGAGAATATCAACAAATAAATTATCTTGTAGGGGCACGGCATCGATAAGATAACCGGATTGCCAACAATCTCAAACACGCCGTGCCCTTGCCCTGAGTTGGATATTCTCCAACCAAAACGATGGTTTTCCAAGTAGAGATGATGAGGTGATGGAATGATGGGATGATGGGATGATGGGATGATGAGGTGATGGAATGATGTGTTTTGGCTCATATTCACTCCTTCACTCCTTCACTCCCCATTCCCCATAAATAAATCGATGAAAATTACATAAACTGATTCTTTTGGGAGAACCACTCAAGGATAATTGTTGCAAAATATGAAATAGTTATTACGAATTGCATACACCAGAATGCATGGAAGAAAATGTCATTTATGTTTCCTTCTGCATTTCCCGTACTGCATTCCCCGTTCTATATTCAAGTTAGTCACGTCTGGAGAATAACTTAGTGGTATTAGAAGCCCCTCGTCCTCAGTCGAGTAATCAGCCTATGTTGGGCAATAGTAGTCAAAAGTCAAGCGATTTTACACAACGTCACATTGGACCAAATTCTCATGACATCCAGAAAATGCTGGATGTATTAGGGCTTGCTAGTTTAAATGATTTGATTGACAAAGCTGTGCCACAAGGCATTAGGCTAGCTCGTTCTCTAGAATTACCAGCAGCGTTAAGCGAGTATGCTGCACTAGGCAAGTTAAAAGACATAGCCTCGAAAAATCAAGTTTTTCGCTCATTTATTGGCATGGGATATTACGACTGTATTACCCCCACGGTAATTCAGCGCAATATATTGGAAAATCCCGGTTGGTACACTGCATATACTCCCTATCAACCAGAAATTGCCCAAGGAAGATTGGAAGCTTTATTAAACTTCCAAACCATGATGATTGATTTAACTGGGTTGGAAATCGCCAATGCTTCCCTATTGGATGAAGCAACAGCAGCAGCGGAAGCCATGAGCATGAGTTATGGCGTTACTAAACACAAGGCGAATGCTTTCTTTGTCTCCCAAGATTGCCATCCCCAAACCATCGACGTGTTACAGACCCGTGCCAGACCTTTGGGGATTAATATTATAGTTGGGGATCATCAAACCTTTGATTTTTCAGAACCAATTTTTGGGGCAATTTTACAATATCCCACCACTGACGGCACAATTTACGACTACCGCGCTTTTGTAGAAAAAGCCCATGCTGAGGGTGCATTGGTAACGGTAGCTGCCGATCCTTTGAGCTTAACTTTACTCACACCCCCCGGTGAATTTGGTGCTGATATTGCCGTAGGTAGTACTCAACGTTTCGGTATTCCTATGGGGTATGGGGGACCCCACGCTGCTTACTTTGCTACCAAGGAAAAGTATAAGCGTCAGGTTCCTGGAAGAGTTGTGGGTGTCTCGAAAGATACCCAAGGCAATCCAGCATATCGCCTATCCTTGCAAACTAGAGAACAGCACATCCGCCGGGAGAAAGCTACCAGTAATATTTGTACAGCACAGGTATTGCTAGCGGTGATGGCAGGTATGTATGCTGTATATCATGGTTCTGCTGGATTAAAAGCGATCGCACAAAAAATCCATCAGCAAACTGCCATCCTAGCAGAAGGTTTAAAGCGGCTTGGTTACAACATTACCAATGAATACTTCTTTGATACCCTGCGGGTAGATTTAGGCAACCGCAGCATGAAAGATATTCTCGCTGCTTGCGAACTCCAGAAAATTAACCTCCGCATTTTTGATAACAATAGTGTAGGTATTTCCCTGAGTGAAACTACCACTACTGAAGATATCACAGACCTGTTAAATATTTTCGCAGGTAATTCCCCCACTCCTTCCACTTCTTTTACTCCTCCTACTTCATTACCTCCAAACCTCTGCCGCGAAAGTAGTTACCTCACCCATCCCGTATTCAACAGCTACCACTCAGAAACAGAGTTACTGCGCTACCTGCACAAATTGGAATCTAGAGATTTGTCCCTGACAACATCCATGATTCCCTTGGGTTCCTGTACCATGAAACTCAACGCCACATCGGAAATGATCCCCGTAACTTGGGCGGAGTTTGGTCAGATTCACCCCTTTGCCCCCCAATCCCAAACCAAGGGTTATCAACTCCTATTCCAGCAATTAGAGGAGTGGTTAGCAGAAATCACCGGATTTGCGGGCATTTCCCTCCAACCCAATGCCGGTTCCCAAGGGGAATACGCTGGATTGTTGGTAATTCACCAATATCATGAAAGTCGGGGAGAAGGACACCGCAACGTTTGTTTAATCCCCACCTCAGCCCACGGAACCAATCCCGCCAGTGCGGTAATGTGTGGCATGAAGGTAGTTGCCGTTGCCTGCGATGATGAAGGTAATATTGACCTAGATGACTTGAAAGCCAAGGCAGAAAAGCATAGCAACGAACTCGCCGCTTTAATGGTGACATACCCCTCCACCCACGGCGTATTTGAATCAGCAATTCAAGAAATCTGCGCCGTAGTTCACAGCCACGGTGGGCAAGTATACATGGATGGGGCGAATATGAACGCCCAAGTAGGACTTTGTCGTCCAGGGGATATTGGTGCTGATGTATGTCACCTCAACCTGCACAAAACATTCTGTATTCCCCACGGTGGCGGTGGTCCAGGAATGGGACCCATTGGGGTTGCTACCCATCTAATGCCCTTCCTCCCTGCACATCCAGTAGTGAAAATGGGTGGAGAACTAAGTATGGGCGCAGTATCCGCTGCTCCTTGGGGTAGTGCCAGCATCCTAGTAATTTCCTGGATGTACATTGCCATGATGGGTGCAGATGGTTTGACAGATGCAACCAAGGTAGCAATTCTCAACGCCAACTACATTGCCAAACGCCTGGAAGATTACTATCCTGTTTTATATAAAGGCAACAATGGTCTAGTAGCCCATGAATGTATTTTAGACCTGCGTAACTTGAAAAAATCCGCCGGAGTGGAAATTGATGATGTTGCCAAAAGGCTAATGGACTTTGGTTTCCATGCCCCCACAGTTTCCTGGCCCGTGGCTGGTACAGTCATGGTGGAACCAACGGAAAGCGAATCCCTAGCAGAGTTAGATCGTTTCTGTGAGGCACTAATTACCATTCGCCAAGAAATTGCTGAGATTGAATCTGGTAAGGTGGATGCTGGGGATAATTTGCTGAAGAATGCACCCCATACCGCAGCCAGTTTGCTGACAGCAGAATGGAATCACCCCTATTCCCGCGAACAAGCAGCTTATCCCGCACCTTGGGTTAAGGATAATAAATTCTGGCCTGCTGTAGGTCGCATTGATGCGGCATTTGGGGACAGAAATTTTGTGTGTTCTTGTGTACCAATGGAAGCATATTCCCAGGAATAGTTGAGTGGGTACTACTAAGAACAACTGGTAAATAAAACATAATCACAGATGCACCTTGATAAATAATTATCAGCGTGCATTTTTATTATTTTCCTTTGGATAAAGGAGGATTCACCACTCTGAATTATGCTTTGAGATATATTCACACAATAAATACTAAAAATAAATATTTCTGGCGACAAAAAATACATATATTAGTACATGAAACTGTAAAAAATAGTGTATTTACCCTAAGTAAAAACTTATGAATGACATATTAAATGAGATTATTGGGACAGGCCAACCAGACGCATTAAACGGCACACCATTAGATGATTTGATTAATGGTCGTGGTGGCAATGACAACATCAACGGCAATGGTGGCAATGATAGAATTCGGGGTGGTCGTGGTAACGATAATATCAATGGTGGTTCGGGTAATGATAGAATTCGGGGTGGAGGTGGTAACGACATCATCAACGGCAATGGTGGTAACGATCGGATCTTTGGTGATGGTGGTGACGACTTGATCAATGGTGGTTCAAGCAATGATAGAATTTGGGGTGGTCGTGGTAATGATACTATCAACGGCAATGGTGGCAATGATCGGATCTTTGGTGGAGCTGGTAATGACCTGATCAATGCTGCTTCGGGCAATGATAGAATTTGGGGTGGTCGTGGTAACGATATCATCAACGGTAATGGTGGCAATGATCGGATTTTTGGTGGAGCTGGTAATGACACCATTAATACTGGTTCTGGTAATGATTTCATTAATTCCGGCTCTGGTTTCGATATTATTCGACTGAATGGGGGTGAGGATACCGTCGTTCTCAGGGTGGGAGAAGGATTCGATATAATTGAAAACTTCCAGCTGGGGAATACTCAGTTTCAAGCAGGTAATACTAACAACCTGGAGTTTGAGGCTTCGGGGAATGGGGTCGATATCTTCCGCAACGGTGATAAAGTAGCCTTTGTGAACAATACGCAAGTTAGCACATTTGAAGATAATTTAGGCTCCATATTCCTATAGCAGCTTATCCCGCACCTTGGGTTAAGGATAATCAATTCTGGCCTGCTGTAAGTCGTATTGATGAGGCATTTGGGGACAGACATTTTGTGTGTTCTTGGGTGCCAAACGATCCCAAATTGTAGGGGCACGGCACCGATAACATAACCATATTGCCAAAAATATGAAACACGCCGTGCCCTAACCATGAATATATAATATTTTTTCGTTCACCCCTAAAATACAAGGGACGGGGTAACTCCGCCCCTATGAATGATAGGATTGGTAAAATTGGGGATCTTATTCTCCACTTTGCTTTTCAATCTGGATTTTAGACTTATTTATCATACAAGCGATCGCATGATAGACAAAATAATTTCAAACTATTAACATGAAATTATCAAATAATTTATTGAAAATATAATGCTTAGTCTGAGTGACATCCATCCTCTCTCTGAGTTTCAACGGAGTGCTAAAGCTTTCCTGGCAAGGCTCAGAGAAACCAAAACACCAATGGTTCTGACTGTTAATGGCAAAGCTGCTGTAGTTATTCAAGATGCTGAAAGCTACCAGCAACTTCTTGATAAAATTGAATTGCTTGAGTCTATGGCAGGTGTTCGCAAGAGTATTGAGGAGTTCGAGCGAGGAGAAGGTATACCTTTAAAGGAAGCATGGAAGCAACTTCGGGAAAAGTATGGCTTACCAGATTGAAATCTCTCCTACCGCAGTGGCAGATATAGAAAGTATTTTCCTTTGGATTAAGGAGGATTCACCAGAACAAGCTTATCGTTGGGTGAGGGGATGTTATGAAATTATGTTGACCCTAGAAAATTTCCCGAAGCGTTGCTCATTGGCTCTCGAAAGTCAATATATGGGAATTGAGGTGCGTCAACTTCTCTATAAAAAGCAATTCTATATTTTATTCACGGTGAGTGAAGAAGTTGAGGAGCAGGAAGGAAGTGTGCGTATTCATCGCGTGCGTGGTGGTTCTCAACAGAGACTTCAAACTATAGATCAACTTTTAGGTGACGAACCAGAAACCTAAAGCACCGTTGTCATCAGTTTTGTATGTTACGCGATCTAAAATTATATACACAACAAGAGCGATCGCGCTTGAAATTAAATTCCACATTTTTGAAGATGAGAAAAGAAAGCTACCTCTGAATCAGCACTTTCAAAAATTTTCAAACCCATCCTACCAAACCTACTCCAATACCAACCCCAACCTATATATCTTGCCCAACTAGGAAGGTATCCTGGACGAAGAATATCTTGAGCCTTTGTACCAGCACTACGAACATTTCTCTCTAGTATTTCAATCATTTGCCAATCACCATTAATACGCCATCCCCCTTCATGTTTTGCGATTATTTTGGCATATCAATTTTTAGATTATTTTAGTATATTAACTGACAACATGATTAAATATATTGCCTAATATACTCAGGGCTTACGCAAAAGCTACGTATTTACGTCATTACGTTTGCGTAGCATGTCCGGAACGGACGAACGAAGTGAAGTAATCGCAAAGCCTTATTTTTCCTCACGAGTGCGTAAGTCCTAATACTGAAAGATTTACAATGAATTGCGATCGCTAAATGAACTAAAATTTTTATGGAAAAGCAACATCATAAAACTATATGTAATGAATGTGTTTTTTATGACTTAGTAGAAAGTACTCCACAATGTCTTCACCCTGAGGAAGTAGGGGTTAATTGTAGTAATGTAACTTTTTGCAATTCATTTCAACCATTACAGGAAATTGATAGCCCTTGTGTATCATTTAGTGAAGATGAAGTTGGAACCACTTGACAGGAGTCAGTATAAGTGAGTTTTAATAATTGAATGAGTAAATTTCAAATTGATATAGACTTCGCCCATGTAGATTTTTCTGAGTTGGAAACTGAGGAAGATTTTCGTGCCGAAGCAAAAAAATTACTGCCTGCTGCACTTTTCCAATTTGGTGAAGCTGTGGCACTGAAAACCTGGGAAGAAATGCAACAAAAACTTTCTGGTAAGGGTTCCCAAAGTGAAAAACGTCGATTTATTCAAGCAACGGGAAGGAATTATCAGCGTCAGGCAAGTAACCGCGAAAGGCAAGAGCTAGAAGACTATATCGTAGAGCAACTACAGCAGTATAAAAAGTAATATAGGAATCCGGTTTGATTTGTGAAATCACTCGTGATGCTAGGGACTGTTTTCAAACTATTGCGTAGGTTGGGTGGAACGAAGTGAAACCCAACATTCTTCGTCCGATTTGTTGGGTTTTGTTCCTCAAACGCCACTGACTATAACGGAGGGAACCTCCGTAACGGAGTGGCTCCCCAACCTACAATTGACACTAATTTTGGGTTTGAAAACACGCCCTAGGGAACTCTTAACAGGGAACAGAAAATGTACTGAGATTTTTAAGCGCAAGCGCAGGCTACGCCAACAAAAATCAAATATGAGTCATATATAGGGACAAGATGGCCAAAAACCCAGTCTTGACATTAAGGCTGGGTTTAGTGGGTTATGTCCCGTGGCTATTTATAACAGTATTGATAAGCGAATTAGTGTTCTGATTATATATACAACGCCCACATAATCAATTTCGGAAAAAATCGGCAGCATCCCAATTTTTCCAAAATATTACGTAGTTGGAGCCGGACAGATTTCACAGTAGACTCAGTATAAATCATGTATTTTGCGATCGCTTTCTGTGGCTTGTTGTTGTGAAACACAAATTACCTACTGTTATCTTTAGTCTCTCCGTAGCACCTTTAATTTTCTTTACCCCATTACAGCCTTTGGGATATCTGGCACTGAGCCGCCCAGAATGTAGGGTACAAAAATGGTATTTACCAACTTCTAGTTCTCCCCAAACAACCAAAGATAAATCAAAACCAACATCCCCTCCACCCCTAGTACCCATTGCCAAAGCTCCATTTACTTGTTGTGAAGTAGATAATTCTTGTAAAGACCAGCAAATTTTCGGAGAAGATGGTGATAAAAAGGCACTATTAACAGCAATCGATCGCAGTTTGCAATATTTACAAACCCCTAGGGCAGTGCGGGCTTATCAGAAGTATAAAATACCAGAAATTAGCCGCGATCGCGTGAAAAAAAGTTTAACCAGATTCCGGCAAATTCTGTTACAGTCTAAATCAGCACAGGAATTAAATGCTGCGATCGCTAAGGAATTTGTGCTGTATCAATCGGTGGGTCACAATGGCAGAGGTTCCGTATTATTTACATCCTATTATGAACCCATCTATGCTGCTAGCCGGGTTCCCACCGCAGAATATCGCTACCCCATGTATCGCTTACCTCCAGATATTAAATCCTGGAGGAGACCCCACCCCACCAGGTTAGAGTTGGAAGGGGCAGATGGTTTACAAGGTTCTCAAGGAAAATTAAAGGGGTTAGAATTATTTTGGTTTCGCGATCGCTTAGAACCATATATGATTCAAATTCAGGGTTCTGGTAGATTGCAACTAACCGATGGAACTCAAACCACCGTGGGTTATGCAGGTAACGTTGCCCACAATTATAAAAGCATCGGACGGGAAATGATTCAAGATGGTGTTCTACCCAAACAGGGAGTCACCATGCCCACAATTCTGGATTATTTCCAGAAAAATCCCCAAGCCTTAAACATATACATTCCCCGCGATCCCAGCTTTGTGTTTTTCCGAGAAACCTATGGCTCTCCAGCAGGGGGTTCTATTGCCGTTTCTCTGACTAAAGATCGTTCCATCGCTACAGATAAATCCCTTATGCCTCCGGGTGCTTTAGCCCTAATCCGCGCTTATTTGCCTTTCCCCAATGGTGAAGGTAAAATGGAACACCGCATAGTCAGCCGTTATGTTCTCGATCAAGATGCGGGAGGGGCAATTAAAGGTGCTGGAAGGGTTGATTATTTTACTGGTAGTGGTAAAGTAGCAGGCGAGCGTGCTGGAGTAACTGTTGGTGAAGGGCAATTTTATTATCCATTACTGAAGCAGTAATCCAATTTTAGATTTTGGATTGTTCTCAAAGAGATAATATTTATACCATTTTGAAAAAAGAATGGGACAGATGGGTGGATGGGTAGGGGCACGGCACCATAGTGATAGTTTTATACACTAAAAGATTGTGGATGCCGTGCCCTTACGAATCATGTATGTGTCGCAAACATTATTTGAATTGGTATTACACGTCCAAATCCCACCGAAAAACTAAACCCATGCAATCTAAAACTCTAGAACAACTATCTGCTGCTGATGCCGAAGCAATCCTGTCCCATCTCCCAGAAGGGTATCGCTACACGAACAAAGCCCACCTACCCTGCAGGCTTTAGTCTGTTAGCGGAGCGGCTTATCGAAGAGTCACCCAACCATCAAAAACCTTGGTATTGTTGGGTTTCACTCCGTTCAACCCAACCTACATTTATTTTTATCTTCCCAGAGTGACAGAACAGGGTTAATCCCTCTTTTACCCTCTCCTTAATAAGGAGAGGGTGCCGCAGGCGGGTGAGGTTTTTCAGTTTTGCAGACTTTCCACTAAAATTACAGGAATCGAACTCGCTTCCAACACAGCTTGGGAAACCGAACCAACTAACACCCTTTCCCAAGGTTGGTGTCCCCGTTTTCCCAGAATAATATCAGTAACCTCATACCTCTGAGCAGCATTAATAATCTCTTCGGGAATATTACCCGTAGTAGTTACAAATTCATAGCGGATATCAGATAATAACTGCTGAGTTTGGACTTTAAGTTTTTCCACAGCAGCTTCATCGGGAATACTAATCACATATAATACGATCGCTTCACCATTCGTCTGTCTGGCTAAATCTCCTACCTTCTTCAACACCTCCACGGCTAAAGGAGAAGTATCCACCGCAGCTAATAACAAAGTACGGCTAGCAACCGTGACTTTTGTGGGATCGACCTCTCCCTTTTGTAATAACTTAGGAGCAAAAGTAGCCGTTGCCCAAGCCCCTAAAGGTGCGGTAATTAAAATAGATAAAGCTGCGATCGCTAAAATTATTTCTCCCCCTGCAATCCCTTGACTGAGGGGAATTGCGCCAATGGCTGCTTGTACGGTGGCTTTAGCAGAATTTCCTGGCAGTAAAAATAATTTTTCTCGCCAATTCCAATTACTACCCCAAGTAGAAAGATACCAACCAATTGCTCTACCAATAAATAGTCCCACAGCTAAAATCAACACACCTGGTAAAAGCATACTTTCTAACACTTGTAATTGAATAGTTGCCCCCATTAACACAAACAAAATAATCTCAGCAACTATCCACAGACTATTAAAACCAACCCGCAATCTCCGAGCCAAGGGTGCATCTAATTCAATGAGGAAAAAGCCCATTGCCATAGTTGCTAAATAACCAGAAAAATAAGGGAAACTCTTAGCAGAAATTACAGTGAACAAAGCTAAACTAGCAGCAATTAAACTATCTTGGATACCATTTTGAGTCCAGTTTTGACTTGCCAATACATAAACTAGTAAACGGGCTGCTAAATAGCCACAAATAAGACCCAAGCCTATTTGTAAAACTATCTGTAAAGGTAATAATTGAATAGCAGTTAAACTGAATCCCCCCAGAAGGGTAATATTTTGTATACCCTCCTTACCCAAGAAATTTACCAATAGGCTAAATACTAACAACAGCAACACATCAGATAGGGCACTACCAGTTAAAATTACATCAGGTATACCCTTAGCCACACCCCAACCCAAACTTTTGAGTCGCAACATTCCTGGAACAATCACCGCAGGGGATTCAGCAGCAATCACACAACCGAGCAAAAGCCCCGTAAACACATCAAATTTAAACAAAAACATCGCCGTAATAGTAATAGCGATCGCTTCCCCTGTAGCTGGTAAAAATCCTAACCGTAGAGCAACTGTACCCTGTTGAGCCAGCTTTTCCCTATCCAAACCCAAACCCGCTTTCATGAGAATAATCATCACTGCCACAGTTCTTAATTCATCAGCAGCATTAAGTACATCCACACTGAGTAAATTAGCAACCTGGGGACCAATAATCATCCCCACTAGAATCATGCCAATTAAAGGCGGTGCCCCCAAACGACGGGCAATTTGACCCCCGAAAAGGCCCGATACCAGAATCCATAGCACACTGACTAACATTTTATTGAAATAAATACTACTAAAGATAGATGTTTTTCCCAAAAATTATCTGACTAAATATACAGCACAATGTATTGCCAAAAAATTAATATTTATTTTATAAATAGCCTATGAATTATGTAGTCAAAGTGGTATTAAATAATAAAAATTACTGGCAAATTCTCCAGAATATATTATGAAATATAAGTGAGAGAACCGTACTAAATTGGAGTGCAATTTCTACCCTAAACCTTAATGTTAGGGTCGATACAATTAAATTGCGGCTTCAATAATGCTGTTTGCTTTGACAGCATTAGCAGGAGAACAAAAACTATGACAAATCAATTGAAAACTGCTGCTTTGCTAGCTGCCCTAAGTGGTCTTTTGATTGCAATTAGCCATTTAGTAATTAGGGGTACTGGTGGCTTGATAATTGGGCTAATTTTGGCAGCAGCAACCAACTTATTTGCTTGGTATCAATCGGATAAAATTGCCTTGGGAGCTTACCACGCTCGGGAAGTTTCCCCCCAAGCTGCACCGGGACTATACCAGATGGTAGAAAAATTATCCCAAAGAGCAAATCTACCCATGCCAAGGGTATATATAGTTCCCAGTCAGAATGCTAATGCCTTTGCTACAGGACGGGACCCAGAACACGCAGCTGTCGCCGTTACCGAAGGAATTTTAGACATTCTCCCACAAGAAGAACTAGAAGGGGTAATTGCCCACGAACTGACTCACATCGCTAATCGAGATACCCTTACCCAAGCCGTTGCAGCTACCATTGCTGGTGCTATTTCTTATTTGGGACAAATGCTGAGTTATAGCCTCTGGTTCGGTGGTATGTCCCGAAATGATGATCGAGGAGGAAATCCTTTGGGAATCATCGCCACGGTTATTCTAGCCCCCCTAGCAGCAACAATTATCCAATTAGCCATATCTCGGACAAGGGAATTCTCCGCTGATGCTGGTGCCGCTAAATTGACTGGGAATCCTCGTGCTTTGGCTCAAGCCTTACAGCGTTTAGAATCCACAGCAAGGCAAATACCAATGACAGCGAATCCAGCCTTTGAGCCTTTATTAATTATTAATTCCTTGTCAGGGAAGTTTTTAGGGAACTTATTTTCCAGCCATCCGGCTACGGAAGAGCGAGTTGCTGCATTATTAAAATTAGAACAACAGATGTTGGCAAGAGGCTATTGAAAGGAGGGAAGGAGGGAAGGAGGGAAGGAGTGAAGGAGTGAAGGAGTGAAGGAGTGTAGACACTCGGAGAGCGGCTACTTAACAGAAGCCACTTCGTGTCTACGTTGCAGGGCAGGAGGGAGAGGTATCTCAAATTCATATCTTTATTCAGCAACACCCAAAATCAACAACAGATTATCTGTTTTTCACAATCCAACAATCTAAAATCCAAAATTGTTATGACTGATAAAAACACTGAAAACAAAGCGATCGTCGAAGTTACACCACAAACTAATGCTCTAGTAGAAACGGAAATGGCTGGTGAAACTGACGAAGTAAAAAATGAAACCAAAGCTTTGATTGATGCGATTAAAAAACGCGCCCAATCCGAGGCTCAGTCAGCTGGTACGCTCACCCGCGAGACTTATTTAAACGCAGTACGTCAAGCACGGGAAACCATTGAAGCAAACCAGTTGATAGAACGCGATCGCATCGAACACGCATTTGATATGATTCAACAAGAAGCTCAAAAAAACTGGGATTCTATAGCTAAAGAAGTACAAGATTTAGGCGATCGCTTGCAAGCAGCCGCCAAAGCTGCCTGGGATGTTTTGACTGCACCGCGCTCTTAGGAGTTCGGAGTTAGAATTCTTCCCTCCTTCACTCCTTCCCTCCTTCCCTCCTTCACTCCTTCCCTCTGCTCCCCACATCTGCCAAATAGGCAGAATTATTTGAGATTTATTGATCTGGAATTATCAGAAGTACAAATGATGCTAGATAATGAAAAAGCTGTGACATTTACTTGTTGTCTTTGGCTCTGTAATTATCTGTAATTAAGAAATAATCCCTATGCGAACTCACTATTGCGGCGAACTCCGAAACACGGACATTGGAGCAACTGTTACCTTATACGGCTGGGTAGACCGTCGCCGCGATCATGGGGGCGTGATATTTTTAGATTTACGCGATCGCTCTGGCATTGTGCAAATTGTCAGTGATCCCCAACGCACACCAGATTCCTACGAACTAGCCAACTCTCTGCGTAATGAATATGTTGTGGAAATCCAAGGAAGGGTAACACAACGTCCAGAAGAATCCCTGAATACCCGTATACCCACAGGGGAAGTGGAAATTTACGCCGAGCAAATTAACTTGCTCAATGGCGTTCACAAACAACTACCTTTCCAAGTTTCCACTGCGGAAACCGATCCGGTAAAAGAAGAATTACGACTTAAGTATCGCTACTTAGATTTACGACGCGATCGCATGGCGAGTAATTTACAAATTCGCCATCAAGTAGTGAAAGCTATGCGTCGGTTCCTGGAAGATAATGAAGGGTTTATTGAAGTGGAAACCCCTGTCTTAACCCGTTCTACCCCCGAAGGTGCTAGGGATTTTATTTTACCCAGCCGTGTCAACCCCGGTGAATGGTTTGCTCTACCCCAATCACCCCAACTGTTCAAACAGCTATTAATGGTAGCTGGTTGTGACAGATACTATCAAATTGCCCGTTGTTTCCGGGATGAGGATTTACGGGCTGACAGACAGCCAGAATTTACCCAATTGGACATGGAAATGAGTTTCATGTCCGTAGAAGATATTATCGCCCTAAATGAGAAATTAGTGGCTCATATCTTTAAAGCTGTGAAAGGAATTGATGTGCCTACCCCTTTCCCTCGCTTTACCTATGCTGAAGCCATGGAACGCTACGGTACAGATAAGCCAGATACCAGATATGGTTTAGAACTAGTGGATGTTTCTGACATCCTGAAAGATAGTGGTTTCAAAGTCTTCCGGGAAGCGATCGCCCATGGGGGAATTGTGAAAATTCTCCCCATCCCCAATGGTAATGATGCTATTTCCAATGTCCGCATTAAACCCGGTGGAGATATCTTTAAAGAAGCCAGCGAAGCTGGTGCTAGGGGGTTAGCATTTATCCGGGTACGGGAAGATGGGGAAATAGATACCATCGGTGCCATTAAAGACAACCTTTCCCCGGAACAAAAACAAGAAATTTTAACTCGCACAGGTGCCAAACCCGGACATCTACTCTTATTTGGAGCAGGTGATACCCCCACTGTCAATAAAACCTTAGATAGATTGCGGCAATTCATGGCTAAGGAATTTCAGTTAATTGAGCCAGATAAAAATCATCTGCTGTGGATTACTGATTTTCCCATGTTTGAATGGAATGCCGACGAAAAGCGCCTAGAAGCTTTACATCACCCCTTTACCGCTCCCCATCCCGATGATATCAAGGATTTAAAAACAGCCCGCGCCCAGGCTTACGACCTAGTTCTCAACGGCTTTGAAATAGGTGGTGGTAGTTTGCGGATTTACCAACGGGAAATCCAAGAGCAAGTATTTGATGCCATCGGACTTTCCCCAGAAGAAGCACATAATAAATTTGGCTTTCTCCTAGAAGCATTTGAATATGGAACCCCACCCCACGGTGGTATTGCTTATGGCTTGGATCGATTAGTAATGTTACTGGCCAAAGAAGAATCAATCCGTGACGTAATCGCCTTTCCTAAGACACAACAAGCACGATGTTTGTTAACAGAAGCACCTGCCAGTGTAGATGACAAACAGCTCAAAGAATTACAAGTTGCCTCTACCTATAAGCCCAAACCATAGACTAAATGAGAAATTAGCAAGAATGGCGGACATCCCGACGGATAGTCCCCATTTTTGTTTGAAATCAATTCAATACTTAGCTTTTAATCGTTTTCAGTAGATACACCCTTGTTATTTGTCGTCTTAATTGACTAAGTTATATGTGTTGATAATCTAAAATAAATATGAAATTCATTTAAAGTCACCACCTATACCAAT
The DNA here is from genome assembly GCA_030065055.1 of Calothrix sp. MO_192.B10. Taxonomy (GTDB): domain Bacteria; phylum Cyanobacteriota; class Cyanobacteriia; order Cyanobacteriales; family Nostocaceae; genus Calothrix_A. The sequence continues at coordinate 43,434 of JASJDS010000002.1, forward strand.
ATTTGTAGTTATATTATTTATTGTAAGCAAAAAAATATTAACTATCATTAGTTGATATGTTGCAAGTACATTTATCACTAAACAACTCAAAAATAAATGAGCGAATAAATAAGCGATTTATTGTTGGTTTACGGAGCATGGTGAAAATACAATGTAACTGAGCCAAATTGAAAAATCATCATTGACTAATATGTAGTCTCTAGAAACACGAATTTAATTGTGAAAGCATATTTAGACTTAAAGGTTAATTTTTGACAAATTACAAGTCAAAATGTTTTCAATGATTAAACATAACTTCTATTCTTAATTTAAGCATCTAACATAGTACAGCTATCAGATTAGCATAGTAGATATTAATATATTTAAGTGTTATTTTGCAATTATTTATAGGCTTAAATATTAGTTAACATCTATTCCAAATTCAAACTGCTATTTTCACAAAAAAACTTTCAATATTTTGCTGATGTGTACCAAATAGTAGTGAATACAATAAATAATAACTCTGACATTGCGTCAATTCCTAACTAGCACATTTTATAACCCCTATATAGCAAGGCTTTTAGCCAAACAATAAAAATGTGTTTGTTTCATTCGTTACTAGAAGCGAAAAAACGCAGCTAGTCGGACTCATATCTTGCACCTAACCGTATAAACTTGGAAAAACTTAAATAAGGCACAATAAAGTTACATTATTTTACTGAGCTTTTTTCCTTAATACTATGTGATTAAATCACATAAATTTATATTGGTGCAAGATGTGAGTAAATATCTAAATTAAATATTTAACAAAGATGAATTGATGGAGCTGGGCTTCGATGGTCATTTGATCTCAGTCCCTCCAACGTAACCTTCTTTATCCTGTTAGTTTGCAATTTGGAAACAAAGCGTGTTTTCCATAAGCAAAGTATGTCGAGGATAGGTCATTAACCCTTAGTTGTGGAGAGAGGAGGTCGAATTGCAGAGAAGGTGTGACCGAAATCGGAAACGTTCAAAACGAAGAGCAATATACTGTCCAATTCATGGATGTTATTTAGATAGTGTTAGTCAAAAGTATCCATTATTTACCTCGAGTCCAGGACAATTACAGCAGCGAGGTGTGCGGAAACGAGAAGCATTAATGTTAATAGCTTCTCAAACAGCAGTCACCCTTGAAAATGAGTGGTTAGAAGCTTTTTGGTGCAAGGAGTGTCAGCAAAAAAAGTGGTATCACGTTCATAAATCACCTACTAACACCTATGAGATTGCAGTTGCATCCGCAGAACTTTGGCAACAAGCAATGGGGGTTACTTATCCCCAGGGAAATCCTTCTGTTGGTGAATTTACTAGTCGAAATTCACGGACAATGAACTATCGGGGACATCAATATTTTGATAAAGTATAGCACTACGGTTAAAGGTTAGCACAAATTGAGAGTCCAGAATGAAGGCTTAGTAAGCTTTTCCCTCCTGACTTCTGCTTCCAGCTCTCGCTGCCTAATTCAAACAGATTGCAGATTTATCACAAACATTTACAATTCCTGAATCAGGGGATAATTTTTCCGATTTGTATGCAGATATGAAAATTGCCTATCTAGTTAATCATTATCCTCATGTGAGTCATAGCTTCATCCGACGAGAAATTATAGGTATTGAAGCTTGGGGGATCGAAGTCGCTCGGTTTTCCATTCGTCCCTGTACCTCTGCATTAGTTGACGAAGCAGACAAACTGGAATTAAGGAAAACTCAATCTATTCTTGGTGTTGGCATTCTCAGCTTACTCTTGGCTGTAATTCAAGTTTTCTTCACTAAACCCGTTCACTTTCTAAGAGGTTTACAGCTAACTTGGAAAATAGGCTGGCATTCAGACCGGGGACTTGTGAGGAATTTAGCGTATCTGGCTGAGGCTTGTGTCCTCCTGATTAAATCTTCTGATTTGGAAATAGCCCACATTCACGCTCACTTTGGTACTAATTCAACTACGGTAGCTATGCTGTGTCATGCTCTAGGTGGTCCATCCTATAGTTGTACTATTCATGGTCCCCAGGAGTTTGACAGAGCTACTGTTCTTGCTTTAGATGAGAAAATCAAACGAGCATCTTTTGTGGTAGCAATCAGCTCCTTTGGTAAGAGTCAGTTATATCGATGGTGCGATCGCCAATATTGGTCAAAAATTCATGTAATTCACTGCGGTGTAGATGAAAAATTCTTGCGCGAATATGAGACTCCGATGTCAGAAGAGCCTCGTTTAGTCTGTGTTGGACGACTGGACGAACAAAAAGGACATTTACTTTTAGTCGAAGCAGCAGCTAAATTAGCCGGTGAGGGATTAGATTTTAAATTAGTGTTTGTTGGCGATGGCTCTTTGAGAGGTGAGATTGAAACTGCGATCGCTCAACTGAATTTACATAATCACATTGAGATTACCGGTTGGGCTAGTAGTACTCAAGTGCGAGACCAGATATTAGCTGCACGAGCCTTAATATTACCTAGTTTTGCTGAAGGTTTACCGGTAGTGGCAATGGAGGCTTTGGCTTTAGGTCGTCCAGTCATCAGTAGTTGCATTGCTGGAGTTCCTGAATTAATTGAGCATGGTAATTGCGGCTGGCTGATAACACCTGGGTCCTTAGAGGATTTAACAGCAACTATGGGTAAAGTGTTGCAGTTACCCGTGAAAAAACTCCAACAAATGGGTCAGACGGGGAATGAGCTAGTTGCTCAACGCCATAACATTGCCGTAGAAACAGGGAAATTGGCGGCACTATTTCAGTCTAATGAGGTTAAGGATTTGCTCCAACAGTCATCTATTAGAGTAGGCTTATCAGACGAAAATTTGGTTAATAGCTAGTTAATAGCAATAATTCCAAATCATGAATAATAAAAATTTCCCTTACAATCAAAGTAAATATGTCATCAAGCACACTTAAACGACAAGCTATTAGCGCTACAATTTGGAGTCTTATTGATGCATTTGGTGGTTATGCAATCCGCTTTGGTTCTAATTTATTGCTGACCCGCTTACTCGTTCCAGAGTATTTTGGGATGATGGCTTTAATTCATCCGTTTATCTCTGGATTACAAATGTTTTCAGATATTGGTATTGGCCCTAGCATAATCCAAAACAAGCGCGGTAACGATCCAGATTTTTTGAATACAGCTTGGACAATACAAGTTATTCGAGGCTTGGGACTATGGCTAGCTACCTTATTAATTGCTTGGCCTATTGCATCTTTTTATCAACAACCAAGTTTTCTATGGCTGGTACCGATAGTTGGACTAAACCCATTAATTGCTAGTTTTAACTCTACTAGCATTTCTATACTCAGACGAGATCTAGAAGCCTTAAAGCTAACAAGATATGAGCTTTTAGGATATGCCTACATGAATATAATTACAATTTTTTGGGCTTGTTTAAATCCAACTATTTGGGCTATTGTTGGTGGAAGCTTGGTCTCAAAATTCATCAATTTAATACGAAGTCACAGATTAATTCCTACAATTTCTAATCATTCAATTTCTAATCATTTTGCCTGGGATAAAAATGCTGCCAAAGAAATCTTCTCTTTTGGTCGGTGGATATTTATATCTACAATGATGACATTTTTGGCGACACAACTTGACCGACTAATGTTGGGAAAATTATTTCCCTTAGAAATTTTAGGGGTTTATGCTGTTGCTATTGCCTTGGCAGAAATGCCCAGACAGCTCATTCAAAATATTAGTGGGAAAGTTATTTTTCCTATAATTGCCAAATTTCAAGATTTACCTCGCAAACAACTAAGAGAGAAAATTATCAAGAAGCGATGGATATTATTAATTGGCATGGCATTTGTTGTATCTATGGTAGTTTGTTTTGGCGATCTGCTCATCTTGGCACTATATGATAACAGATACAAAGACGCTGCTTGGATGTTGCCAATTTTGTCCTTAGGGATGTGGCCTGCCCTACTAGTAACGACAAATACTACAGCTCTAATAGCAATTGGTAAACCTATATATATTGCTATTGGCAATTTCGTTAAATTTATTTATATGTTTATTGGTATACAATTAGGATTTTCCCTAATGGGAATTGTGGGAGTCATAATTGTTATTGCTTTTAATGATTTACCTATTTATTTAGTAGTAAATTATGGTCTTTGGAAAGAAGGACTAACAGGAATTTGGCAAGATACTATGACAACATCGTTTCTACTTTTATTAATTTTTTGCATCATAGTATGTCGCCATCTTCTAGGATTTGAATTACCAATTAGTAGTATTTTATTATAAAATGAGATTCAAAATGATAATAAAAAAGATTCACAAAACATTATATATTAACTTACCATATAAATAGATTAGCTATTTTTTAATATGAAATTACCCGACTTTATTATTATTGGTGCTGCAAAATCAGGAACTACCAGTTTATACCGATACCTTAAGAAACATCCACAAGTTTATTTTCCTCCTAAAGATGCCAATCCATTACTAGGAAGTAAAGAGTCCAATTTTTTTGGTGATGACAATAAGTACGCATTGGGAATACAAGCTTATGCTTCCTTGTTTAAAAATACCCAACCCCACCAGATTTGTGGAGAAGCGTCAACAGACTATACAAAATGTTCCCTCGAACCGCAGAACGTATAGCCAAGATACTCCCTCATGTAAAGCTAATTTACATCATGCGACACCCTGTAGAGCGTGCATATTCTTATTATGTACATCTTCAACGTAACAAAAAAGTAGAAGAAACTTTTGAACAGCATATTCAAAGAACAAATATTTGCTTGGATGGTAGTAACTATATGATGCAAATCGAGCAATATCTTAATTTTTTCCCCAGAGAATTTTTGCTATTACTGTTAATGGAAGATTTAATTAATCAACCTGGTTTAACCTTAAAGAAGGTTTGTCAGTTTTTATCGATTGATGATGATATTGACTTAGTTTCCGGTGGAAAAATAATTGCAAATGCTAGTCGCGATAATTTCAATGATAATATTCGAGCAAAAATTACTGCACCATTACGTTTAATCCCGATACTAAATATAGCTGCAAAAAAGATGCCTCAATCTTGGCGAGATGTATCTTATAAAATGATTCAAAAAATGCCATTTGCTAAAGATATTCAACAACAATATTTACCACAACCAATGCTTATAGAAACACGATATACTTTGTTAGAGCAATTCAAAATATCCAATGAAAAACTAGCTAATTTTATGAACTGTGACTTATCACATTGGTCTAATTAGCCAGTCTTAGTCACACAGAAATTATAAATTAATATATATGAAAAATTTATTTCTCTATATACCCTTGATGAAAAGTTTTAAACCGAACAAAATATGAGTCCCCAAGCACAACTAGTCATGCTCCTCTGGTTACCAGTTGTTCTTTACCTATTTATTCGGTTTTCGGCTCAAAGAGCAGTTGTTATCAGCTTTATCGTGGCGTGGCTTTTTCTACCACAAAAAGCGGGATTTTCCTTTCCCGGTTTTCCAGATTATGAAAGGATGTCAGCTACTTGCTACGGTATATTGCTAGCTACATTTATTTTTGATGTTCAACGCTTCCACTCATTTAAATTTAGCTGGCTTGACTTACCAATGCTAATTTGGTGTGCATGTCCTTTTGCTTCTTCGATGAGTAATGGCTTAGGAGCTTATGATGGACTAGCACAATTACTGCAACAAACTGTATCCTACGGAATACCATATTTTCTTGGTCGTATATACCTAAATAATCTAGTTGGATTACGCCATTTAGCAATTGCAATATTCACAAGTGGGTTAATTTATGCTCCTTTATGCATATATGAAGCTCGTATGAGTCCAGTGTTTCATCGAATGCTCTACGGTTATGTTGATGTCAGAGCTTTTGCTCAGGGATTTCGTTACGGATCGTTTAGACCGACGGTATTTATGGAACATGGTCTTGCAGTTGGTATGTGGATGATGGCTGCAACACTTATTGGAATCTGGTTATGGCAATCTGGGGTAATCAAGCAAATGTGGGGCATTCCCATGATGTGGTTAGTTACGGGATTATTAGTCACATTCGTAGTAGTTAAATCAACTGGTGCATATTTCTATTTGTTGTTGGGATTAATTATTATGTTTGTTGCCAAAAAATTTCGTACTGCTTTGGCAATGTTATTAATAATTGTGGCTATGTCTTCTTACTTATATATGGGGGCAAGTGGAGTTTTTACTAGTGATCGCATTGAGGGGGCTGTCTCGGCTTTAGAAGTTATAGTCGAACCAAGTCGAGCTTCATCTTTAGGATATAGAATGAGTAATGAAGAATTACTCTCGGAAAAAGCACGACAACAGCCAATTTTTGGTTGGGGAGGTTGGGGAAGAAACCGTGTATATAAAGAAATTTGGACAGGTGAACTGATAGATGTGTCCATTACTGATAGTTTATGGATTATTGCCTTTGGTATTAACGGATCGGTAGGTTTAATTGCTTTATTTAGTTCTTCCCTACTACCTGCTGTAAGTTTTTTCTGGTTAAGGTATCCAGCCAAATCCTGGTTTAAAACTGAAATTTCACCAGCAGCAGTATTATCAGTGGTTACAACCTTATATATGTTGGACTGTACTTTAAATAATATGCCAAATCCAGTGTTTACATTAGCAAGTGGGGGTATTGCAGGATTAGTAATTAAAAAAGAGAAAACGAAGAGTCACAGATTCAGAACTTATGCAAGTGCCACAAGGAAAATCTAAATTTAATTCTGTAGTAGATACCTTAGTATCAAAAGTAAGTAATAAGCTAACTATGAACAGGGAAATATACCAGATAGGTAAGTCTTATTTTTAATAAAACCAAACTACTAAATCAAAAACTATGACACCAAACTATATTTTAATTGTTGGGCAAGGACGCTCAGGAACTAATTGGTTACTCGATATACTTGATGCTAGTACAACAACTCATTGTCGCAATGAACCGAATGAGTTAGAAACATCCCTTCTTGCTCAATTGCCTGCACCAACTGTCAAGCGATCGCTTGACAATAATTTTGGAAAACAGTGGGATCGGTCGATGTCCTCGGCTGCGTTAAAGATGAGTGGACGAGACCGAATCGATAATACTAACAAATTCTATTTATATCAGGGGATATTTCAATGGGTTGGTATTTCACTCTTCAGTAAGAAGTGGTTGCGTCTGCTAGCTTCTTCTGTAATGCCTCAGTTAAACCAACCAGATTGGCTCATACCTTGGTGGTTTGCTAATTCACAAGCACTCAAGGAAGCATCTACTGTGCTGAAGTTAAATCAAGCTCCAGCATGGGCTGATTGGGTACTAAATAACCGACCAAATACTATAGTGATTCACATTGTCAGGCATCCTGGAGGATTCTTGAATTCCTGGCAGAAAAGGTATTTAAAAGTTAATGATACAGACGAGGTAAAAAAAGCTAATGCAAAACGTCTGAAACAGATTGCCGATATTGATCCATACTGGGCAAAACTTTTTGGAGATATAGAGGCAATGGAAGTAGATGAATCAGAGTTGTGGTACTGGCGTTATGCAAGTGAAACAATTCATGCTGCTGGTAATCATAAGCCCAATTACATACGAATCATTTACGAAGACTTGGTATCAGACACACTGAAGATATCGAAGCAAATATATCAAAAATGCAACTTACCGTGGACAAAAGAAATAGAAACATCAATTTTCAACAGCACGTCTAATTCTAATGTAATTGCCAGTGCTTGGCGTAAACATTTAAATACTCAACAAATTGCATTAGTTGAGCGTGTTGTAAGTGATAGTCCAATGTCTCAATGGTGGCAGGATATATCACCTCAAACAGCCGGTGTTGTCAGTTATAATCATGAGTTTTAAGGGTTATTCTAAATCATGAAAATCTGAGAATTTATTTTTCTACAATAATGCCTAAAAAGCTAAGAATTTTATATGCACCAGGTCCGGGAAATATAATCGAAACTTATAAACATTGGACCAAGGATGAGGACGATCCATCACAAGTAGCAGTTACCTATTCAAGTCAATTTTATGAAGTATGTGATGCTTTAGATGCCCAAGGTTATGCGATCGCTTCCCCCATTGGAGAAGCTCAATTTTTGCATGACAAACGCTTTCAAATTCGACATCTTCCAACTCCATTACGCCAAGCCCCAGGATTACTCTATCATTTAGGTTTACTACAGTATGAACTCCAGTTGATAGCTACCACTCTTAGTTTTAGAGCCAATGTTGCAGTGGTAGGGGATGGTAGAATACACTGGTTTATCTTGTTGTTACTACATTGGTTGGGAGTAAAGGTGATACCTTCTCTACATTGTGTTTTGTGGTGTAAGTATCTTAAGCAAAGCAAAACACAGAGATTGCTTTTGAAACTCAATCAACATCTGTTTACTAACTGCGCTGCCATATTAACAGCATCGGATGATATAGCTAAACAAGTTATACAAATTACTGGTGGTTTACATCCGCCAATAGTGCCATTTTTACCCCACTACCGTCGCTCAGAGTTTGCAGAAATAGGTAAACCAGATGAGCAACGTTCACCGTTTCGAGTGTTGTTTGCAGGTCGCATCGAGTCAAATAAAGGTGTTTTCGAGCTTTTAGAAATTGCCAAGCGTTTTACCAGTGAAGGCAGACATGATATTAAGTTTGATATTTGTGGCAAAGGGTCGGTACTTGAGTCTTTATGTCTTGCCGTGAAGGAAGCTGGAGTAGATTCTTCCTTTGTCTGCCATGGTCATTGTAACAAGCCGCAAATGCGTGAAATGTTCAATCGGGCGCATGTTGTGATTGTGCCAACAAGAAAAGACTTTGCAGAAGGTTTTAACCAAGTTGTTGTTGAAAGTATTTTGGCTGGTCGTCCAGTGGTTACTTCATCCGTGTGTCCAGCTTTGTCTTATGTTAAGGAAGCCGTCGTTGAAGTTCTACCTGAAGACACCAATGCTTATGGTGATGCCTTGTTGAAGTTGTGCGATGACCGTCAGTTCTATGTACAAAAACAAAAGGCATGCCTAGGTTTGCAAAAGCAATTTTATGATGCCTCCCAAAGTTGGGGCAGTGTCCTTAAGTCTCTACTAGTAAACATTGAAAAAGGAGAGCTATGAAACCTAATTACATGGTTATTGGAGCGTCCAAATGTGCAACCTCCACAATCTGCAATTTATTGGGGCAACATCCTGATATTTTTATGGTCAAATGTAAAGAGCCACAGTTTTTCTCCAAAGATGAGGTCTATTCCCGAGGATTAGATTGGTATGAATCACTATATGAAGAGTCGGGAGATCGAAAAATGCGAGGAGAAGGTAGCAATACCTACACACAAAAGGAGGTTTTTCCGAATACAGCTTCTCGAATTGTTGCTTATAATCCCAATTTAAAACTGATTTATGTTGTCCGCAATCCAATTGCTAGAATCGAGTCCTTCTGGATGGAGATTCGAGGGCAGGGTGGAGAAGCAGTTCACTATGACTTCAATACGGCGGTGCGAGTTAACCGAGATTGGCTAGTCGATGCTTCCAACTACTGGCAACAAATCAACGAATATCGACCTTATTTCTCCGACGAGCAAATCCACATCATCTTTTCTGAAGATTTGAAAGCTGACTCGACAGCAGTAATGCATCGCTGTTTTGAGTTCCTTGGTGTCGAGCCGGATATGCCGTTTATGGACTTGAATCTTCACATAAATCGTACAACTAACAGGGCTGTACCAAAGAAAACCCTATCTCAACTACGTGAATACTCAATTTTCCGCAATGCAGTGAAATTGGTTCCAGAATCTTTTCGCATATCAATCAAAAGACAACTATTTTTCCAAAAAATCAAAAGTAAACCACAATGGAATCCAGAAACCCGTGAATGGGTGGCAGATTTACTCGAAGCCGATACTCATAAATTTTTGGAATACTGTGGAAAAACTAAAGACTTTTGGAATCTTCGGGATTCGGGATTGCCTTCCCAAGAAGATACTAAGCAGCTCAATCTACTCCAAAAAGGCTAAAAGATACTAAATCCAATCTCAAACAGGAACCATCCAGAAAGAAGTTGTGTAAATGTCTAATGTAATTGAACCAAAAAATCTACTTTCATTGCTCGTAGTTATTGTTAACTATCGTACACCTCATTTAACCATCGACTGCTTACATTCTCTTGTGGACGAAGTGCGATCGCTCCCCGGAACCCGTGTTATTGTTACCGATAATGCTTCCGGTGACGACTCAGTTGACAAAATTCAAACTGCTATTGAAAATGAAAGTTGGCAAGATTGGGTATCATTCATGCCACTAGAACACAATGGTGGTTTTGCATTTGGTAATAATGCTGCAATTCGTCCGGCTCTAAATTCTCCTACTCCCCCAAATTACGTTCTCTTACTTAACCCAGATACTATAGTTCGTCCTGGTGCTTTAAAAGTACTTATGGACTTTATGGAAGAACATCCCCAAGTAGGAATTGCTGGTAGTCGTCTAGAAGATCCTGATGGTACTCCCCAAGTTTCTGCTTTTCGCTTTCATTCCATTTTGAGCGAACTCAATGCAGGTTTACGTCTGCGATTTGGTAAAAAATTTAAAGAACGTTGGGCTGTTATCCCCCCTACCCTTCCTCAAGAAATTACCCAAGTTGATTGGGTGGCTGGAGCCAGCATGATGATACGCCGTCAAGTTTTTGAACAGGTCGGTTTAATGGACGAAGGATACTTCATGTACTATGAAGAGGCTGATTTTTGCTTGCAAACTAATAGGGCTGGTTGGGCTTGCTATTATGTCCCAGAGAGCCGAGTGGTACATTTAGTCGGTCAAAGTTCTGGAGTTACCGATCCTAAAGCTCCACGCAAACGTCGTCCACAGTACTGGTTTGATTCTCGGCGACGTTACTTTGTCAAAAATCACGGTTGGCTGTATGCATCCTTAGCAGATGCTGCTTTTGCTTTTCCTTTTGCCCTGACCAAATTACGTTGGATGATGATGGGACAACGTTCTACTTATCCACCAAATTTCTTGATTGATTTTATCCGCAATAGTGCGATCGCCAAAGGATTTATTCAATCCCCACAATAGATACCAATAGAGTTAGTACTTACCAATAAATAGAACATATTATGGTCACACAACAAGACCTAATATCAAGTCCTACACTAGCAACAAGCAATACCCTTGGACTTTGGCAACAAATTAAAGAAGACTGGATTGCCCACGGACGTGATTGGACAAAGCCTGGATTTAGAGCGGTGGCTGTTCAACGCTTTGGTGTATGGAGGATGAAAATTGAGCCCAAATTCCTCCGCGCTCCCTTTAGTATTCTCTACCGGGCTTTATATCGTAAAATCCGCAATACCTACGGCATTGAATTACCTTATACCGTTAAACTTGGTCGCAGGGTAATTATTGAACATCAAGGGGCAATTGTCATTCATGGAAATTGCACCATCGGCGATGATTGTATTATTCGCCAAGGTGTAACTTTGGGTAATCGCTACCTAGAACGTCCATTTGATGCACCAAAACTAGGAACTCGCGTCAATGTTGGCGCAGGAGCGAAAATTTTTGGTGATGTCACCATCGGCGATCGCGCTAATATTGGTGCTAATGCAGTAGTTCTAAATAATGTACCAACTGAAGCAACCGCCGTAGGTATTCCAGCTAAAATTATCGGCAGTAGAAATTAGGGTAACTTTTAATGCATCAACAATTCTCATTAATCTGGTGTCATTACTGAGGAAGTAGGGAGAGAATAAAACAATCTTTACATTGGAGCCTTGAATTTTGAATTTTTGGCAAACACTTGACAATTCTCTCCCAATGCAAAAAAAAGTAGGTGATAACTGTAATATCTGATGGGGCAATTTTCGTAAACTGCACCATTCGCGAACCAGTGACCATTGGTTGTGGTTGTCATTTAGAAAATAGTTTCATCGGTCCTTACAGTAGCATTGCGGATGGAGTAACTTTAATCGACGCAGACATAGAACATAGCGTTATTTTACAAGATGCAAAAGTCATCGGTATTCAACAGCGAATTGTGGATAATGTTATCGGACAACGGGCTCAGTTTAAAGTCGCGCCCCAATGTCCTAAAGCTTTACCTTTTCTGATTGGCGATGATTCACAAATCGAACTAGTTTGATTGGACTATTATTGGAGAAATTAATGTCAACAGCTATTCCTTTTAATCGCCCAGTAACTGTGGGGAAAGAATTCGCATACATCCAAGAGACCATTGAAAATATGGATCTTTCTGGAGATGGTGCCATTACTAAGAAATGTCATAGTCTACTAGAAGATATTCTACAAATCCCAAAAGTATTACTGACTACTTCCTGCACCCATGCTTTGGAAATGGCTGCATTATTATTAAATATGCAACCGGGAGATGAAGTAATTGTTCCTTCTTTTACTTTCGTTTCTACTATCAATGCTTTTGCTTTGCGGGGTGTACGTCCCATATTTGCCGATATTCGTCCAGATACCCTCAACCTAGATGAATCCAAACTCGAAAAACTGATTACTCCCCAAACTAAAGCAATTTTACCTGTACACTATGCAGGTGTTGGGTGTGAAATGGACACAATCATGGATATTGCTGGACGTTATGGTATACCAGTAGTTGAAGATAATGCTCATGGATTATTTGCTAAATATAAAGGTAAGTATCTAGGTACTTTCGGCTGTTTAGCAACCCAAAGTTTCCATGAAACCAAGAATTTCACCTGTGGCGAAGGGGGAGCTTTATTAATCAATGACCCCTATTATATAGAACGGGCAGAAATTATCCGTGAAAAAGGGACTAACCGCAGTCGTTTTTATCGCGGTCAGGTAGATAAATATACTTGGGTAGACATTGGTTCTAGTTACTTACCCTCAGGTATACTTGCAGCCTTTTTATATGCTCAAATTGAAGCTCGGCAACAGATTCAAAGCAAACGACAGCAAATTTGGGAATATTATTACAATCATCTTCAAGACTGGGCACAGGAGAAAGATGTACGACTACCGATTGTACCTTCCGAATGTGAGCAAGCATACCATATGTTCTATATGCTCATGCCCTCACTAGAAAAGCGTCAGGCTCTCATCGAACATTTACGTTCCCAAGGAATTAGTAGTGTTTTTCACTATTTACCCTTGCACCTATCTCAAATGGGGCGGAAGTTTGGTGGTTCAGAAGGAGATTGTCCAGTTACTGAAAGTGTGAGCGATCGCTTACTCCGTTTACCCTTTTACAATAATTTGACCGAAGAAGACTTGGCAAGAATTATAGCTGCCATCAAAGACTTTGATACATAAGTCTAATGTTTATCTACATAAGAACAAGAGGTATAAGCTTTGGTAACAGAACGATATAAATCATGGTTAGGATATGCAGCTGGGTGGTGTCAGTATGCATATCTGCGTACCATTCTCCGGACTACAGCCCGTTGGTCACCACTAAAAGATCCAGCAGAAGGCTACACGGTCATTATAGGCGTACCGTGGCAGTTGTGGGAACTGATTGATATACCACTTCTGTCACTACAGCGTGCTAACATATCTAGCTGCCGGGAAGTGATTCTCGCAGTGGATACTACAGAAGCTCAACTGCAAAAAAAGTATGGAGCAGATGGCATTGCCAGAACTCTAGAAAATTATGCTAATTTACAACCTCGTTTGCTCTACTACAACAGGTGGCAGCAAAACGTTTGTGGGGTATTACGCTGGAACTGGATCGATTGCTGGCTAACTTGGGTGATTGGGTTGTCAGCAACTAAGACTCGCTTTGCACTTCTGCATGACTTTGATGCGGTGGTAATCGATCCAGAATTTTGCCAGAAACATTTTAACCTGATTGCAGAAACTGATAGTGCCTTCGTCGGCGTGCAGATAGACAAAGCTTTCGATTCCTATCAAGGAGCCAAAATTTTTAGAACCATAGAACTAATGCTCGATGCATCCTTAGTGCGATCGCAGTTTGCCCCGGTTGATTTGTTCAATCGCCCTCGTATGCTTGGTAAAGCTCGCATTTTGTGCGATATTCTTCGTGATATCCAACTCCGTGTTCCTCAACAAAAAAGGCTGTTCCACAAACTAAAAGAAGACCAGATTGTGCATCCCTCCCAGGTAGTTAGTCAGTGGCATCAACTCCGTAAAGCCGCAGGCAGATTCACACCAATTGGTTATTGTCCCTTGTTAGTGGTACCATACTTTCGCCATATCAAAGGAGATTCAACATCTCTAATCCGTTTGACTGAAAACCTCCAAGCCGGAAATATGGTAATTGAATTTGAGGGCAGTAGCCTAGATTTAAGCAGACTAAACCCAGTGGGACGTGAGTGGATCGCCAAACAAATTGAGCGACTGGATATTTACTTTTCTGGAACTGTAACAGACATCGTCAAGATTTACTGCGATCAGATTCGGGTACACAATTCTAATTCTATGGTAAGTCTTTCCTGAAACTGCCACCCAATCACCCAATTTTTTTAACACTATTTAAAGCAAATTAATTATAGATTAGCTAACTATGGGTAAAGAATCATCTCATATTGCTATTTATCTGCATTCCATTTTCAATGGTGGAGTTGATCGGATAATGGTTAACTTAAGTCGTGGTTTCATTGAACGTGGTATTAAGGTAGACTTGGTAGTTGATTCTCCTGGACTTCTTCATCTATGGGATTGGCCACCAGAAGTTCGAATTGTAGACCTAAAAGCTTCTAAGAACATACTCCCAAGATTCTCCAAATTAGTTGATTATCTACGTCAGGAGAAACCTACGGCTTTACTAGCAGGTAACCACTACTCCAACGAAATAGCAGTATTAGCTAAACTAATGGTTGGGATATCTACAAAGATAGTGGTAGTTGAGCAAATTTCTGTTTCTACGGAAGCAAATAGCAAACCTATATTCAATTTAAGGCATTGGACTCCTCTTTTTATAAAGTTTTTATATCCTAGAGCAGATGGAATTGTCGTAGCTTCTCAAGGTGTAGCTAAGGACTTAGTTAATGTAACTGGATTATCTAAAGAAAGATTCCGGGTAATTTATAACCCGGTATTGAGCCCAGTAATTTGGGAAAAAGCCAAAGAGCCCATCGATCATCCCTGGTTTACTCCAGGAGATGTGCCAGTAATTATGGCTGCGGGGAGATTGGAAAAGCAAAAAGACTTCCCAACCCTAATTAAAGCTTTTGCTCAAGTCCGACGATTACAACCAGTTCGACTAGTAATTTTCGGAGGAGGCTCCCAAAAGCCTCAGCTTCAGGAACTAGTACGTGAATTAAGTTTAGAAAATGATGTATCTTTTCCTGGTTTTGTAAAAAATCCATATGCTTATGTAACCAAATCAGCCCTGTTAGCATCATCCTCAGCTTGGGAAGGATTGCCGACTTTTTTGATCGAAACTATGGCTTTGGGAATTCCTATAGTTTCTACTAACTGTCCAAGTGGACCAGCAGAGATATTAGATAATGGTAAGTATGGCGAACTTGTTCCTGTTGGTGACTCAAAAGCCCTGGCAGAGGGAATTGTAAAAGTTTTGTCTGGTCAATCAAAGTCTGTTGTTCCAAGTTGGCTTGAGCAATTCACCATCCAAAATGCAGTTCAAAAATATCTTGATGTTATGGGTATACAGGAGTAGTATTTAATTTTTAAAAATAAATGAACTAAGAATTTATCGTAAAAAGGTTTAATTGTCAGTATACATAGCAAGAATCAAGTGTGATTCCTATATCTGCTTATTTGATAAACAAATGAATCTTACTATTTTCAAACTGCCTACTTTTTTTACAGGAGTAATATATGCTAGAAAAGCTTGTTTTTTTGTATGTATTTTTTTTTAATATCAAAAAACGAGAGATTATATACTTATTTTTATACTAAGTATTGCTGACTCGTAACAAGTTAATAGATTTGTACAATTTATGAAAACTATCAAAATCAAAAACTTATTGCAGCATATAGGCAAACGCCAGATGCGTAATGTGGTCAATCTGAGTTTAGGCAGACCCTTGAGGATGTCTAATTTTAAATCCATGACATTAGATTGGGATGATGTTAAAATTGCTAATGAATGGTTGTCTAGTGGTTTGTCCTGGGAAGATGCAAAAGTAGTTTCACAGTATGAGACAGAATTTTCCCAGTGGAATGGTTCCAAATATGCTTTTGCATTTATGGCCGCAAGGGTGGCACTCAGTGCCTGTATTTATTCCCTGGATTTACAGCCAGGAGATGAGGTCATCTTGCCTGGTTATACTTGTGTTGTCGTTCCTAATGCTTTTAAATGGGCTGGTGTAAAAACCGTATATTGCGATATTGAATTAGATACCTATGGACTGGATGTTAACCAGATAGAGAACAAAATTACTTCCAAAACCCGCGCTATTTTATTGCACCATCTTTATGGGATAGTTTGCCGAGATTATGAAGCTATTTTAGATTTGGCAAAACGCCGTGGTTTAAAAGTAATTGAAGATTGTGCTCATTCTACAGGTGCTGAGTATCGAGGACGTAAGGTGGGTAACTTTGGTGATGTTGCCATTTACAGCAGTGAAAGATCTAAGGTCTTTAACACCATTCAGGGGGGTGTTGCTGTTACCAATGACGATGTATTGAGTCAAAGACTTAAAGAATACTATGAAAAAGCTCCCTATCCTGATAAATTATTGATTGATAAGCAGTTAAATAATGTATTACTTGAGTTTTATCAGTTTAAACATCCTCAGTCTTGGTGGCTAGGAGATGTATACTACGCTTTTAATTCCCACAACAAAATCTTTAGTACTACTTGGCAAGAAGAACAAGGCATTCGTCCTACTTACTATGGTCAAAAAATGCCAGCACCAATTGCGGCTCTTGGACTCAATCAACTCAAAAAAATTGACTATTACAGTAAATGTAGGCGGGAAATTTCTAAGACTTGGGAACAGTGGTGCCAGGAAAATGGCTATAAGAAACCACTTGTGATTGATGGTTCCGCTCCAGTTTATCTATTTTATCCAGTCCTAGTTGAACCAGAAATTAAGCGAGAGGTAAAATGGTGGGGATTTAAAAACTTTAATGTTAGTGTTGGTGATTGGTTTAATACTCACATATATCCCGTACCAGAAAGGATACCAGGATGTAAAAATGCAGATATTGCAGTCCAGCAGTGCATTAATTTTCCTACTTTAAACCAGATGTGTAAATTTCCCGACCTTTGATGTAAGTACTTGGATCAAATTAATTTGGGTGTGGCTCTTCTGGGAAGACGAAAATAACAATTGCTTTATACGGCTATAACCCTTTCTATGTCTAAAATTATGTTGTCTAACCTAATTGCGTAGAATTAAGCGATTCTCTAAAGAGACGCTACGCGGTAAGCGAAGCTATGCCGTAGGCTTTACGCTAAAAATTAAACGTAAAAACCTTTTTTCAACCTGTGACACAATGTTACAAAAAGATATGATTTTGTTTTTGAGATTTGAACGAAAATATTTTTAGAATGACTGAAGCTTGTAATTTTTGCCCCGTATGAATTTTAGGCTTTATGCCAAGGTTAAATTTTTCTTTCTAAAAGAGCCGCACCCAATTAATTTAGCATCTTGTTTGGTTAGGAAATAGGAAAAAGGGAAGGAGGAACAATTGCAAACTATTTCCCATAAGCTGTCGCGTATTTAATTTGCATAATTCAAAAAGCCAAAAGTTTTACCAACACTTAGTTTCATTCTTTTAACTTTTGACTTGCTTAGATATGTGCCAAGGACAAATAAATTTCATGAATCAGCTAGGATTACCGAGGATGCAAATATTAGCTGTCATCGTAAACAACCAGTGGAAGCCAGGAATTGGCGATCCTAGCTTCATCGGCTGGTTTACTTTTACTGCATATTTTCTTGCCTCTGCTTGTTGCTTTTTCTATGCCCTGCGTACTCGTCGCTTATCTTCCAGGAATAGATACAATCAGCATAGTTTACTATGGTGGAGCTTGGTGATAGCCTTACTGCTACTAGGTCTTAATAAACAATTAGATCTACAGTCCTGGTTGATGATGACTGGTAAAGAATTTGCCAGAACTCAAGGCTGGTATCAGCAGCGTCTGACTATTCATATGTGGCTGATTACCGGTATAATTACAGCTGTGTTTGCTCTATTCTTATTAGCAGCACGGGCAATGCGAAACATTTGGCAAAAGTATTGGCTGGTGCTGTTTGGTGTCATGTTTCTAGCCACATACCTGGTAACACGGGCCCCTTCATTCCATCACGTTGCTCATATGCTACATTGGCAACGCGAGATTTTTCGTATGAACTGGATTTTAGAACTAGCAGGTATTGTTTGCATCGGGGTGTCAGCGACGATCAATCTCCGCAAGTCCCTAACGTCTCGTTAGTAGTATTAAAAAAATAATGACAGCACGACAGCTTAGCTTGGTGTCAAATTTGGAGAAATAAAAATGGCTAATAAAAAGTTGAAAGTATTACTTATTGTAGAGCAATGCAATCCGGAAGGTTTTTCCGTTCCTTTAGAAGGTTACAATTACTACAAAGCCATTAGTGAAATAGCTGATGTTACCCTAGTTACCCATGGCAGGAATGAAAAAACTATTCAAAAAATAGCTGCTCACAAAGATGTTGTTTATATCCATGAAAGCAATTTCAGTGGTAAATATCATTCCTTAGTAGAAAAATTAACTTATAGGGGTAGAGTAAATTGGCCTCTATATAATGCCCTTAGTTACCCAATATATGCAGAATTTAATCACAAGGTTTATCAAAAATTCAAAAATAAAGTGCGTAGGGGAGACTATGATATAGTGCACGCTCTGACTCCTATGATGCCTAGGTATCCAGTCAAGATAGCTAGAGAATGTAAAAATACTCCTTTTATTCTTGGACCAGTTAATGGAGGCGTTCCTTTCCCATCAGGATTTCAAGAAGTAGCTAAACAAGAATCGGCTCATTTCAACTTTTTACGAGCTGTTGGTAGATATCTAATTCCTGGATATGTAGACACTTATAAAAAGGCAGATAAAGTACTAGCAGGTTCTACTTTTACTTTAAAGTTATTGAAGAGTTTATTTAAATTTTCCGAAGATAACATAGAACTGTTTTATGAGAACGGTATTTCTAGTAATTTTATTAATTATAAACCTAAACCCCAACAGTCTGAAAAAATAAACTTACTCTTTGTTGGTAGACTAGTTCCCTACAAAGGAGCAGATATGGTTATAGAAGCCCTTGCTCAATTAGAACAATCTATCCGCGAGCGAGTACTATTAACCATAGTTGGCGATGGTTCAGAAAAAGCCTCTTTAGAATTAAGAGTAAAAGAACTTAATTTAAGCAATATAGTGCAATTTGCAGGCTGGGTTCCTCAACATAAGACAGTTGAATATTATCGTCGGGCAGATATCTTCTGTTTCCCTTCTGTCCGCGAATTTGGTGGAGCGGTGGTATTAGAAGCTATGGCTTGTGGACTACCATGTATCGTTGTTAACAATGGTGGCATTGGAGAATATGTAACAGAAAAAACTGGTTTTAGTATCGAGCCAATTTCTAAAGAATACGTTATAAAAGAAGTATCTGACAAGATAAGTATTCTTGCAAAGAATCAAAAAATAATTACGGAAATGTCAACCCAAGCTGTTGAGAGAATCAAAGAATTTGAATGGGGTAATAAAGCAAATCAAATAATTAATTTATATCAAGATATGCTTAGTAAATATAAATGATACTAAGAATAGTTTTGGTGAGAGAGCTATAAAATTAATTCACTAGCAATAAATATTCATTCTCTAAGAGAATTACAATTTTGAAATTCTATAATATATAGACTAATTAATGATGACAAATAAACAAAATGTTCGTTTAGATCCCGTATTCGTAATTGGCTATAGCAGATCGGGAACAACCATGCTACGTCTAATGCTCAATAGACATCCAGATCTGTTCATACCGAAAGAATCTGAATATTTTCAAAAAGTTCCGAGACAATATCGCGATCGAATTCACCAAGTGAAAGATATCGATCGCATACTCAAAACCCTCCCCAATTATTATGATTCTATTTTAAATGAAGAACAGTTTAGAGAGTTATTGAAACAGAATCTACCAGGTGATAACAGAATACTACTAGCTTGTTTATATCAAGCTTGTGCAGCTTCTATGGGTAAAAATGATGTGCGTTGGGGAGAAAAAAAGCCTCAGAATTGGCAGTTTGTTTATCGATTACGAAGCTGGTATCCACAAGCTCAGTTTGTGAATATTATTCGCGATCCAAGGGATGTAATTACATCTATGGAGAGGTCATTATCTGAAATAGTACCACTCCGGACGATTTTTCCTGCACATATAATCCTTGCATGGCAATGGCAATTTGTTTTTAAAACTATGATTCAACAGGAAAAAGCATTGGGAAATCAACGTTATTTAAAACTGAGATATGAAGATTTAGTATCAGAATCAATTACTCATCTAACTACAATTTGTGAATTTTTGAGTTTATCAACAAACTTTGTTAATGATATGCTTAATTTCAATGAAGATGCTCGCGATCCCAAAATAGGTGATGGTGGTCAGCATATGTTAGGTACAAAGAACAAATTAAATGTGCAAAGCATTGGTAATTTTAAGAAATTTTTGAGTAAGCAGCAAATTAGAGAAATTGAATTTATTTGTGGAGATATAATGGAAGAAATGGGATATGCAAGACTTTGCAACTCTCCCACATTTGCTGACCGTACGCGTATTATTACTATTTGTAATGTACTCACAAGTATGTGGAAATGTGTTCGCGGTACGCGCTTAATCATGGGTAGTCTTTGATTGTTAATTATTTTAATCTAGATAATTTATTTAGGTTTAAAAATATAATTTAAAAGCAGTAAAATTGAGGGAAAAATATGACAAGTGATACATTAAAGTACTCTAGTGCCTTTTCAAAACTGACTGAGCGGACTTGGACAGGAAAGCATAATCGCACAATGGAGAGATTAGTTGCTAGATTTCATCTTGGAAGGAGAGCTTATAGCTTTTTACAGAGTCAACGAGAAATTCTCAACTTCAATGATGCAAAACAACATCTACAAATTTCTCCAAAATCTGTATTTGACGGTGTAACAGCTAACACATACGTCGAAAAAATTCGCCAAGAAGGAGTAGCTTTTGGTATCAATTTACCAGCTCCCATGATAGACGAGATTTATCAGTATGCTTGTACAGCTCCTTGTTATGGTACTGGCACTGCAAGAGATGAAGGAGACTTTCTAATTACAGAGGTCAAAAATGGTTATCTTCGGGGGAAACATCCGATAGCACTAGCAGAGTTTAGCAACTCTACTTTAATGGGTTGTCAAGCTATCAATAATTTAGTACAAGATCCTTTACTTTTGGAGGTCGCTCGAAATTATCTTGGTTATTGGCCAACTAAAATATTAAGGTATATGAGTTGGACTCTAGTTTCAAGTTTGCCTGAGGAACAACAAAAGCGTCTAAATGAACCAGTTATCTATCACTACGATATTCCTAGTTATAATTCTGTCAGAATTTATTTTTATATAACTGATGTGGATGCATCTTCTGGACCTCATATTATGATGAAAAATTCCCATGATAAAAAGCCTTTAAAGATGCTATTCGCTCCCTGTCAGCAAACTGATGATGCTATACATAATTATTATGGGAAAGAAAAAGAAATCATCATTGAAGGGAATAGGGGATTTGGTTTTTTCCAAGATCCTTACTGTTTTCACAAGGCAACTACTCCAGTTACCTCAGACCGCTTATTACTGCAAATTAGATATTTTTGATAGATGTTTATAGATTGTCATTCTAGATATTCAATACTTGCAATTAAGAATATCTAAGCCGATAAACAATATGGCATCAGTAAAATTATTCCATCTTAGCAAACATTACAGATGCCATATTCTTTCGGTAATCATTTCATTTGTCGCGTTTCTTTGTTTGATGAGATACATATTTGAAGTTAAACAACTTATTAACTTAGCCTTCTGCTGTAGCTCATTAGAGTTAGAACTGCTATACAAAAAAACTGGTGATTGAAAATACAATATCGAAATCAGGTTAATATTTATATTCACCAAACATTTATACCAATGAATCAATTATTAATTTTATCGATCGATTTAGTCCTATGTTTAATTGCAGTAGGACTTTTTTTACCAATTACCATTCTTTTTATTGAGTGTATTGCAGCATTATTTCCTATACGTTATAAAACGCAGAACAATTTAAGTTATCGACCAAAGAGTGTTGTTTTAGTTCCTGCTCATAATGAAGCTGCCACAATTAGCAAAACCTTGACAACACTATTACCCCAATTACGGCCTCAAGATAGGCTGGTAGTGATTGCTGATAATTGCAGTGATGATACAGCTAATATTGCTCGCCAATCTGGTGTGACAGTAATTGAACGACAGGATTCTGAACGTAGGGGTAAAGGGTATGCCTTAGATTATGCATTGAAGTTTTTAGAAGCAAATCCACCAGAAGTAGTGGTCAATGTAGACGCAGATTGTATCGTTCATCCAGGTACACTTGATAAAATTACTAGTCTTGCTAAAACTACAAACCGCCCCGTTCAGTCAACATATCTG
Organism: Calothrix sp. MO_192.B10; assembly: GCA_030065055.1. Taxonomy (GTDB): domain Bacteria; phylum Cyanobacteriota; class Cyanobacteriia; order Cyanobacteriales; family Nostocaceae; genus Calothrix_A. The sequence continues at coordinate 65,969 of JASJDS010000002.1, forward strand.
ATGGTACAACCAACTACCCCTACTCCCAAGGATACGATCTCTGCTTTGGCAGTTAAAGTCAAAAATTTGGTTCGTCCCGTTGGATTGCAGCGACTAGGCTTGCCCTGTTTATTAACAGGTTCTGGTATGGCTTTCCCTTGGTCGGTGATTCGCACGGTTTCTCTAGCTAATAGCAAAACAGTTGATGATATGCAACTAGGTTTAGATTTGGCGATCGCTGGATATCCGCCAATTTACTGTCAAGATGCTCAAGTGACAGGGCGCTTGATGGAAAAACAAGCAGCTAAAAGCCAAAGAAGCCGTTGGGAACATGGACATATAGAGACATTGCTTAACCAGGTTCCCCAACTAATCAAAGCTTCTATTAATCAAAAACGTTTTGATTTGTTTGCAACTGCTCTAGACTTGTGCATTCCTCCCCTCTCTCTATTGGTAATGATCTGGGCAATTACCATGCTAGGAAGCTTATTAGCAGGAATAATCTTAGGAGTATGGATACCAGGGATTTTGCTCGCCATAGAAGGGCTAATACTTGCTATCTCTATTTTCGGAGCGTGGGCTAAGTTCGGACGTAATGATGTGTCAGGGCTAACACTTCTAGCTGTCCCTTTCTACATTTTTAGCAAAATTACCCTATATATCAATTTCTTGGTAAAACCTCAAACAAAGTGGATTCGCACGGAGAGAGATGTAGTTGATGTTACTGTATCTTCCAAAGAATAACTGTACTTTGTTATTCCCATATTAAACCATAACAATCAGTAAAGATACAGTGAAGATACTGAAGTTAATGGTTTATTTTATCCAGTTTTAGTTGTATATTTAATTTAGTCAGAGAAATAAACATAACACTCATTAATCAAATATTATTTAGTGCAGGCACTCGCATCAGTAATGTTTGGTTACATGGGTATCAACAACCAGAATATCTTCAAGATGAAAGTGAACATATAGTAATCAATTGATTCCTAATCAGAGAACAATTCTATAACTGACATTTTCCAAGTATAGATATGGCGAATTTGAATATCTTGTTTTTAGTTCCTCACCCTTTTTATCAAGAAAGGGGGTCGCCAATTGCAGATAAAATGGTTTTACGAGTTTTATCTGAGAGGCAAGAAAATGTTGATGTTGTGACCTATCCTGAAGGTGTAGATATCAACTATAAAAATATTAAATTACAAAGAGTTACCCATATACCATTTATTACTGGTGTCAGACCAGGTTTTTCCTGGAAGAAAATAGTCTATGACATTTTAATTTTTATCAAAACTACTCAACTAATCTTCAAAAAAAAATACCATTTAATTCATGCAGTAGAAGAAACAGTATTTATAGCTCTCTTTTTTAAAGCTATATGCAATATTCCTTATGTCTATGATATGGATTCTTCTCTAGCTCAACAAATAATTGAAAAGTATGCTTGCTTATTACCATTTAAAGCTATTTTTCAATGTTTTGAAAGGATAGCTGTGAAAAATGCAGAAGTAGTAATACCAGTTTGTCCTGCTCTGGCAGATGATATTGCAAGATACCGACCGAAAAAAGTGATGGTGCTTCCGGACGTTTCCCTTTTGACATAAAAAATCAAAATTATGCAAAATATCAAAACTGAATTGAATATTCAGGATTTGACGTTAATGTATGTAGGTAATCTAGAGAGTTATCAGGGTATTGATTTACTTTTAGATAGCTTTGCTTTAATAATTAATCAAACGGATAAAGTCGATCTAGTAATCATTGGTGGAGAACCTACAGATATTCTGAAATACCAAATCAGAACAAGAGAACTTGGCATCGAGCATAAGGTACATTTTTGTGGTTCTCAACCTAGTAATCAATTAGGTTTATATCTTTCCCAAGCTGACATTTTGGTATCTCCCAGAATTAAAGGAAAGAATACACCGATGAAAATATATTCATATCTCGATAGTGGTAAGCCTGTTGTGGCAACTAATTTACTAACCCATACTCAAGTTATGAATAATCGGGTTGCTATACTTGCAAACCCCAATGCAAAAGATTTTTCCCAAGGTATTCTCAGTCTAATAGATGACTATAATCTCAGATTAAAACTTGGGAATGCGGGGAAAAATTTGGTTAAAGAAAAGCATAGTTACCAAGCTTTTAGCCAAAAATTAAATACTCTATATGATTATCTCAGATTAGAAATATCTAAGAATAGTAGAGTATTCATTCCATAATAAATATAAATGATTGGTATTGAATCAATTAAAAAATAGATTTATTCAGTTTTTGCACCTTTAATCTAGGGGTGCAAAATTTTTATATTTTATAATTTATTTTACTATCTATATAAGCTTATATGCATAGAAATTTAACAGAGCTAACACATCACATTTATGACTTGCTTATAGTAGGTGGTGGTATTTACGGAGCTTGTGTCGCGTGGGAAGCAAGTTTACGTGGTTTGTCAGTTGCTTTAGTGGAAAAAGCAGATTTTGGTGCAGCGACTTCCGCCAATAGCTTAAAAATTATCCACGGAGGCTTGCGTTATCTACAAAACGCTGATTTTAAGCGGATGCGCGAATCAATTCGAGAACGAACTGCTCTCATGCGAATAGCACCCCATTTAATTCATCCATTATCGGTGCTTATTCCTACCTATGGTCATGGTATGAAGGGGAAAGAAGTACTAAGATTAGCAATGGGTATTAATGACCTTATTAGTTGCGATCGCAATCACATCAAAGATCCACAAAAGCATATCCCCAATGGTCGGGTGATTTCTCAGCAGGAGTGTCAGCAGTTGCTCCCTGGTATTCCTCGTCAGGGATTAACGGGAGGAGCTATTTTCCATGACGCTCAGGTTTACAACTCCGAACGACTGACGATTTCGTTTTTGCGTTCGGCAGTCAAAAAAGGTGCTAATATCGCTAATTATGTCGAAGCCACGGGATTTCTACAAACAGGAAATCGGATCAGTGGTATTACAGCTAAAGACTCCCTCAGTGGAAATCAGTTTGAGATTCGTGCCAGAACGGTTGTCAATACTTCTGGTCCTTGGATCAATCGGGTTCTGGGCTTAGTAGAAGAGTCCCGTGATCGCTCCCAGGTTGCTTTAACTAGGGCGATGAATTTAGTCATCCATCGTCCCCTTTGCCCAAACTATGCTGTGGGAATTTCTAATCGAAATAGTAACTCCCCTACTAATAAAAGTAATCGTTTACTGTTTATGGCTCCCTGGCGCGGACACACCTTGATTGGTACCCACTACGCTGTCTGGGATGGAGAACCGGATGAATTTCAGATTGGCGAATCTGAGATTCAAGGCTTTTTGACAGAAATTAACCAAGCATATCCATCAGCCAACTTAACTAGAGACGATGTTTCCTTCGTTCATGGTGGATTGCTTCCCCGAATAGGAGTCGACCCCAAAAATGGCGAACCCATTCTTGCCAAACACTATCAAATTTGCGAGCATCGCTCTCCGGCAGGGTTAATATCTGTGGTGGGGTTGAAATATACAACTGCTAGGGATGTTGCCCAAAAAGTTGTTGACAGAGTATTTCAATCTTGGGGTCAAAAACCACCACAGTCTCTTTCATCAGTCACTCCCATTCATGGAGGGGAAATTGACAATTTTGCGGAATTTTTACAAAATGCGATCGCCACAAAATCCCATGAATTCAGTGAGGATAATGTACGTTCCTTAGTATACAATTACGGTTCTGCTTACCCACAATTACTAAAATACCTTAACAATCAATTTGAGTCAGATAAAGCACCTGTAGATAAGTATAGTATGCTCAAGGCTGAAGTTCTCCATGCACTGCGGGAAGAAATGGCGCAAAAATTAAGCGATGTTATTTTTCGCCGCACAGAAATAGGTAGTGCTGGATACCCAGGAGATGAAGTGATTCAAGTTTGTGCTAACACTATAGCTACAGAATTGGGGTGGAGTTACACTAGAATTCAGCAGGAGTTGCAAGAAGTACATAATATTTTTAGAAGTACATCTTCTATGCATATATACTGAAATATTGCACTAAAGTATTAATACTGATGCTTTAGGCTTGCAATCGCAATATACTTGTCTCAATAAAGCCTAAAACTAGATTTTTTGCCTGGATATACAGGTAATTTAGCAAGTTACACTACCACCCCTACACTCATATAAATATCAAGGAACTTTTAATCGAAAAATATCAAAAATATATAGCGTTTCCTAGTCTAATGAGGTACACCTAAATTTTTTCAATCGAAGTAATAAAAAGTAATCAGTTTTGAAAGTGTACCTCACCAGGTTGGGAATTGCTATAATTAGCATTTTATATTAAATTTGTGAGATTAATCTATACATTAAGAGACAACTAATTCCATGTATTGGATAATTAATCTCTTAATGCTATTCGTGAATTCAATAATTAATCGATGTCAAAATTAATCTGTTTTCTACAGTTCTAAAGAAACTAATTTACAAATGCATTCTTATGTTTATTGATACAAGATAGGAATACTAATCTTGTAAAGACTAAGTTATTCATGTTGTGTGAAATTATGCCATCCCCAATAGCTCATTCAGTGTCTGGGTATATACTTGGCAAGGTTGTACCCTTGGAGCACAGGAAAGTTTCAAGACACAAAACTTTCTATTGGCAGATATATGCTGTCTTTGTTGCTATTTTTGCTGATTTTGATTTTATTCCTCAATTCATCACAGGGGAAAGATATCATCGTGGTCTGACACATAGTTTAAGCTTTACCCTTGGCTTTAGTGCAATTGTGGCGTTAATACTGAGTTATTTGTGGAAGTCTTCATATAAGCAGATCTTTTTGCGTACTTTTATCTTTTATATTTCTCATCTATGTTTAGATTTTTTTAGTGAAGGCAGAGGAATAAAACTATTTTTGCCTTTCATAGATAGTTTCTTTAGATCGCCAGTAATTATTTTTCCTGGAGTTCATTACTCGATGGGTCTATGGAGCTATAGCCACATCGTGACAATAACTTTTGAATTAGCTTATTCAGTTTTACTTTTTTTTGTGGTCTGGTTCTGGCAAAAGAACAGGTCAAAAAAGATCAACAATATATAGTCATAAATATTCATAAAATAATTATTTTTTCCATGTAAAGAATAGTAAAATAGTGTTTTTTTACCACGCGGATAAAATATAATAAATGTGGTTTGTTTTTAGATTAGAGTATCGGATTTAATATGAGTATTTATCAGATGAGTTATGCCAACAAAAATTTTGATAAAAGGACAGAATTTAGCAATCTTGAGACCAACATTAGATTTATCAATGCAGCTGGTGCAATCAATAGAAAAACAAAGATTATGGAAATTGGTAGTGGCAATGGCAGCTTGCTTAATTATTTTTATAAAAGTGGTCATGATATACGAGGTTTAGAGATAAAATAGTCAATAATTGAGGAAAATAAATATCTCTATGGTAATCTTCCCTTGGATGTGGTTAGATCAGTTTATAAAGCACAAACTATCCAATCATGATCTTAATTAATAAAGGTTGTTTATCTTGCCAGTGTATATTAACTATTTAAAATTAACTCATGTATTCTAGTGTTAAAAATGTCGCTCCCATTCCCATGGTTAGTTTTGGGCTACCGGTATATAATGCCTCTAAGGTTTATTTAACTCAACTTCTTGATTCCTTGTTAGCACAAGATATTCAAGATATTGAGGTAGTTATTAGTGATAATGCTTCTGATAATGATACCCAGGAAGTATGCGAAGAATATGCAAATCGCGATCCACGGATAAGGTACCATCGAAACTCAGAAAATATAGGTCAAGTTGACAATTTCAACAAAGTTCTGAAACTAGCCCGTGGAAAATATTTTCGCTGGATTGGTTCTGATGATTGGCTAGAAACTGATTATGCACGCCGATGTGTAGAGGTACTTGAAGCTGAAGATGGCAAAGATTTTATTGGCGTGACAACCCATTATGATTTTCTTTTTGAAGATGGTCAACGCTACTATCGGGAATATCAAGGAGAGCGTCTAGATTTACCCTCGCCTCATCTAAGATTTCGACGCATGGTGTGGTTTATGACTGCTGACTTTGGTTTCATAGACCCAATCTACACTATGATGCGTCGAGACATTCTACTTAAAACTCCTTTGCTCAGGTATATACCAAGTATGGATAGTGTACTAGCTGTAGAACTGAGTTTATTGGGTAAGTTTGCTCATGTTCCAGCCTGTCTTGCTCACCGTCGTTGGAAGAATTTAGGCAAAATTCCTAAAGACAAGCTTTGGAAAGAATACTCTCCTAAAAATCACCAAAATATTGGCAAACCCTATCTCTATGTTGGAATAGCGTTCTTATCAGCGGCTTGGGCAACACCTATCAGTTATTGGGAGAAGATGCTCTGCGTCGTACCTGTAATTAATTATCTGAGAGTAAGGACTTTGAGGCGGGGAATTCGTTGGATGCGTACTTTGGCTCATCAAATTCGTCGGTTCTTTCGTATAAGCTCGATTGAGGAGTTCGGGCATAATGGATAACATTTGTTCCCTAGCTTTGAGCTTTTATAAAAAGTCTGTTTGTTCCCGCCAATATAAAATTTTTGGGCGTTGCATAATTGAAGTATGAATTCAGGGGATCGCTATGAAATGTCCAAGGTGTGCATTCACTCATATCCGCAAGAATGGCAAAAAGCTTAGTAAACAAAATCACATCGGAAAGGAAGTTCAGGAGATTGGATAGATCATTTTGATCGCTCAACACAGACTTACTTTAAAGAAATTACAAAAGACCTGGTAAAATTCTTAGGATATTCATAAGATATGGTTCTTCAGTACTTGTTATGCTAAAAAAAGATTGTCTAAAGTCCAGGATTGGCACTGGTAGAGGAATACATGCTTAATTTCTCACAAAAACTCACTTTTCAAGCCTTTTGAGTGTTGAAGGTTTATTTTAATAGCATCTTGCAAACTTTAATTCAGGACTTACGCAATTGTCACAATCGGTGATTGGTGCGTGAGGTTACAAGTCTGATTCCTACGTTCAAACATTCTTGCAGCGTCACGCACCCTACAGAAAAAATATGCTAGTTGCGTAAGTCCTATAATTAATAGTTTGGCATACTATGTACTGAAGAGCCTAAGATATTTAAGAATTACCAATAATAAGCTTTAATTTTTTGTCTAATTCCCGTTACTCAACTGGCATAAGCGGTGGCAGGGCTATTTCATTCTAAAAATTTGCTTAAGTGTGTCTAGCCCAAAAGAACAGATTTGTTGAGCTTGTGCCATATTTTCAAACATCTGGTCACGGTATAAATTGAGGAGTGTAAAATTGCGAACGGCTGTAAAAATTTTAGGCAGAGGTTTAGTGCGAATTCTAGATTTATCCTCGCCCTGAGTAAGATATCGAGCATAGTGGACTTTATTCTCAACACCCCAATATCCACGTATACATTCAGCAAAATCTTGGGCTGTTAAACTTAAGGAAGAAATATAATTAAGCAGAGTGAAAGAGTATGGCGTTGTCCGGCAAGACGACGAGGATCTTCTAGTCCAGCAAAGGCTTCTATAATTGCGATTTGAGACACGGGAGTAGATGCATTAAACGGAAGTTGCCCTAGATTATACCATATTGTGCTTACATTTAGAATGAAATAGCCCTGGATTTAAACTTGACTTTTATACTATAGCTAACGATAGCTGTTTTATGAAAAAATAATTGATATCTGCGGTTTTCATTATGCTCTGTTAAAATATTTTATAGATAAAAAATATGAGATCTATCTTGAAAAAAAATCAAGTAATTATTGCAGATGCTCATGTCCATATTTATGATTGTTTTCAATTAGAAAATTTTCTTGACTCAGCCTGGAATAATTTTGCCATCAATGCCAAACAACTAACATTAATAGATAATTTTGTATCAATTCTATTTCTGGCAGATATCAAAGGTCAAAGAACTTTTCATCAACTTAAGCAATATTCTCAAAAGCAAGAAGGTATTGATGATCATAAAACCAATAATTGGACATTTCATAATACCCAGGAAGAATTATCATTATATGTACGTCATCAAAATAATCAAATCATTTACCTAATTGCTGGTCGCCAAATAGTGACTGCTGAAAACCTTGAAATTTTAGCACTAATAACAGAGCAAACCTTTGAAGAAGGTCTACCTCTAGAAGTGACAATTAAAGAAATTATTGCATCAGGAGGAATACCCGTACTTCCCTGGGGTGTTGGCAAATGGATAGGGAAGAGAGGTAAAACTTTAAGTAATCTTTTGACAAATAATATACATTCTATACTTTTTGTAGGTGACAATAGTAATCGTCCAGGATTTTGGTTACGACCTTTTTATTTACAACTAGCCAAAAAACAAGGAATACAAATTTTACCGGGAACCGATCCACTACCACTGGCTTCTGAATGCAGCCGTCCGGGAAGTTTTGGATTTATGGTTCGGGGTAGTTTAAATCATGAACAGCCTGGAAAGCATATTAAGCAAATACTACTTGACTCAAAGACAAATATTCAGGCTTATGGTGCTTTGGAGTCACCTTGGAGGTTTATTCGTAATCAATTGGCTATCAGGTTAGAAAGCAAATAAAATCAGTAATAAAGGGTTATAAAACAGGATAACTAATTATAAAATTAATCAAGGGAATATTAAAGTGGTTTCTACAGATAATTTTTTAGAAACAGCAGATATTGAAACATCTTCTGATGATTATGCTTCCCGTTTTACGGGAGAAATTGGAACCTGGCTTCTAAAAGTACAGGAAAAAGCGACTTTACAGATGCTCGCTCCTTATCCCCAAGCTAGGATTTTAGATGTTGGAGGAGGTCATGGTCAACTTACTGGTGCTTTGATTCAGAATGGATATCAAGTTACTGTTTTGGGAAGTGCTGATATTTGTAAAGCAAGAATTAAAAATTTTTTGGATGCCAATCTTTGTGAATTTAAAGTTGGTAATGCTCTTGAGTTACCTTATCCAGACGCAACTTTCGACGTTGTCATCAGCTATAGATTTTTAGCCCATGTTAATCAATGGCAAAAATTTTTAACTGAGCTATCTCGGATAGCTAAAGAAGCAGTAATTGTTGATTATCCTACAGTTCGTAGTTTTAATGCTATTGCACCATATCTGTTTAAACTAAAAAAAGGCTTGGAGGGAAATACACGACCATTTACTTGTTATCAGGAAAAGGACATTTTAGATTTTTTTCAAACTATTGGTTTGAAACAATCCGAACGTTATGCCCAGTTTTTAATACCAATGGTTCTCCATCGTGCCTTAAAATCCACTAAAATTTCATCAACTCTAGAAAACATATTGCGATTATCTGGTTTTACCAATTTATTCGGTTCACCTGTAATTGCAAAATTCATCAATATTTAAATCAATCTTAATTGAATATGTTTCTTAGTATAATAAAATACAGCTACTATCATAACTAGATATAAATACAGATATGGAAGAATTTAAATATAGTATTCCCCCTGAAAGCCGTGTTCTAGTCACTGGAGCTACTGGATTTACCGGGTCAGTTCTGATAAAAAAATTAATTAATCAAGGAGTAGATGTAGTTGCCATAGCTCGTACAACCTCTAATATTGAGATTTTTGAAGCAATGGCGATTGAATGGATCACAGGAGATGTATTTGACGAAAAGATAATTAATCAGGCTGTACAAGGTGTAAACTATATCTTCCACATAGTAACTCCTTTTCGTGAAGCTAAATCTGCCGATATTGTTTATCATAACGTTCATATTTTAAGTACTCAACTACTGGCAAAAGCAGCTTTAGTAGAACCTAATTTTAAGCGTTTTATCCATATTTCCACCATTGGAGTTCATGGACATATCGATAACCCTCCTGGGGATGAAAATTCTCCTATGCATCCGGGTGATATATATCAAGAGACGAAACTAGAAGGAGAGGTTTGGATTAGAAGTTTTGCCGAGCGAGAAGGACTACCAGTTACTATAGTAAGACCAGCAGGTATTTATGGACCAGGAGAGAAAAGACTTTTAAAAATATATAAATGGGTAGCTCAGAGATGGGTACCAGTAATTGGTACAGGGAAAAATTTACTCCATTTCATCCATGTAGATGACTTGACTGACTTTTTAATTTTGACAGCAACTCATCCAAAGGCTGTAGGAGAAACTTTTATTTGCGGTAGCCAGAAAGCTATGACATTTCGGCAGATGGTTTCTATTATTAGTGAATATTATGATGTATCTGTTAGGTTTATCAAATTACCAAGATTACCTTTATTTTTATTAGGCTACTTTTTTGAAATTATCTGTCGTCCATTGGGTATAGAGCCACCTATTTATAGAAGGCGTTTGGCATTTTTTACTAAGGATCGCTCATTTAACACAGCAAAGATGAGTAATCTACTTGGTTTTATACCTAAGCATTCAGATGAGGAAGGATTAAAAGAATTGGCTCAATGGTATCTTGACCAAGCATGGATATCTGTTCAACAGACCAAATCACTTGCTAATAACTGAATGTTAAACATATTGAAAACTAACCTTATTATGATAGCTCATCAAGAAAGACAACTTATATCTAAAGTTCCTTTGACAGAACAACTCAATCAAATAGAGTCTTCTTTATTGAAAAGTTATCAAGCAAAAGTTTTGGGAAATGATAGATTACTTTTTTTACTGGAATACGAATTAAGTACTTTATTGTTTGGGAATCTTTCTGGTGGACTGGGATATCTACTGAGAAAACGGTTCTATCGTCATCTTTTTAAAAGCGTAGGTGGAGGTGTCATTTTTGGCAAAGGGATTATTTTACGTCATCCTCAAAGAATTACTCTGGGAAATCGTGTAGCTATTGACGATTATGGACTACTGGATGCTAGTGGTTCTGGGGAGCAAGGAATAACCTTGGAACATGATGTGATTATTTCCAGGAATTGTGTCATTCAGGGTAAAACTGGTCCTGTCGTAATTGGGCAAAAAACAGATATTGGCTGTAATACGATTATCTCTTCGGGCGCAGGTATTTTTATTGGTAGTTCTGTTTTAATCGCCGGCAATTGTTATATAGGAGGCGGACGTTACATAGCGGATCGATTAGATATTCCCATGATGGAACAGGGAGTTTATTCAAAAGGACCGGTGGTTATTGAGGATGATGTTTGGTTGGGTGCTGGAGCAATAGTTCTGGATGGCGTTCATATTGGCAAGGGATGTATTGTTGGTGCCGGGGCGGTGGTGACAAAAGATTTACCTGATTATGCTGTTGCGATTGGTGTTCCAGCTAGGGTTAATAAAATTCGGGAAGGCTAAATTATTGTAATTTTATAAGTGACTTTTAAGAAAACAGTAGACAACGAATTTAATTATTTGACAATGAACTTTCAACAGAAAGACAAAAGTATTCTATATCTCTCGGTATACGATCCACATATACCATTAACAGGAACAGGAACAAGAGGAATTGAGTTTGTAAACAATCTTTCACAAAAGTTTAATTTGGATTTAGTTTATATTGATGGTTCAGGGCAGCCACCAATTTCTCATATTTCAGAAAAATTTTCATCTAATTTACAATATGTACGCACAAAAATTGGTATTGAATTTAGTCAGTTTAACTACTTTGTTTTTAGTAGGCATCTTTACAGAGAAGCCCATAGACTTATTAAAAATAATAATTATAGTTTCATAATTTGCGATTATGGATTAAGCGCAATTTATGGAAATTTATTATCACAAAAATTTAACTTGCCTTTTGTTTACTGTTCTCATAATATTGAATATTTAATGTATCTGGACAAAGTAAATAAGGATAAGCGTCGTCTACTATTAATGCCATACGTTTATTGGGTTGAAAAGATAGGTGTTAAAAATTCAAAAATATTAGTCTCCATTACCAAAAATGATGCCGAATATTATAGACGTTGGACAGACAAAAACAAAATCATTGTGATTCCACAAGGGTTTGATAGTTCAATTTTTAATCCATTTTATAAACCAATAAAAAATGACCCTAAAATCATCCTATTTTGTGGTAATTATGGGATTCAATCTAATCGAGATGTAGTCAGTATAGTAATGGATAAAATTTTGGAAAAGGTGTTATCTGTTTATCCGAATACAATATTTCGTTTTATAGGTGCTAATCCACCTCAAGACGTAAAGCATCCAAATGTAGAGTTTACTGGTTTTGTTGATGATTATCCTTCGTATTTGAAACAAGCTGATGTTGTAATATCTCCAATGCAACAAGGACGAGGTTTCCCAACTAAAATCATTGAATCTTTAGCTTGTGGAAAACCAACCATTGCGACTCCAATTGGTGCTAGAGCAATAGAGAGAGATTATACGTCTCTTAAAGTTTGCAATTTTGATCAATTCCCAGAAATGATTTGCCGAGTTTTGACAGAAGACGAATCGGTTACGACATCAGACTTTGAAAAATTGAAGACTAGGTACTCTTGGGATATTAATATTCAAAAATTAACTGACAAAATAGATGATTTGGAGATGCTAAAAGTTTAAATATACATATCTCAATATATAGCTTTATATATAGTTTTTATAGTTATGAATCAAAATAGATATACAGACCATAAGCCAAAAATTGCTTATCTTCGAGGCTCTTATCTCAATCCCTTTGAAACACAATACTTAATCCCACTTCAGGATAATTTTGATATTGTTTTAGGTTATCCGAAATCTCACCGTTATAATTTGGATGGTATTACAATTCCACGCATTCAATTACCTTGCCTAGATTATTTTAATGGTATAATTCCACGAAATATAGAAGGGCGCACTATTCCAAATTTTCTTAAGTACTTTGCCCATGAAGAGGTGTTATTTAACCTTAAAAATCTTACAAAGTACTTTGATGTAATACATGTACCAGAACAATCATTTTATTTTACTTGGCAGATTGCTAAAAATAAAAGTAAAATGAACTATAAAATGATTACTATGCAGGATGAAGTCAATCCTTTTTGGTATCTACATAAGCCTGCAATTGCTAAACGTGCAGCCTTAGTCCGTAGTCAGACCGATTTATTTATTGCTCGCTCAACAAGAGCCAAAACAGCACTAATTTGCGAAGGTGTCGATCCGAATAAAATACGAGTAATTGGGCATGGAGTAGATACAACTCGCTTTAAACCTGGTCCTCGTAATGAAGACCTTTGCCATTCTCTTGGTATTAAAGCAGATCGATTTATTATTTTGTTTGTAGGTCGTTTATTTTGGACCAAGGGGATTTACGCAATCTCTGATGCAGCAAAGCTGCTTTTGCAACATCCTGAGATAAAAGAGCTTGATCCATTATTTTTGATTGTGGGCGATGGAAATGAACGAACTGAGTTTGAGGAAAGGGTAAAACAGTTAGATATTCAGAAATCATTTCATTTTGTCGGATGGCAAGCCTACAATCAGCTTCCAGACATTCATCGGCTAGCAGATATCTTTATGCTCCCAAGCATCTCGACGCGTTACATTCTTGAACAGTTTGGAATTGCTCTGATTGAAAGTATGGCTACAGGCAAACCGGTTGTTTCAACCCACTGTGGAGCTATTGATGAAGTTATTGGCGATGCAGGCATATTAGTCCAGCCGAATGATTATTTTCGTCTTTACCATGCGTTATTGAAACTTTGCTTGAATAAAGATTTGCGAATTCAGCTTGGCTGTAGAGGTTTAGAACGTGTGAAGCAAAAATTCACTTATGAAAAGATTTCCCAAGCTATTACTGAATCTTACAATGAGGTTTTGCGTCTATGATTCTCTCAAAAACTAATGACAAGTATAGACTTATTTGGTTTCAACACTTTCATAAAGCTGGCGGAACATCAATTGTCAAGTTCGCACAATCTAATAGTGAAGTTTTATATCCATGCCATTTAAATGGGAATCCTCTTTCACCTGATGGTCGTAATGGCAAAATACAGTTGAGTGGATGTAAATCCCTAGGTAAGTCACACCAATTACAACCATCTTTAAGTTTACAAGATTCCATCTAAGATTTCTCTCTTGCTCCATGTTGGGGATTTAGGTCTTTTTTTCTTGGGTAACATCGGTTCAACAATCTACCACTCTCGATTAGTCAAACTGCTTGAATAAAGCATTTTTACCTGATTAAACCCTTTAAAAAAGATCCCAAATGAGTTCTAACACTATAACTTTTATGACTTCACCTAATGAACCCAATAGGAATCATGATTATAGCCTTGGGAAGAGAGTATTAAGTAATACAGTTCTCTCTCTACTCGATATTATTTTGACAAAGCTCGGTACCGTTATTGTTTTCATCTTACTTGTCCGCTTGCTGCCAGAACAAGAGATCGCTGCAATTGGAATAGGTTCAGGCTATCTGGTTTTTATTGCTTATTTGGAAATTGGTGCCCCTCGTATTCTTCTCAGGGATTATCCAAAGGTTGCAGAAAATAAGCACGAGCGTAATCAATTATTTACTGCCTTAATTCTCTTCTGGCTCCTTCAAACGTTGTTCATGCTTTTCATCTGTTTTGGACTGCATCTGTTTGTGCTTAGTAAGCTGAACATACAAGGTATATCATTTCTTTTACTTGGCTTGACAATTGACTTTATTTCTCTTTCTTTTCAGGACTCAATCAAAACTGCTTTCTTCTCCAGTTTCCAACAATCAATAGCAACTAAGCTTAACTTTTTAAGCGTTATACTCCGTTTAGTGAGTTATATTCCCCTGATTTTTTATCCATCCCTAACCCTGTATTCCAATATTTTAATTTTTACATCTTTTTTGACTTGCATTATTTGGGCTTTTATATTTATCAGGAATTTCAGTTTTTACCCTATTCTTTGTAGAAATACCTTTCTAGTCTTAATAATAAGTCTCAACACCTATGGTATTTGGGATCATTTAAATCGAATGACAATTGATACATTATTTCTGATTGATACAGTCATTTTAAGTTGGTTTGTATCTATTCATGAAATTAGTGGCTATACAATAGCATTAAGAGTTACTAGTCTCCTCTTCGTAGTTCCTTTGCAGATTCAGCGAGGTCTTCAAGTTGCAATAGCCAACTATATTGACAATGTCAAAATTTACCAGGCTATAAATAGTGCTATTAAACTAACTTTTTTGATCAGTCTTTTACAATTCCTATTTATTTTATTTGGTGGTGCTTGGCTCCTGAATTTGCTCTTTGGTACACATATTAGTCAAAATGCAGTTAATTATACAATTATAATTGCATTTGCCATAGCCATTATGAACCTAAGTTGGCCGCTCATAAGTGTCATTAATAATCTTTGTAACTTACGCCAAGTATTTTTTCAGGTATTCTTACCAGCACTTTTACTGGGTTGTTTCATTTATGTAGGTGCAGCTAAAATATGGGGAGCCACCGGTGTAGCTTATGGAAACATAGTAAATTATACAATCTTGTTTCTAGGTTTGGTAATATTTACTGTAAAACACTATCCATTTCCACTCAAATTTAAGCTAATTACTACTGAAGAAAGACAATTACTATACAAATTTGTTAGAGGACAGCCTTGATAGAAGAAGTAAATTCACTGAAACTCTTTACTCTCTAGGCTATCCAACCATAAAATATCCAATACCATATTTAACTGACCGATAAACCTAAACATATCTAGTATTTAATTTTTTTACATAATCTATAATTCCTATGAAAAGACGGCCGCAGGATATTCTATTCCCAAAACAATATTTTGGTACCTTAGTAAAACAACTAAAGCCAATTCCAGCTTATTTTTATCATCAGATAGAAGCCCAAGAATTCGCATTAATTTGTGAATTGCTTATGCGTCGCGGCTTTCGTACAGTTACTTTTGGAGATATTTTAGATAACTCTTTGATTGATAGCCCAGCTTTGCTTCTCACCATGGACGACGGTTGGTCGTCTGTCTGGTCGGTAGCATTTCCCTTAGCACGTCGATATGGAGTACGTTTTACACTATTTGTTGCTCCTCAGATGATAGAGGACTCACAAGAATGTCGCTCAACTCTTGATGATGGGGTTGATCCTGATTCTTTGATTGCCCGGGATCTTGGATCGCGCTGTATGCTTACCTGGGGAGAAGTAAGAGCTATGCATGAGAGTGGTCTTGTTGAAGTGCAATCACACTCGCTGCACCATGGCGTTGTTTTTACTTCACCGCACCTTTCTGGTTTTTCTACTCCAGACAAGCCTTTTTCTCTGCCTGGTAATGTTCCATTGGTCAGTAGACTCAAGGGTAAAGATGTTCCGGAGTGGCATCCTTGTTTGGGCACACCAATATATCCATTGGCACCTGCCTTGGCTGCGCCACGTCGCTTTATCGAGAATGAATCATTCAAGGAACAATGTATCGCATTAATTCAACAAAACGGTGGAGCAGACTTCTTCATGACCGAAGGTTGGCAGGACATACTTCAAAAAACTCTTACTAGGCTAGAGACGGGAGTTTGGGAAAGTGAGGACGAGCGACGCGATCGCTATCGCCAAGACCTATTACAAGCAAAACTATGTATCGAAGAGCGACTACCTGGAGCCTATGTACGTGCTTTTGCTCCTCCTTGGGGAGCTATGCATACTGATATCCCAGCGATCGCACAAGAGACGGGTCATAAGGTACTAGTGCTTACTTATCCTTTGCCCTCGTTTATTAAAGAGAGTCCCTTAACCTGTTACCCACGTCTTAAGGGAGATGCGATTTGGATGCTGCTTGAAGGTCCTATACATGGGAGTATCAGTTGGTGGAAGGCACACAAGCGTGCCCTTGCTCGCAAGATGGCTGGTGCTAATCCCTAGTCATTTATTTTTATTTGAAGGAAATGACTTCATCAAACAAATATATTGAATCAATTTAATGCATATATAATAAGGTAATTATGTCTACCTTTTCAACTATTAGAAGTAAATTATTATTTATATTACTTTTTACTTTGTGTTTTAAACTGGGGATGTGTGGGACAGTCCAATGCGGATATTTCCAATACAAAAACAAAGAAATTACCCTATTCCGAAATCAAACCCCAAATTATTCAATTAGATTTACCTGCTGAAGATAAAGGCATTGGAGGTTTAATAGCTGCTGATGTCGATAATGATCTTAAAAAATCACCGCTTCCAAGAAAAAGCAGATCGACTTTCTGTGGCAGATGTATCAGGAGATTGGTGCGAGGAATTGATTGTTATCAACGGAAATCAGTTACGCATTTATAATAACCCAAAACCAAATCCGAATCGCGATCGCCCAAGGTTATGGTTTCAAAACCACTACCGTCGCAGCAAAATGACTTGGAATTATTACAGTCCATATAAGAAGTTTTACTTGAAATATATTATATATAAACCAAAATAAATAATATGAGCTTAGCGAACTTAAAAATATTAATATTTCCAAGACTCAACATTCGAAAAAAGCATTTGAGCCAATGGCTTCCTATCAGCTTAATTTTAATATTAGCTAGTGCATTACGTTTTTATCAAGTTGATACAGAGGGAGTTTGGGTGGATGAGATGTTCAGCCTTAGATATGCTGAAAACTATAATCCAATTAGCGTACGACCACTCTATCCTACACTTCTACGTGTTTGGATGTTATTTGGCACAAGTGATGCCTGGTTACGAGGACTTGGAGTCTTATTTGGCATAGGTAGTGTCTTCCTGACCTATCGTCTCGGTCGTCGTTTGTTAGGAAAATCTGTTGGTCTAATTGCCGCTTTGTTGATGGCTCTTTCTCCACTATTCATCAATCATTCTCAAGAAATACGATTCTATGCCCTTAGTACTTTCCTTTGTCTTGCTGGTACTTTAATCTTGAGTTATTTATTTGAATATCCCAGTAAAGTATTACTGGGATGGTGGGCAATTGCACGCACTTTAGCAATTTTGACCACTCCACTCAATTTCCTCATGTTGATACCAGACATAATCCTATACACTTGGAGATTTAGGAAGGAACGCCGTTGGTTATTAATCCTTGGAAAAGGACTGATGATAGTTAGCTGTTTTTCACTTGTACCTATATTGATATTGACATTTGGCGGTTCATTTTCTAGTTACATGAATGGGGGAGCTAGTACTTACCCCAAACCAGGCATTGGTAAAATTATTAGCATGCTCCCAAGATTGTCAGCATCCTGGGGCCTAAAAGAACTATTAGCTTCAGTTCAAGTTTTACGTCAAAATACCGATAGCGGTCTATTACAAAATATTTTAAATTTAAATAACATCACAAATATATTACATTTGTTGTGTTATACCATATACACTATAGTCTTAATTGGTTTATTAGTTATTGCTCTACGTAATGGTAAGGGGCAAAAAAGATTTTCGTCAGAACAACTAATTTGGGTTGCAACATGGGGATTTTTACCCACAACTGCTATCTTATTCATATCTTACGTATTTAGTACTATATGGATACCCCGTTACCTATTATTCATTGCGCCTTACTTATTTATTCTTCTAGCAGTCGGTATAGTTAAAGTTTGGCATCAATGGCGATCGCTGGCAATATTTATGGTTGCTACCTATATATTTACGGTTAGTAGCGGACTAGTTAGTTACTATACAAATCAGGATCGCCCTGATTTTAAGAGAGCAGCGCAGATGATTAGCATTAATGAAAAACCAGGTGATGTTATTGTTGCCCATGTTCCTGAGGTTTTGCATAATTATTCCATAGCTCGCTACTACCAAGGGAAAATGCCCATCCATAACACCAGTCGTCAACCTAATCAATCATTCGATCAAGTCTACATTAAGCAAAAATTGGGTAGCTTACCACCTATTACAGGTAATCTTTGGTTGACCTGTTGGAAATTTTGTGATAACGAAGAAGAAATTAACCTAATCTTGGAAACTCTTGTAGGTAAAAATTTTCATTTCCAAACACAAAAGACATTTGGAGACTCAAAAAGTTCAGATAGTGTCAAGGTATTTCAAGTAACGCCCGTTGCTAATAAATTGTAGAAAAAATTGCAGATGCGAATTTGACTTCTATTACTATTAGTATTTATCAATTCCATATAACTATGCAAAATTCATTATTTTATAAGCACTACCAAGAACCTGTTATATTAAATCCTCTGAAGCCACAAATATCAGTGGTGGTACCTATTTATAATGAAGTAGAAAGTCTACCCATATTAGTGGAGTCCATAACTGAGAGTTTAAATGGTACTGGACTCAGCTACGAGCTAATCTGCGTTGATGATGGTTCTCGAGATGGTTCAGTGCAGCTGCTCCAAAAACTAACACTCAGTTATCCACATTTACGAGCAATTATTCTGCGGCGCAATTACGGTCAAACCGCAGCCATGGCTGCTGGATTTAATTATGCACGGGGTAAAACTATTATCACTTTAGATGGTGATTTACAAAATGATCCGGCTGATATTCCCATGCTGCTTGCTAAACTGGACGAGGGCTATGACTTAGTCAGTGGATGGCGTAAAAATCGTCAGGATGCAGCTTTAACCCGTCTGTTACCTTCTAAAATAGCTAACTGGTTAATTGGTAAAATTACCGGGGTTAAGCTGCATGATTATGGCTGCTCCTTGAAGGTTTATCGTTCAGAATTGGTAGCTGACATGAATTTGTATGGAGAGTTGCATAGATTCTTACCAGCTTTAGCCTTTATTGAAGGGGCAAGAATTACTGAGCTACCAGTAAACCACCATAAACGTCAGTATGGACGTAGTAAATATGGACTTGGTCGCACTATCAGGGTAGTACTGGATTTAATTACTGTATTTTTCATCAAAAAGTTCTTGACACGACCAATGCACGTATTTGGGTCATTGGGAATTATATCTCTAGTCATCGGCACTGGTTTAGGTCTTTACTTGACTTTCTTAAAACTATTTCTCAATCAGGGTATTGGCGATCGACCACTGCTTATTTTGACTGTAGTATTAGTCTTAACAGGTATACAGTTGTTTAGCTTTGGTTTATTGGGTGAACTGCTCATGCGTACTTACCATGAATCACAAGGAAAACCTATTTACAGAGTGAGAGAAGTACTAGGAGATCGGGTTTAACTAAAATCAATTTGCTCTTGATTGTTACAGTCCATATTGAATTATTTTTTATACTCTTCATAATTTATATGGTTAATACCAATAGTTTATTGTTGAAAACGGGTTGATTTGTGCAAGATCAATACTTTATAGAAAATTGGTATTAGCTTTAATCAAAAAATACTATTCATTGGCTTTCAAACTAAGACACGGATGATATACTGAAATAGAAATAAACATAATTTATTCTATTTTAGATGATAATATCCAAAATTTTAAGCTATCTCGATGTATGGGTTTTTCAAACTAAAAGATCCTTGATTTTCACTATAGTTACAGTTCATAATTAAATTCTACTTCATCTATTTCATAAACAAATATATTCTGATTATAATATATTCAATTTAAAATATGGAAATCATATTTTAAATTATCAAATATTTTCCTCCTACAAGCTCCTTAAAATAAAAATATAACTGATATTTCGGTTGTTTCAAGGCCATCAAAATTGTGATGTGACATAGGCATGGTTCTGCGATCGCTCATTCAGGTAGCGTTAGTATCGCAAAAATTGTGGGTAACATAATGGAGAAAGCATAATTCCTATATTATTTTGATTTAATTTTTGTACTAAAGATGCAATGTTTACAGCAAGTCGGAGTAGTCATCATTGGACGCAATGAAGGTCAATGCCTGAAGCAGTGTTTACTTTCTGTGCTGGGAAAAGTTTCTTACATTGTCTATGTTGATTCTGGTTCAACCGATGGCAGTGTAGAAATGGCAAAATCTTTAGGGGTGGATGTAGTTGAGTTAGACCTATCTATACCCTTTACAGCCGCTCGAGCTAGAAACGAGGGATCTTACCATTTATTGGCATTAAATAAGCAAATTAAATTTGTCCAATTTGTAGATGGTGATTGCGAAATTGTTGAGGGATGGATAAATCGCGCTCAACAAGAGCTAAATCTTCAACCCCAGCTAGCTGTTGTCTGTGGTCGCCGACGGGAACGCTTTCCACAAAGGTCTATCTACAATAAATTATGCGATATTGAATGGAATACCCCAATTGGCGAGACCAAAATGTGTGGTGGTGATTCCATGATGCGTGTAGAAGCTTTTACACAGGTCAGTGGTTTTAACCCTAGTCTCATTGCTGGTGAAGAGCCAGAACTATGCGTCAGGCTACGTCAAAAAGGGTGGAAGATTTTGCGTATTGATAAGGACATGACCTTACACGATGCACAGATGACCCGTTTTAGTCAGTGGTGGAAACGTTCTTTGCGAGCAGGTCATGCCTATGCCGAAGGTTCCTGGTTGCATCGTCGCAGTGCAGAACGTCATTGGGTTAAAGAAAGTCGAAGTATTTGGTTATGGGGCTTACTCCTACCATTGCTGAGTTTGGGAACAGCCTGGTCAAGTAGTGGCTTGAGCCTACTATTGTTAACTGGTTATCCTTTAATTATCTATCGTAGCTATTGCCATACTCTACAACAAGGTTTCAATAGCCAGGATGCTCTAGTTTATTCTCTATCTTGTGTCTTGGGTAAATTCTCTGGAGTTCAAGGTCAAATTCAGTTTCATCTCAATAGATTACTCGGTAAACGTCGTCAATTGGTTGAATACAAAAATTAAATTATAATCTATATTTTATGAATTCAAATAATATAAATTCTCCAGTAGAATCAGCAAATGGCAAGAACATTAAAATTGAAAATACTTCTTGGATTCAGGCAAGAGCTAGACAATTAGAAGAAGCACCATTAGAGACTCAAGAAAACAATCCTCCACCTCAAAAAGGCTTGGATTTGCGCTGGCTTGGGAGGACTGTTAAGCGCAAGGTACTGCTAATTATTGGCATTACCAGTTTAACAACTGGAACTGCCTGGTATTTAAATTCCAAATCTTTGCCCATATATCAAGGTAATTTTCAGCTTTTGGTCGAGCCTGTAACATCTGCAGAAAAATTATCCGACCCCAGTACACTCGCTCGCACAGGAGGAGTACCTAATGAGGGACTATTAACCCTGGACTACCCGACTGTAATTCAAATTTTAACTAGTCCAGGGATGTTGTCTAACATTGTCAAGGAAATAAAACTTAAGAATGATAACTATAGTATTAGTAGTGGTCAAATTAAAAAAGGATTAACAATTCAACGCCTTGGGGGGAAAAGTCGTTTAGATCAAACTAAGATTCTTGATGTTACTTACCAAGGAATAAATCCTAAAATTGTCCAATTGGTCTTAGAAACAACGGCACAAAAATATCTAACTTATTCTCTTGAAGAGCGCAAAAGTCGTATTGGTCAAGGCGTTGAATTTATCGAAAAACAACTTCCCACTTTGCATAAACGAGTAGCTACTTTACAGAAAAACTTGCAGAAGATACAAGAGCAGAACAAAACTATTAATACGGCTGGAAAGGGTGAATCATTGTTTATCAAAGTTCGGGAAATTGAAGCCCAACAAATTAATACCCACAGGGAGTTACAAGAACTAATAAATCTTAAGGGAAACTTAGAAAGACAATTAAAACTAACGCCTGATGAAGCTATTGTGGCATCTACTTTAAGTCAAGATCCTAATTATCAAAGGTTACTGGCAAAATTAAAGGAAGTCGAAAGCCAGATTGCCATAGAAACAGCTCGTTTTCAGTCTGATAGCCCTAATATTTTATCTTTAGAAGCTCAACGTCAGAATCTACTCAGTTTACTGAACAAAGAAACCCAAGAGATCCTTGGACAAAATTTTACAGAAGCTAAAGCTAAAAATGCTGCTGTACTAATTTTACAGAATTCGATCCGTGTGGGAATGATTCAAAGACTAACTGATACTACAAATCAAATTCAGTTACTAGAAATTCGCTATCGGGAATTAGCTAAGGAACAAAAATATTTTGAAAAACAAGCAAAGCGATTTCCTGATGTAGTACGACGATATAATGAGTTACAAAGACAATTAGAAATTGCTCAGCGAACGCTCAATCAATTATTGACTCAGCGAGAAACTTTAGCTATTGAAGCAGCACAAAGTCAAGTACCTTGGGAAATAATTTCTAAACCTCAAATACCCATTGATGCTTTTGGTAATCCTGTACCAGTTGCTACTGAATCTCATCAAAAATTATTAATGGGATTGGTGGGTGGTCTATTTTTTGGCATTGCAGCAGCTGTACTCATAGAGAAATCACGTAACATATTTTATACTAGTGAAGATATAGAAGATGTAATCCAATCTCCTTTGTTAGGTAAAATTCCAGTTGATAAGAGTCCCGAAAAAGTAATCAAATCAAGAATAAAATCAGGCACTCTCGTAGAATCAATTAAAGAACCGACTATAGAAATAAAAGAAAGCAATCAGAACCTTTTCCCTGTAATAGATGCTTATAATTCTCTATATAGTAACCTGCGTTTTTGCTTTTCTCATTCACCGATTCATTCATTAGTAGTTTGTGCTGCAGAACCAGGGGATGATAGTACTACAATCGCTTTACAATTAGCTCAAACAGCAACGGGGGCGGGTGAACGGGTTCTATTAATAGATACAAACTTTCGTTGTCCTCAAATACATTCTCAATTAAATTTACCGAATTTGAAGGGTTTTAGTGATTTACTCTCTTGTGAATCTGACTCTGAGGATATCATCCAAAAACCAATTTTGGGTAATAATCTTTTTGTCTTGACATCTGGTAAATATATATCAAATTCTGCGAGGCTACTTACTTCAGAACAGATGAAAAATTTAATGGGAAAATTTGTGCAATCCTTTGACTTAGTAATCTATAATACTCCTGATATTCTCAGTTCTATGGAAGCTAGTTTTGTTGCTACTCATACAGATAGTACTTTGATGGTTGCTACAATTGGCAAAACAAAAAAATCTGTATTTATGCAAGCTATAGAACAATTACAAAAGAGTAATTTACCAAATTTAGGTATAGTTGCAAATCAAGTAAATTAGGTTCTTCGGTATATAGTACGCCAAACTATTAGTTAGAACTGAAATTATGCTTTGAAATAAAAGCTAAGATACTCAAAACTGGATTTTAGACTAATAAACCACTAAACAGCACAACAGTAATAACTTGGTGTGCGGAGCGTGTAAAAATTGAATCAATAAAGTTTTTAAGCAGACTTGGGCCACTTTGTCCTGTGAATTTTAGTTTGTTTTTTAACCACAGGGTAGTTATTTCTACCCTGACGCTTAATTTGTGGTTTCCAACCAGGAGATTTTCCGCGTGGTTTGGGAGATGTTGCAGGTGTGTGAATCACTGCTAAAATTGCACCAATAGATTGTGTAATATGATGTCCGGCAAATTACCCATAATATGTCCGCAGCGTTAGCGTAGCTCCTCTGAAAGAGGCGTGGAACGAAGTGAAACGACGCAATTCCAAGGTCTTTGAGATTGCTTCCCTACGGTCGCAATGACGGTTATTAGAACGAACATCATATAACCCTTCCAGGAGTTAACTTGAGGGCGATTTTTTGCCAAGGCAAAGGGTTATCTTTAACCATATCTAGTGCTAACCATAATTGCCAAAATACAAAAACATATTATTTTTACTGAAATCTTCATTCAAAATATATACTAATTTCAGTAAAAATAAGACATAATATCAATATGATGATACAAAAGAGTTGCAATCTATCAAAAATGTAAAATCAATCATTAATAAAAACATGATCGAAGAATTGATAATTGCTTAATTAAGCTCTCTAGGAAAATAGTTTTACTTAGAAGTAGAGTTTAGAAATAAATATATCTCGGAGGAAAATATGCAAATAAAACAGAGTGGTGTAACAGTGTGGTTTACAGGTTTGAGCGGTGCAGGTAAAACTACTATCTGTAGAGCAGTAGAAAAAGAACTTCGCGCTCAAGGATGTAAAATAGAGGTTCTTGATGGAGATGTAGTTCGGGAAAACCTCACAAAAGGATTAAGTTTTAGTAAAGCAGATAGGGATGAAAATATCCGGCGAATTGGTTTCGTGGCAGATTTATTAACCCGAAATGGAGTGATTGTATTAGTCTCAGCAATATCACCATATTCTGAAATTAGAGATGAGGTCAGACATAAAATAGGTGATTTTATTGAAGTATATGTTAATGCTCCTCTCAATGTATGCGAGAAAAGAGATGTGAAAGGTTTGTATAAAAAAGCTCGGGGTGGGGAAATAAAGAACTTTACTGGTATTGACGATCCCTACGAGCCACCAGTAAATCCAGAAGTTGAATGTAGAACAGATAGAGAAGATTTACAAGAAAGTGTCAACAAGGTTATGAATGCGCTTAATAAATATATAGTTTTACCTCAACTTTTATCAGTCAATAATAATCACAGTAATATTGCGGTATAACTTATAATAAAAATATAATTTTTATCCTGTTGGGTAATGCAAAATCATAAATATATTGATTGTTGATACGAGCAAAATATGTATGCATTACCCTTTTTCTATCTTCTTAATCAACGCGATGTGCTACTAGTCATATTAACTATTCTGTGGTTGAGTGTTTTATCTTTATCTCAAGTACTCATCTGTTATAATGCTTGTGAAATAAGGATTTTTGAAAAGTCACACACGGCGTTAATCAATAAAAATTATATATGGGCTACTAGTTTTTCAATTGATTTTTGAAAAATAGTTTTGTTTTGCGTCATCGTTTATATATATTTGTCTTGAATTTCATTTTTGGCAGATTCATATCAGGTTCGCCTAATTATTTACTGTAAAAACTTGGCAGAGTTATTTGCGCCTACCCTACAATAAGCCACAACCTTACTCATGCATGAGCTTTTACGATAATTGTTTAACCTAACATAACATCATATTTTCTGCATAACATTATTTTTTTGCAATTAGTATAAAACAAAATACAAATATATGTCTATTTTTCTGACATTAGCCGTTGTTTTTTTGGCATTAGTTTGCTTTATTGGCGAATGGTTGCCATCAGATATAATTGCTATTATTGTTTCTGTTTTATTAACTGTATTGGGTCTAGTTACCCCAGAGGAAAGCATATCTGGTTTTAGTAACTCTGCAACTATTACTGTAATGGCAATGTTTATTCTCAGCGCAGGTATTAGCCGTACAGGAGCGATTCAAATAGTTAATGATTTGCTATTTAAGTGGGGAGGTAAACATCCTACGAGACAAATCCTCACTTTGGGAATTATTGCTGGATCAATTACAACATTAGTTAATAACACTGCTGTTGTTGCAGTATTTTTACCAATTGTAGAGAATTGGTGTTCCCAGCAAAAGATATCTGTATCTACATTATTATTACCATTATCATATATTACTATTCTTGGCGGAATGACAACGGTAATTGGTACTTCTACTAGTATCTTAGCCAGTGGTCTATCAGAAAAATTAGGTTATGGAACATTCAGTTTATTTCAGTTCACTCCATTGGGTTTAATCACATTTACAATTGGTTTAGCTTACTTAGCGATCGCAGCTCCTCGTTTACTTGGAGAACGTAAATTTTCTACGGGGGATATTGTTAGTACTGAGTATGAACTTAAAGATTATATTAGTGAGATTATCATTCCACCCCGTTCTCCATTAGTCGGACAAACCTTAAATAGCAGTCGCATACAACGCAAGTTCGATGTAGACGTGTTAGAAATGATTTGTAATGGTGTACATTTTTCTCAACCTTTAGGGGACAAACAGCTGCAAGCAGGTTGTATTCTTTTAGTCAGGGGTGGACGAGAAGATTTACTACAAATCAAAAATCAACAAGGAATCGAGATTTTACCAGAAGTCAAATTTCGTCATCATTCCTTAACATCAGAACTTAATTCTCTAGAGGAAGGAATCGCAGAGGTATTAATCCCCTCTGAGTCTAGCTTAATTGGCTCTACCCTCAAAGAATTACGCTTCCGACAACGATATAATGTTACTGTTTTGGCTATTCGTCGGGGTGAAGAACTGACTCGCAACCGCTTAGGTCAAATACCCTTACGTTTTGGTGATGTTTTATTAGTGGGTGGTCCTCAACAAAGCCTTGTGGGATTGCAAACTAGCCGGGATGTGTTGCTAATTATGCAACGAGATATAGAAAACCTACGTCATTCTAAAGCACGAATTGCTATTGCGATCAGTATGGGGGTAGCATTAGTAGCAGCTTTAAAATTGTTACCAATTTTAATCAGTTCTTTAATTGGTGTCATATTAATGGTGCTTACAGGCTGTCTCAAGCCGAGGGAAATTTATCAAGCTGTACGTTGGGATATTATTTTTCTGCTAGCTGGTTTAATCCCTTTAGGAATCGCGATGAATAATTCTGGTGCTACTCAACTACTGGCAGATAATATTGTTAAACTAGGGGGTAACTTTTCTGGCTATTGGTTACTAACTTTTTTCTTTGTTATTACTGCTTTGATGACTGAAATATTGTCCAATAATGCTGCTGTAATTTTACTTTTACCTATTGCAGCAAAGGTAGCAGAAAATCTCAATTTTAATCCCTTAGCTTTTATGTTATCCGTAACTTTTGCCGCTTCTTACAGTTTTATGACTCCCATCGGTTATCAGACAAATACTATGGTGTACGGTCCTGGTGGCTATAAATTTTTTGATTTTTTCCGTATCGGTGCTCCTTTAAGTATATTGATGGCACTGATCATCCCACCATTAATTATATTTTTATACGGTCTTTAGTTTGAATTATGCTAGTAATGATTGATTTTGCTTACTTCAGAATTCACTCACAGTAAAAATATTAATCTGATGGTTGGGTATATTGTATATTTTTTATTTCTTAGGATGACAACTAAACCCTTGATGTAGTTGTTCATAAATCATTTATTTTTCTATTATTTACTATTCATTTGTATTTAACATTCCATCATAGCTTAAATTGCAGCGTAGCTACAAATTAGAGAATCGAAATAGTCACATAAATGACGGTAAATCCATGATAATGCCCTATATATTGACAATAAGTACAGTGTGAATCTCGGAAATCCAATGCTGGCTACCTCAGATAGATATCTGTAAATTAGCTAGCATTTGTTATCTGCATTTTTATTTCAACGTAAAAAATTTGGGTATTGACATTGGCAACAAGTTCTAGAACCGATTTTATCCACAAATAATTATTGTGCTAATAGAGTGTATCTGAATTTTGTTTTTGCATATACTCGCCAATTACCTAATTTTTGGTGAATACTCCCCTTCAAAACTGTAGTTAGTAACCATGAGTTGGGTAGGTACTATCATGGCTATGTAAAAAATAAACCATCAGCAATGTGTTTCATTCTCAGTGACATGACTATGGCTTGAGTTTAAATCTTTTCTGACGATTCAACTTTGTTCAAGACTAGCAACACCTTAATTAATGATGACTCAAACTCTTGATTCATTGCCCTTGGAGTATAGTCAACGTATTCTATGTATTTACTCCAATCATAGCAATCAAATCCTCATTGCTCGCATTTCCAACATTCCTGGTTGGTATTTTGAACGAGTGGTATTCCCCGGAGAACAGTTACTGTTTGAAGCTTTACCAGAAGCCGACTTGGAAATTCATATGGGTAAGAAAAATGACATGACTTTAGCGGAAAAACTTCCCTGTTCCCAGTTACAAGTTACTTGAAAATTGCGATTCTCCCCTTTCATCAAATCGGGAAAAATCTGCCAGCCTCATCAGCAGTTTATTGGTTTAGCGGCATATATCTTGGCGGAAAAATCGCCCTTTACCAGAAATTACCAGGTTTTATATCTAGTGAACTAGGGCGATTTTTCCGGAGGCTGGCAGATTTTTCGCTTGTTTTACCCAACCCCTTGGGTGGCTCCCAAGGGGCGAATATTGGGAAAGTTAGTAGTACAACCAAAAATCTGAATTCTTTTTCTGGAGTGGAATTGAGTTAAGGGCGATCGCACTTAGGTATGATTTCCTTCACAAAACTACATAATGAAGTAAGATTAGGTAATCATACTTTCGCATTTGTAATCTGAAGGGTTTCCATTAACTCATGCAACTTCCGCTTCGTGCATTCCGATTTCCATTCGCATCTCTACTGTTAATCGCGCCCTTTTTCTTGTGGGGTACGGCGATGGTAGCAATGAAAGGAGCGATCTCCCACACTACGCCACTATTTATAGCGGGAGTACGCTTGTTGCCGGCGGGAGTATTGATTTTGATAGTAGCAGCATTTCTGGGTAGACCGCAGCCCCGAGGATGGATGGCTTGGTTGTGGATTACTTTATTTGCTTTGGTGGATGGAACCCTATTTCAAGGCTTTTTAGGGGAAGGACTGGTAAAAACTGGTGCTGGTTTGGGTTCGGTGATGATTGATTCCCAACCCCTAGCAGTGGCTTTAATGTCTTCCTGGTTATTTCAGGAAAGGATTGGTTTATGGGGATGGCTAGGTTTGTTTTTGGGGGTAACTGGTATTAGTTTGATTGGCTTACCCGATGAATGGATTTTCCATACTATTTCGGGTTTTATTCCCTTCTTCTCCCACTCCTCCACTTCTGCTATCTCCCTGTCTTTTTTTGAAACAGGTGAATGGTTGATGCTGCTAGCAGCATTAAGTATGGCCCTAGGAACCATACTCATTAGGTTTGTCTGTCGCCATGCCGATCCGGTAACTGCTACGGGATGGCATATGATTATTGGTGGTTTGCCATTGTGGGGGATTTCAGCGGTGACGGAAAGTGACCCTTTTGTTAATCTGATTCCTGCTGATTGGATGGCACTGGCTTATACCACAGTACTTGGAAGTGCGATCGCTTATGGGTTATTTTTCTATTTTGCTTCTTCTGGAAATCTTACCAGTCTCAGTGCTCTTACTTTCCTCACCCCCGTATTTGCTTTAATATTTGGTCATTGGTTACTCAATGAAGTTCTCAGTCCCTTGCAGTGGATTGGGGTAGGTATAACGTTAATCAGTATTTATTTAATTAACCAACGAGATAAATTAGCAGGTGTTAATCAGCAAGTGGCTGAGATAGAACAAAATACAACACCACAGCCAGCAGTATTGGCAGCTTCAGAACGGGATTTACAGCCTGTAAATGTAGCAGTGAGAAAATCAGAATCAGAAGTTTTACCCTCAACTCTACGGAATTAAACTGAGATATATGTAAAATAGGTTAACGCTCTTTAACAAGGCTCACTTAGGGTGCATAGGTAACTATTTTTGTCCAATGAAAAGTTAACATTGAGCCAGTTAAAATTTATCTGTATATCTATTTTTACTGATGTCTTTACTGGCGAAAACTTTGTATATGAGGCTTTGCCGTAACCCTATCCCGATCTTTATCTATCTAATTGGCTGGATGTTCATCCCCATTCCAGCCAGTGCAGTCTCCTATGGTGTTACCCATAATAGTTTGTTGGCTCAAAGTACTTCTACGGAAATTTTACGTATTGGTAGTAGGGGTAAAGAGGTAGAACTATTACAAATCCAATTGCAAAAGCTGGGATATTACGGTGGTGCGATCGATGGTAAATACGGTATCACTACGAGAAATGCTGTGTATAAATTTCAGCAAGAACAAGAGTTATCAACAGATGGGAATGTGGGTGATGAAACTAGGAAGCAATTGCAAGTACAAGTAAATAAATCTACTAGTTTAATTGCCAGTACAACTCCACCATCAATCAAACATACTCCCCAGTCCTCAGGAAAGGGTTTTGTATGGTGGTCACTAATGGGAATAGGTATTTTGGGTAGTATTGGCGCGTTACTGTACTGTGTCAAATGGTTTTCCCATCAGAAAAAGTTACCAAATACGGATATTTCCCCAACTAATAGTACCCATAATCAACATTCAGGGATAGATTTTCTCGGAGAACACCACCCACAAATTAAAAGCCAAAAAGAGTCAGAATTATCTGTTCCTCAAACACAATTACTACCACTTGAAAACACATCCCGATTGGCAAAAATCAATATTGTTGAGGAATTAGTCACAGACTTACGCAGTGAGGATGGAAATCAAAGACGCAAAGCAATCTGGAATTTAGGACAACAGGGTGATTCGCGGGCAATTCAGCCCTTAGTAGATTTGATGATTGATGGGGATTCTCAGCAACGTAGTTTAATATTGGCTGCTTTGGCGGAAATTAGTACCCGTAACCTGAAACCCCTGAATCGGGCTTTAGCAATCTCCTTACAAGATGAAAGCCCCCAAGTGCGGCAAAATGCTATCCGCGATTTAACTCGTGTGTATGACATGATGGCTCAGGTAAGTCAAATGCTATACCATGCTATAGAAGATCCCGATGCAGAAGTACAAGAAACGGCTAAATATGCTTTAGGACAAATGAATCGGATGCGTAGTTTGTCTAATGATTTATCTTCTCCATCACCCAACTCTGTGGAGCATAAATCTACTGAACACAACTCAAATCACTCCTCCTGAACTTCAAAGCAGTATTCTTCCTTCTGGGTCAAATACATGGCAATTCCCTTTTCATAATAGGCAACCTCGTTAATAAATACCGGATAAACTGTAAATTCTCCTTCGTAGAAAATGTCTTTACCATCAAAAGTGATAAACATCGGATTACCAGGATGTAGCGGTTTGTAGTCTTGAAACTGCAATTGGGGATGGATCATAGCTTGGATTTCTCCATGTTTATTTCTGGGATAATCAACTTTTTCTAGCATGTGATAAAAGGTGAAATTTGTTGGTGCTGCTAAGGGCTTACCTTGTCTGTCAGCTTCAATATAGTCCAGAATAGAGTGAATCAAATCTTCTGTTTCTTGAAACAATTTTGCATCTAATAAACCATTCGCAACTGCTCCCACTTCGATGGCAATACCAAATTCCACCAGACTTCTCAAATAAGATGTATTTTGGTCGGGAGGATGTTGTAAAATTTTGACTTGAGGATTAATTGCTGTCAGATATGCAGCTAACCGCAATAGATCAGGATGAGTGCTGCGTAAAATTATTGTCAATCCCATATTTGCAGTTGTGCTGTGCAAATCAATTATGAAATCAATTTTCTCTTGTTGGATTCGTCGAGCAATAGTTTTGGCGATTGATTGCTCGTAATTCATTAATTGGGGATTGGCTAAATCTTGGGGATGAAAAGTCCGATTTAAGTCTGTATCAATATACCTCCTTCCCATTGCGATCGCTTTCTTGTTTGCCAATAAGGTAATAGTTTCAATCCCATTACGTTGAATTTGCCGGGGAAACTGTTGAAATTTCTTAGCTAAAAAGACTCCTGTGAGTTCCCCACCGTGGGTTCCTCCCACTAAGGCAACTCGTTGAATTGGCAATACCATAATCTATCTCGATTTTTAAGATTTGTTTATGTCACCAGTGTAAAGGAGATAGTATTATCTAGAAAAGCATATATTTGAGATTGTAGTATATTAGAGAATATATATCTCTATGAATTATCGAGATTCAGACAGGTTAGAATTGCAAGATTTACGCTACTTTGTTGAGGTAGCTAGTCACGAAAATTGTAGCATTACCGATGTTGCTGAACAATTGGGTATGGCACAATCTAACCTAAGTTCTTCAATTAGAAATTTAGAAAAAAAGTTAAGTTTACGTAACAACAAAAGGAAATTAGAAGTAAAGCTGTTTAACCGCAACAAACGCCCGCTACAGCTAACAGAAGTAGGGCAAGAATTTTTGCAAGAAGCCATTTCAATATTGAGTGCAATTGACCGCGCTTTTGAGAACACCCAACAAAGGAGTGAGGGAAAAATTGGACAGCTAAACGTTGCTCTCACCAGTTCTGTTTCCAATAGCATCCTACCGGATATTTTGAGAAAATTCCGCGAACAATATCCCAATGTCAAACTACTTTGGCGAGAAATGACAACCCACAACCAACTCCAAGCACTTCGCTCTCACCAAATTGATGTGGGTCTTTTACATCTGCCCAAATCGGCAATTGATGATAAAGAACTGGGTTTTACTACGGTTTTAGAAGAACCTTTAGTTATAGTGTTACCAGAAAACCATCAATTAGCCATAACTAAGCAAATTCCCTTAAAAGAACTCCAAGGGGAAAAATTCATTCTTCCTGACCGTCAATTGGTTCCAGGATTATCCCAGGAAATTTTAGATTTGTGTAAAAAAGTAGGTTTTGAGCCTAAAGTTACTCAAGAGGCTGCATTAATGTTGACAATTTTAGGACTTGTTGCTGGAGAGATGGGAATTGCACTACTTCCTGCTAATGCCAAAAATCTCCGGCGCAAAGGAGTTGTCTATCGGAAAATTGAAGAAAAAGCGACAACGGTGAAAATAGATATGGTTTGGCGACGAAGTGATGAATCTGCTGTGGTGGAACAATTCCGTAAAGTTGTCAGGGAAATAAGATAAGTCAAAAACTATTGTATGCTAAACCACACTGTAATGAGAGATTCCTGATTCAACGAGCGATGCTTTTTAACCAGAAAAAGACCGATCTATTTGTGTATATAAATTTTCTATCCCTAAATTATTATCTAACACCACATCAGCACGGGCTACTTTTTCCGCCAGAGGCATTTGACTGTTAATTCTGGCCTCTGCTTGTTCTACAGTTAAATTATTGCGCTGTATTAACCTAGTTAACTGTTGTTGTCGATCGCAGTAAACTACCCAAATCTCTGTTACTAAGTTGGTAATGCCAGCTTCAAATAATAAAGGCACAACTAATACTAGTGTTTTTACTGGAATCTGGTTCATTGCATTCATCAAGCGATCTCGTACATAAGGATGGATTAAACCCTCTATATAACTGCGTTCTTCTGGTTGATTAAATATAATTTCACCCAGTTTTTGCCGATTTAGATTACCATCTACAAGTAATATTTGTGACCCATATTTTTTTGCGATCGTTTGGAGAATTGGCGAACCCACAGCCACCGCATCCCTGGCGTAGATATCAGCGTCTAAAATGGGTAAGTTGTAAGTTTTGGCTAAATAATTAGCGACAGTTGTTTTACCTGTAGCAATACCACCAGTTAAACCGATAATGCGTTTGGTCATTCAGTTATGGTTTCTGCTCCCACAGGTTAGGTTCGTTGACAACATCTGGTAAAGTTTTCCAGTCCATCTAAGTATTCTCTCAGGTCTTGGTAATTTTTTATCTACTGCCCAGACAAACGCTGTACAAAAGCCTCGTGTTCCGGTGAATTTAGGCCTTCTTGCAGCACAGACAGCACTTGCTTCATATTACCCGTAAGCAAATCTGTGATTGATAGCCACAATCCTGGAAATACTTGACTGCGAATAACACCTTTGGTGTCTACATCCTGTGATACGTATTCCCCTTGTTGTAAACAAAACCAATCCAACTTATTCTCAAAAATCTGCCAGACAATATACTCCAACACCCCATTGCGGCGATATGCATTCTTTTTATTGTGTAAGTCAATAGCAGCAATACTTGCAGCTACCTCCACCACTAATTCGGGTGCCCCCTCAATGTAGTCATCTTTATCTACACGAGATTGTCCACCAGCAGATTGGGGAATTAGCAACACTCCATCCGGTTGTGGTGCATTATCTTGATCCAAGCGTACAGTAGGTTCAATTCCCAATCTCACACCTGGGGTAGAAATTTGGTAAGTCCACAGCCAACCAATTAAATTGCCGTGTGGTTCAGCATGACTTTCAAAACGTAAGGGGGATGCCACGTAAACGACTCCTTCAATCAATTCAGCTTTGTGGATGTCAGTAGCTGCTACATAGCGTTTCTCAAACTCGTACCTTGTCAAACAATCGCCACTCTCTAAAGGTGCAATTCGAGTAGGTATAGTTTCTGACTGGGATATTTCGGAGTTAGAAAGGTTAACCATGATTGTTAGAGGATTGCAACATAATATGTTAGGACTTACCCAAGGGCACAAAATAATGGCAATTGGCACACATGCTTGAATTTGATGGTGACCGAACAAGGCAAGAGTAAAAAGTAAAAAGGCAAAAGTAAAGAAAAAGAAAAATGGTCACCAAGCCCCTAAATTTATTTATGGAACGAAGTAAAAACATTTGTTTCGATACAGGTAGTGCAAGAAACAATACCTCCGTAATCTTATCCCCTCAATTTATTTATGGGGATTATCTTTTTACTTTTTACTTTTATCTTTTTACTTTTTAACTGGTGGAATAATTCCCCTGGAAAGTGTAAGCAAGACAAGCTCCCATTAGATGAGAGCTTCTTTTTATAGCAATTTTCGGTTGAGTCAGGTACACTAAAACACTTGTCGCAAATCCTCAATATTATTCGCTAAAACCACACTTCGCAAAATCTCTTGCAATTGTGAAAAATCACTAATTTGAGAAACTAGAGGCATCAATTCCAAACCCTCATTACCAAATTTTGCTTCTAAACTCATTTCTATGTTAGAAAGAATTGCTTCTTTTCGTCCTCGTGCTTCTCCTCGTGCTTCTCCTCGTGCTTCTCCTCGTGCTTCTCCTCGTGCTTCTCCTTCTCGTAAAATTTCTTGATACCAAGGTGATTCTCTCAAAACTCCCATATCCCACCTCATGATGTCTTGAACTAACGCGCTTTCTAATACAAAGGTAGCAAAAAAGGCTAAAACTGTTTCCAGTTGGTTTAGGTCTTCATCCCGACGCAAAATTTGCAATGCTTCCCTAATTGTAGACTCATTATCTCCTCCTTTGAGAATTGGTACAAATGGAAGCAATGACGGTAAAGGTTGTTGAAAAGGAACGCTAGCATCCACTTCCCAGAGATTAATCACGCGGTAATCTTGGGTTGCTGTTAACCCAGCAATATTTGATGTATATCTTGTGGGTATTACGGTATCACTCGTTTGCAAGATATTAATTAATACTGGGTAAGTTGGTAATTCATATTTTTCTTCTGCAAGTGCTGCATAGCAACGCACTCGTCGAGGCATTTTGGAATTGTAACGTAATTGTAATTCGTTTAGTACCAAAAATTCTCCATATTCGGGACTAGTAGCACGAATTAATACGTCACTTTCTCTACTTATCCATTGAAATTCCCCGGATAAAATTTCATTGGCTCTAATATTGGGAATATTTGTCACCCATCGTACCCAATTATCGGGTGCGAGGCTAATTAGTTTTTTCGTACTGGTATCTGCGGGTTTTGGCATTTTTCGAGATGCACTTTTGTTTGGAGGAATATCATAATCTGAAGCTTGGGGAAGCTATGTTTTAGAGGCGATCGATTGAGGGTGTGATCGGCTCGAGGAAATGGAGTTACAAGTTGTTTGTAACCCTGCATATTTATTATTGTTTTGGGTAATTTGAAGGTAGTCCCCTTGCGGGGAAGTGATGATGACTCAAAAAGAGTTCAAATCATCATACTAGAGGCGTGTTTCAATCCCCTTGCGGGGTAAGTTAATTATGTATTTTTTTAGAAACTTAAACCCTCTAGCTTTCAATACATTAGAAGATTTTTCAACTCAAGTCAAGCCTGAAATAATCTAAGGGAAAATCTAGCCTGGAATATTTTTGAGTATAATCAAAAATAAATATTTCCCCCTCTAATTTTTCTCACTTATTCAAACTGTGCAAGAATTGTTTCCTGCTCGGGAAAATCAGCTATTATTTTCAATTTTCCACCAAGACCTTTAACATACTGAGAAAGCAAAGTTACTGAAACATCATCTAGATTTTCCAATTCTAAAATATTCATCTCTTCGTTTGTATAATCCAAAGATTTTTGGCGTTCTGCAAGCGCGAGAAGTAGCAATTCTAATTGAACCTGAGCTTGGATTTTTGCTCTTCGCTCAGGGGTCATTCTTTGTAGCAAGTTACTAAAAGGTTTTGTTTTAGGCATATAGACTCCTTTCTAATTCTATTATATGGTGATTATATTTTACTCATCTCAATACTCTCCCATCTCAATATTAATTATATTTAGATATTTAGGATTGATTCGTTTCTGAGGATTGAAATATTCACTCACCCTGTGAGTATAAAATTATTATTTATTAACTCATTCAAAGCTTCAGGGTGAGATTTGTAGCGTTAACTGTATAAAGCTAAGACATTAGCCCTTCGTTCCTTAATTCATTCAGATGCTCTTCATAGAGGCGATCTGCTTTCGGTATATTTTCTTCATACCAGCGATTATTTCCACCCTTGTTGCCAACTAAAAGAAGTATTGCTACTCTGCGAGGGTCAAAAGCATATAAAATCCTAAATGGTTGACCTCTAAATTTTACTTTGAGTTCTCGCATATGTCCGTAACGAGAACCATTTATACCTGAACTATACTTACTGTCAAGATTTACTCCCTTTTCTTGTAGCAATCCAACTACAAAAGCAACTTTGTCTTGAGTTGACTCATCAAGTTCAAGCCATTGCGACTCAAACTCATCTGTATATTCTATTTCTGATGTCATATTCCTAATACCTTCAATGAAATCCGCCATTCTGTCTGAGGCTTTGATGTCTTCTTGAGTCACTTGAACCGGAGGTGGTTCGGCAAAATGTTGGTTTGTTAGATTTTTCATGCCATGATTTTTGCTTATTGATAGTAATAGGTTTACTCGCCGTATCTTTCAATATATTATACCAAAAAACAGGGAAGTAAAAAAATATACGATTTAATCTATACCCTTAACACCCTTAATACTTCCATCATCCTTGAGCGCGACAATTTTTACCTTCACAACTTGCCCTTCAGACAAAGAACCAGCTTTTTTCGGTTCTTTCGCCGTCAATTTGATTGTTTCCAATATCCCATAGGTAACTTTGTTACTCTTAACACTCAGTACCGTTGCATCCAAAACTTGGTCAATTTCAAACTTATGGGACTTTAAAACCTCTGCAATTTCCGCTTGACGTTCAGAAATCGGCTCTGGTATGTCTGCAATCGCCATTTCTTCAACGGGACTAACTTTGTAATACCGCATTAAACGCATTGCCCACCCCAAGATTTTTAACATGGAATGGGCGTTATTTTGGTAATTTTGCAGATATTTACTGCAAGCGCGATCGATATTACGGTAATAATCTGTGGTTCTACCACTATGTCCAATTTGTCTACCGTGATTTACAAGGGTTTTGAGGTATTGTAGAAATCTCGTACCTGCATCTGGCTGATTGACAATGCTTCGCAGATATGAAATTACTTTCCCTAATTCATTAACGTCGGTATTTTCTCGAACTAGGGTAATTGCTAAATTATGGGCAATTTGGGATTCGATTTCTGTTAAGGATTCGGTTTGAGTTGGCATTTAATACATTCCTTCCGGTGGTTCTCTATCAGTTGGGTAACGTAATATTTGGGCTAATTGTTGGAGTTGTTGGGATTGGATGAGTCGGGAATGGGCTGTTTGGATTTGCTTTTGGATAAATTGTTGTAAAGCATTTCCTGTCAACAAGTTATCGTTTGCAGGATTATATTGACAGTAGCGTTTTTTGATATCCTCGAATTTTTCTAAAACCCTTGCTTGGGTTATTTCTACAGTCATGGTTCCCATGCCGATGGGTTTTCCACCACCAACTTTTAAGGCGATGGGATATTTGCTATCTTGTCCCAATACAACCAGCAATGTTCCTAATTCTTCGGGTTTGAGATTTTTAAATTGCAATTGGGTAGTAAATGTATATTCTCGTGTTGCTTGTTGGACTGCAATTCCTTGATTTTGTCCTTTTGCGATCGCACGAATTGTATGATAATAAAATTTACGCCCTGCTACTTTCCCTCGTGTGTCAAAATACGCGCTTCCAGGTTCGGGACGAGGACGGTATAAGGATGGCATAAATCCGGTATTGAAACCAATACTTTCGCATTTGGCATCATTAAATTCAATTAATCCCTGCCAATCTAAAGCACCAAATACTTGACTTGCGGGACAAAGTTCGGTATTTTTTCTGCAAGGTAAACGTTCTGGGGGAATTTTATCGCGGTATCTTGATGTTACTACTGCCAAGGTACTATTAGTAATTGCTTCATATACAGAACGAATGCAACCTTTTAAGGAACTTCCTTGGATTAAAAGTTGTTTTTCTGTTCCTTGGGTCATGGTTTTTATCAAAGCCACACGACTTTCCACATCCCTACCAGGTGCTACAATCCCAGTAGAAATATGTAAGGATGTTTGAACTTGTAATTTCAAAAATAAGGTTCCATGCAAGCAATTTTTATCGAATTTATCATGTCCCGCAGGTTTTGCTAAATGGGGACGTTCGCGAGGGAAGGAAACAAATTGATAGGGTTTATTCGGATTAGCTGCTGTTAGATTATCGCGGGATGGATGCTGGGGTGGAGGAGCTTTTCTCGGTTTAGGTTTGGGTGTTTTAGTCATGGTAATTTTAGATTTTAGATTTTAGATTTTAGATTCAGCTTTTTCTAAAGTGAGAGCGATAAAATGAACGGTTGCAGTTGCAGAATTTTGAAAATATCGTTGTTTAATTTTAGGTTGTTTATCTGGAAAAATGAATCCTTTCGGGTATTGGGTTTCATTTGTGTCGTGCCAATATGCGTTGCGATCGCAAATTTTCCATTCCCCTGTTAGTATTTTAAAATCTTCTATTTTGACTTTCTGCTGACTAAGTATTAAAGCCTCATATCCAGTTTTATATTTTTTCCATCGCAACTCACAAATTGCATTGAACATTTGTCCTTCAATTTCTCCCCTATCGTCGGGTAATTCCGCACAAATCCCACTAACTTTATGTGCATGACGCAAAAAATAATAATTTTCTGATGAATTAGAGGCTTTTTTTACTGCTTCAATTATCTTATCTATATCTTCTGCTGCTACCAATTGCCTATGATAAACATATCCTTGTATCATGATGTCGTGCATCCTAAAAGCTTACCCCAAGAACGAACCCCACGCATAAATAAATCTTTCACACCAGCTTCTGTATTACCTTCCCATTTCATTTGCACGCCAAAACCCAAATCCATCGATTCTGCACGCACAGGAGAATCTTGCTTATCTGGTTTTTGCTTATCTGGTTTTGGAAAATCATATTTCTTCGCTTCTGACTCTGATAAAAATTCTCCGACTCCCAGTAAATAATTCCAATCCCATCGATTTTCACTTCCTAATAGATTAATTTGCCTATTTTCGTCATCCAAAATACACCCTGGATATTGAACTGTGGCAGAATTATATTGAACTTGAACAGTTCCCAAACCGCGAGATTTAGCAAAACCTAAGCCAAACCAGCCATCATTTAAATCCCGTAATACCAAACCAATTAAACCCAACTGCGCTAAAGTAAAATTTTTCAGATGAATTTTGGTTTGAAATTTTCCCCCAGTGCATACTTGGTAATTAAATGGTCCCACTGCAACGGAACCAAATACCCTATCAATTGCTACACCATTACGTTCTTCAATATGTAATTTTTTAACATCAACTGGATATGCATCTTCAACCCGCACCCGACTAGCAATGGAAGTATTACCAAACATTTGGTCAGTGAAAGAAGATTTTTGATAAATTTCGTGAGATGGTAAATCCTTATTTTGACTATCCTTTAAATAACTGTATTTATCATTTAAAGGGTCATTTGCCCAAATTTTTTTACCATTATTCTCACGAGGAATAGTATCACTTCCAATAGTGCGAACAATTCTTTCAGCATGAGCGCGAATTGCACCTTTGAGACTGCTTCCCGGTAAATATATCGACCATCCCCCTTGATGAAAAGTTCTGACAAACTCCATATCTGGATTTGTAGGGTCAGCACCTTCCCGTCCCGATTTTATTAAAATTGGACCATCGGGAATGATGCTGAAATTGATAGTGCAATGGTTAACAAGTCGTTTGTGCATGGTAAATTTGATTGGAAAGATAAAACATTAAGCAGCTACTAAATTATTTAGTTGTTGTTCGCATTGTTGAAAGGCAAAATTTACAACCGCAAAGAGTTTATCTAACTCTTGAATAGTATAAAAAATAGTATTGAGAGTAAAAAAATTATTTTCTAATTTTCCAAATTGCCAAGTCATTCCATTAGAAACAATCCCAAATATCGTGACATTAATTTCTTGGTTTAGATTTTGTGCTGCAATCATTTCTGCTAAACATTGTGCCCAACCTCTCTCAAAGTCATCTTGTTTAGCTTCAACTAAAATAAAATAGGGTTTGTCAAAAACAACTTTTCCTAAAGGAGAACGTTTGGCAATGATATATTCTGGAAAGCCTGATAGCTTTTCATCATAGTTAAAAGATTGATGACTCCAGATTGTGAGCTTAGTTTTATACTTTTTCCATACCTCTTTTAAGACTGGATAGATTAAATTCTCACATACCGCAAACTCTGAATTAGAAACAACTCCATCCTGCATTACTTCATTTAAGTCTTCTCGGAAGTAATCGGAGATATTAAAGGGTACTTCTTGCACAAAGTTTGTTTCGGTATAAGTAACTTGATACTCTTTCAGAACTTCCCCGATGGTTTTAAAATTGCTAAAAGCCATATTTACCTCTTTGTCTCAGTGATACTGTCACTCGATTTAGTATTGGTTAACTTATCAATTAATTTTTGTACCCAATTGTCTTTAAATTCCCGTGCATCCTCATAAGCACTTTTATCTCCCATCACCAGTTTTTTGAGATAATCAAGTAATAAATGTGGTTGTTCCGGGGGATAGTCAAACCACAGCATCTCGCTAATATCTAGTTTAACAACACCCAAACCGCGAGAACGTCCACCACCAAGGGGGATTTGTTCGGTTTCAAATTGATGTAAACCAATCATCAATAAACCTAGTTCCCAATCTTCTGCATTCTCGACTATGGCTTTAAATTCAAACTGGGTTCCTGCGGGTACTACCTGGAAGTCGTAAAGTTTTCCTTCTGCTGCGGTTTCCGTATCTCTGTCAATTGATACACCATCCCGTTCTTGGTATTGTCCAAACCAGGTATCTGCTTTTACTGTTAAGTCGCGTACTTGGAATTTACTTGCTATCCAAGGAGAACCAAACAGAGAAGAAATAAAGTCGGTATTTTTCTGAATTACACAAGTTAAAGTAAAGTCATAATTATATTGCTTCTTCAAGCTCTTAAGCTTATCTTCTGGTAGCGAATACTCTTCTTGTATGTGTTGTATTAGTTCTTCAATGGAAAAATTGATAAATTCATCTGCTTTCCGAGCTTCTTGTAAAGTTATTAATTGGTCTAGATTCAATTCTTTAATTTTTATAATTTGTTGCTTTTCTTTATCTTCAGGTAATAAATCTTCATCATGAATGTATTCAATTAGCGTCTCTAAGGATAACCTTTGGAAGTTTTCTAATGCCCAAAGTTGGTAGAGGATAATTAATTGTTGTAAGTTAAGCCCTTTGATTTTCCCAAGTTCTTTAGAAGTGAGTGACCATTCATCCTCAATAGCAGGATTTGCCACGAATTTCCGATTATTTCCAATGATACCACGGAGGAAACTTTCTAAACGCGATCGCATGGCTCCTTTAAAGCTGGAACCGGGGATTAAGGGATTACCTAATGCATCTTTGATGACTGGTAAATCTGAACCAATGGGTTCGCTGGAACGTCCTGCGCTAATTCGTAATGCGGTTACGGTGGTGAGGGTTCCTATTAGTTCTAAGCGGTTTCTAAATGTGTCGAACATCATTCAATAGTTTATTTAGAATATTTTTCTTTTAAATGTAAAGCAATAGTATTTGTTTCAGCTAAATTTCTACCTGTAGTTTGAATGCATAAACCTAAACCTGCATCTGTCCAAGTTAAAATGAATTCTACAATTCCGTTTGGTTTAGTACGACGAATTGGATTAGTTGCTTCTGGGTTAAATGGCAGAGAATTGACAATCCTTTTTACATAGGGAGAACGACAAATTTTTTGACTCAATTCTTGTAAAATATCTTTCCCGTGGTCATCTCTAAGATAAATTGCTTTCTTTTGAGGGTCACTTTCATCTTGAGGAACCAAAGAGAGTAAAATTGTTTTTTGTTTGTCAAATTCTAAACGTGATCGCTCATTAAATAAAACCCCCATTGCTGACATACTAATATAAGCAACATCATCTAGAATTTCTTCGTCAATTAGGGACTTTATATAGTCCCCATTCAAAAGATTTTCTATTTCCTGATTTGACATTATTTCTGCAAGAATTCCCATAATTTCAGATTTATTTACAGTTTGTTCGGTTTCTAAAAATTCAAATAAAGGATAATAATTTAACCAAAAAGCTAGGTCAAGAGCTACTGGTTGCGGTGGTAGTTCGATAACTTCTGAAAATCTCTCAAATAAATAATAAACAGGAATACCTAGTGCTTGTCCAATCATTCCAGCAAATGATATTTGAGCCTTATAACCACCTGTTGCATTTATTCCTATAGTTTCAGCAGAAAAATTTCTTGTTTCTGTGCTAATCTCACGAACAAGATTCTTCAATCCTTCTTGCTTAAATGCTTTGACATCATCATCTCGTAAACCTTTCAGCACGCGACATTCAACTTTCCTAAACTTGATAGGATTACGGCTATTTTCATAATATAACCTTAATATTTTTCCAGTTGCTTTACCATCATCTGTATCTGAAACTAAAAATATTAACTTCTCCAAAGATGATAAAAAC
The DNA here is from genome assembly GCA_030065055.1 of Calothrix sp. MO_192.B10. Taxonomy (GTDB): domain Bacteria; phylum Cyanobacteriota; class Cyanobacteriia; order Cyanobacteriales; family Nostocaceae; genus Calothrix_A. The sequence goes on from JASJDS010000002.1 coordinate 109,431, forward strand.
CCTTTTTCATGTATCCTCGCAACAGAATTAATTTCTGCACCACATACACGGTCTGTATTTTGTTTTTCTAAAAGTAATAAAGTTAGGCTTTGGCAATTATTTTCTTCAACAGCTTTCTTCAAATTTTCTTCTTGAGTCTTCTTTAAATTATTGATAAGACTTGTGCCTACTGTACAAATTAATGTATTTCTCATGATTATATCCCTCAAATTTAAAATCATAAATTGACCGGATGTTAGAGCCATATTTTGATATCAAGCTGTACCATCGCGTATATATTTCAAATATCGGTAACCATAACCCAAATATCGGCGAATCAATTCTAACCAAATCGGTTTAAAATCAGTTTGACAAAATTCTGCGATCGCTTGAGCATTTTTCTTTAAATTTCCATCAATATCTCGGACTATTCTTTCTGCTAAAGACCCTTCTCCTCTCCCCCATTTGTTATCCCTACCGACTTGATAACGGATAAAATTTTTAATAACTTCCGCGCTTTCTGTTGTATCGGAAACACGCACTAAATTCCGAAACTGAGACTCTTCTAAATTACCATAACTGGTATTATCTAAAGCATCTTGAATCCAGAGAACAATATCATCCTCGGCTTGACGAATTTCTTTTTGAACTAGCAGTTGTTTTTGCTGTTCTAAAATTTCACTCATTATTAACTATACTCTCCCTAAATACACCATGAAATTCATTACAAATTTGCACTTGACCGAATCCTTCAGACGTTCTTTCTCCTACTCCTTGTAATTCCAATTGTTGGAGTTTTTTAATCCAGATTTCCTCATATTGCTCATTAATACTAAATAAATATACCCCTCCTCGATTCGTGACTAATTCCACATCTTTCATTAATCCCCAAGCTGAGTTCCAGCCAGAACGATAGTTATAACTACTATATGCAACTTCTAATCGAAGAAAATCATCTTTTTTTTCTCGACTGTCGAGTTTGTTAAATGTTTCAGATAAGCCTACATACGCACACAACATATTGGCAGAAATCACGGTTGTGCGTAGCCAATTTTCGCTGAGAATAGCATCGGCTTGTAGGTCTAGGGTAAAGTATATACGACTATCTAAAATATTTTTTTCTGCTTCTCCAAATACTGACCATAATTGCCAACGTTCTTGAAGTTTTTGATTAAATTTCTTAATTCTCGCTTCAATGTTACTCAAAACATCTTCAATATTAGCTTTAATTTCAACCTTTCCTAAACCCCTTGAAGTTGCACCACCTAGTCGAAATCTTTGATAATTCTGATTAATAAAATTTACTAACGATTCAGCTAAACTATCATCCTTGACAATTATAAAACTATGAAAAACAACAGGTTGCCAATTTTGCCCCTGGGGATGACTAGCAAATGATTCGTTTAATACTTCAATACTGTAAAGTATATCATCCTCAGATGTAGCCAGTTTACGATTGATTCCAACTCTTGTTAAAAAACGGGTACTTACACCATGCTTGCGATATTTATATTGTGTTTTAGTATCACTATTTTTACTATAAAAGCAACTATATGGTTCAACCCGTGCATCTGTTTTTTCCTGAAGAGATTTGGGGTCACTAGGGTCAAAGGGATAATTATAAGCTTCTGCACAAAAACGGTCGATTAAAGTGTCAAAAACTCCGTTACCTTCAGGTTTAAAACCTGAGTTTGTTTTAGAACTTACGGCTGTTGCTGGTAAAACCATAACTGTATCTTCGACCACTTGAGAAATTAAGTCTGGCTTTCTTTTGTTCTGGTTGTACTCATCTACAAGCTTTGCTACTGCTGGATAAGCATTTTGAAAAATCGCAGGTTCATCAATTAAAAATAATTTTGCAAATTCACCACCATTACTCGCTAAATTTTCTGTTGCTACACCTGGTATTTTTTGGTTAGATAGTTGTAAAATATGAGATGCGATCGCACCCCTGATTACACTGCCGGGAATATGGTCCTCTGCTTCACTCACTGAGCCTGGTTTTTTTGCTGCGATCGCTAATGGTGATAATGCTGTAATCTTTAATTTAATCTGCTTCATGATTTCCTTTTGGCAATAACATCTCCCAAGCTGCGTCATTTGCTGGTATTGTTTCCAAATCTTTCCAGCTTAACCAACCCAAACCAACTGATTTGCTACCCCCAAGGGCGTGAATGTGCCGCAAACCTGCTAAAATTAGCACTTTAGTATAGGATGGAGAATTGGGTAATAACTGAATTTCTCCCCTAAATTCCAATTGATTATTCGCAGGAGAAGTTTCTAGAAAAAATAATTTATTTTCCTCTGCGGTTAAGCGAGAACGATTAATAGTTACACCTGGACGTATTACCTCTGGCAAATATTCTCGTTCAATCGAACAAATTAAATCGTCAACTACAATTCGAGAGGGAAGGATGGGATTACCAAATATCTGGGAAATTATACAGTGATAACCCTTATAACCCTCGATTTCATAAACACTCCGAAATTGATTGCTAACTTGTGCTTCTGTTGGACAAAGTGTTTCAGCTTTCGGTGATGCAAAAATCTCCCATCCCAAACCCTGGGCTATTTTTTCACATTCGTGACGTAATCTCCCCTTAAGTTGAGAACCAGGAATTAATAACTGTCCTTGTGCATTGCGAATAATTGGTTTGTCTACAAGAGAACCACTCGAACCACCAGCACCAACACACAAAGCAGTATCAATTACCGCTGTGAGTTGAATAGTTGTGATTTGATTTTCAGCTAAATTTCCTAAATCGATCATGATTACAATACCCCCTCCTTTGATATGGAAGCATTGAATTTTTTATTTGATTTTTCAATAAAAGGATACAAATCTACTAACTCTCGCCAAATAGTTTCGTATTGATACTTTTTCAGCAGAGATATAATTAGATACTGTAATTTAAATTGTTCTGCGGAACATGTTTCAAATAAAACTAACAACATCAAGTTTCTATATATAGCTCCTCTATCTGGTATCCAAGGTGCTAAATTCCCAACATTAGTTAAAGCTGAACACCATGCGTCTTCAAATTTATCTTCAAGTAACCTTTGAGCGTTTTTGTCACTCAAGCGTACTCGAAAATAACGGTAATTGAGGATAGCTGTCTGTTTACCTCTTTCTAATAAACTGCGGATTTGATAAATTTGGGATTTGGGAAAATCTGCATCTTTTAAAGCTTGAGCTGTTGCCAATATCCCCCCTAATTCATGCAGCGTATAAGGTGAAGCATACAACTTCAACTTTTGCTTACCTGTGCCGAATTTTGTTAACCCATTGCTACGAAACTCACTAATATTTGAAGAAATCATCGTCACTGATTTCATCACAAGAAAATCAACTGTTCCACCATAGTAATTATATTTTTTAAGTTCTTTAGCTCGCTTTTTAGCTGATTTAAGTAATTGATTAGTCAGTTTTTCTGCATAGTATATTGGTGTATCATCGGCTGCAATCAATACACCCGTTGACATACTTAGTTTACATTGGTGATCGTTAATTATTTGTTTTTCTCCATGATAACGATGGACTAATTTAGGATTATATTGTTGATCTGTTTTATACTCATCTCTTCGTTTTAACAAGATTTTTTCAAATTCTTCCCCAATCGTTTTCGCAATTGCTAAAGCTTGATTTGCTGGGACAATTAACATTACGTCATCCCCACCAATAGTTAAAATTTCAAATGGATGAATCCAGCTACCATTGCGTTTTTGTTTATCTATATCTTTAATATTTTTTAGCAGATGTGGTTCTAGGTGTTTCCCTAAAGCGATATAAACTGATTGCTCCGTAGCCTGAAAAATATCATCACTGAATTGTTGGTATTTTTCTGGTGTTTGAATCGTTTGAATATAACCACCCATATTATTACCATCAGCATATATATATGCCACGAAACCATCTGGTTTACTAGCGTTACCAATTTCGATCAGAGAGCGGGCTTCCTCTGAATTTTTACAGTTTTTATAATATCTATCTGCTAATTCTTTGTTTTCTTCTTTTTTTAAAAAATCCTCAAACTTCTGCACCCAACTAGGTACATAAAAATCAACTTCGTCGGGTTTCCAATCAAATCCAGCTTGCTTGTACCAATTTTGAGAAGTCCCATCCCGTTTCGATATCTGTCCGACAATACGTTTGCGTGCGGAAGTTTCAGAAAACCAAGGTTGATTAGGAAGTTCTTCCGCTCTAGTCGCAGCAGAACGGTAATCACCTGCATCCCTTCGCAAATAGGGGTGAGTTTCAAACATTGGTGGATAACTACGGCTGTTGCGGTTTTCAAATTTATTACCACTTCGTCGCTGATTAAATAAGGATGCTAATTTTCCAACTAACTCGTTAAAACTTTTACGTTCTTGAAAAGCTTGTAGAGAGTCACTGACATCAGGTTTAGTGAAATAGGCATCTATGAGGGGATGATTTAAATTTTGATGATAATGCTCCAACCATAAAGTTTTCTCTACCGGATTACTTAGCAAGCCAAAGCGAATTTCTAAGGGTTTAAATTTAGCACCGACAGCACAGGAGTTCGCGCTTAAAGTCTGATGGGTATAGCGTTTCTCTATTGCATTTGCTAAGTCATCGACAAAAGCTGGCGGACAAAAAGCTAATATATTTCCACCTGTGGAATAAATAATAAGTTCGGGTTTTAAAGCAGATTCTAAGTTACTAAAATGTTTTTGTAACCATTGGGATATAGATATTGATTTTTGAATTGGCTTTGAATTTGACTTGGGTACATTTTTATATTCGCCGAAAAAGATAGGTAAATCAATCAAATTAATTTTATCTAGCAAAGCAGAAGCACCGCGAATATCTGGTAACTTGGATTCTTCAAACACATACTGCTTAATCTTCGTCGCACCACCGTAAACTAAACCAATGCGAGAACCCCACAGCAAAGGATGCTTTTTGGTTAACTCCTCTAACTTATCCAATGTTTTCGGAAATTTATTAATATCCTCTAATTCTTCTAACTCTCTAACTGCATCAACAACATAAGAAACTTCCTGGGGAACCTCTTCCCCTTTACCCAATGCTTCCCGCATTCTCTGCAAAACTTCTAAATCATACTTGGGTATTTTCTCCTCACCCCAAGCTAAACACCAAGCAATACCAATAGATATCGGACGCATTTTCTCTACCATAATTTACCCCCTCACCTAACTTACCAAACTTACCAAAATATTTGCCAAAGCTTTGATAATTTCCCTATTTTCAGCATCAACGCCACGCTGCAAACAATGAACCCTACCCCTTAAAATTGGCATTTCCGACTCGATAAAGTCCTCTTTACCATGATAATCACTAAAGATAATCGCAATTATTTGTAAACCCAAAGATTTACAAAAGTTTTCCCAAATTGATATTTCCTTATCATCTTTTACCAAAATTACGGCATGGGTTGCTTCTGCCATAATTATGCGATTTTCTGGAGATGTTTTTCCTCCCACATCGAAAATAAATATGGGTTCTTCGACATTTCTAAATTCTCGCGCCTTGAACTGGGCAAATTCTTCTGTAAATTTACTTTTATAGTCAGCTTTTAATTTTTCTGCTAACTCAGCATCGCGTTTTGCTGTGTCGGAAAACCAAGAACCATCACCATCAGGACATCCAGAAACTACGTAGGATTTGGGGGCGTTGGATATTTCTAATAATGCTTGTTTTAATCCTTCACGAAAGCAGGTTTTGCCGGTATTAGGAAACCCACAAAGAGCTACTTTGATATTCCCTGGATTTTCTTCCCTACTAATATCTAAAATATCACCAATTTTATATTTAGGATTGTTACTAACAGTAACTACATATCTATCTAAACCTTTATTGCCAATTTTGGGGTCAAAAAATGCGATCGCACTATATATTTGTCCTAATTTATACCCTAAAACCTGGCTCACCAATACTGATGCGCGTCCGTTAATTTTGATTAACTCACCACCCGGTATTTCCCCAGATGCGATCGCATGATCCAATCTTACCACAGCATCACGGACTATTTGATCACCCGTGGCTAGGGTTTCCCCAAATCCAACTTGTAAGATGTCACCGTCAAACTCAATACGATAGGTACTCATACAACTCACTGGTAGTTACTATAAACACTCTCAAATCCAACATTAATCGATTAAGTCTCCCAGATTATACGTAGGATGATGAGTAATACAAATCACAAATTTGTCCAGTTTGGGATCGAAAACTGCGATCGCTCCGTAAAGATGGCAGAGTCGATGTGCTAAAACGAACGCTACGGGTATGGATGTGGGACCGGTGATTTTGAGTAGTTGTCCTCCCCGTAATATCCCTGCTTTTGCCATTTCTTCCAGTCTTGCAGCCGCATCGATGACAATGCGATCATTTGATGCAGGTTCACCAAAGTTGATTTCTAATAGGTCTGATTTTAACTCAATGTTGTAAGTGGTCATTTTTGTCTCTCCTTGTATGGATATAGCACTATGTGCAAGTAATAATTAATAAGTAATAAGTTTACTGTTCATGTTAGGTTTGCTGCATTCAACAATGTCCTAACGGTTCGACTTCGCTCAGTGTTAGCGGCTGTGGGAATTCATTCCGAGGCGGACATTTGGGCTAATTGAGAATGCTGAGGTTATGAGATACATCATACAACTTGCTGGAAGAGGGGTATTCCAATACAATCTGATACCAATTCACAAAAATATTGACACATTTGACGAAAAGCAAGAGAGGATTTTGTCATGGATAAGTTAACAAAATATCGTGATATTGTTCGTCAATTAATTTTAGAACACGCAACTCATAAACCCGCCAATGGTGAAATTGAGCCAAAACCAGTAATCGATTCAGAAAGAGACCATTATGAAGTCATGCATATCGGTTGGGATGGCGTTCGTCGCGTACATGGTTGTGTGATTCATATCGATATTATCGAAGACAAAATTTGGATTCAATACGATGGAACTTCTACCCCCATTGCGGAAGAATTATTAGAAATGGGTGTTCCCCGCGAAGATATTGTTTTAGGTTTCCATCCAGTTGAACTGCGACAATATAATGGTTTTGCAGTTTCTTAATTTTTGGAAGACCCTACTTCCAGCATCCATTAACCTAGAATTGTGAAAACTCAGGGTTGAAGATGTGCTGGAACAATTTTTTCTGGAAACTCCCCATGTGGAGTTATTACAATGGTTTGCCAGGGGTTCCTTGAAGCAAAATTTACCCCGTGCAATTAGGTTATGGATATGGTTGCGTAGTTTGTATGGGGACAGTCAGGAGCGTTTACTGTTGGAGGATGGTTTTACCTACGCCCAATGGAGGAATGGGTTTTTCTTGTCTTCCCACCCCAAGGATGAGGCGATTCCTCAGCTACATGATGTTAATTGTAATTGTGCGAAATCTACTGCTGAGTGGTTATTCCATCCTAGGTTTGGTATTGCTGAAGCCGAATGGAAAAATACTTTGACTTCCCATGTGGGGATGGTTGCAAGGGAACTCAATGAAATTTTACAACAACGGTTGTTTGGGGTGACTCGTCGGACTTTACAAGCGGATTTGCAAATTTTAGTTGATTTGGGATGGTTGGTATACACAAATCGAAAATACTATCGAGTGAGAGAATTTCCTGTTTATCCCATCAATAATAGTGAGGATAAAAACCCAGTCAAACTATTAGCTTATGATAACTTTATTCAGGAAGATTTAAGGGCGATCGCTCAAAATCATTCTGATAAAATTAACGGCATACAACGGTTCTTTGTCAACCTCGATTATGTAATTCCCAAAATTACCATTGATGTGGTAGAAAATTGGCAGTGGAAATTAAAGGAGATTTGGGCAAATAATCCCGTTCCACCTGTTAAGTTAATTTACTCTAGTGCTAGGGTGGGAAGTAACATTAATTGTGTGATTTTTCCCGTTTGTATTTACTATTTTCAACGGGCTGTTTATCTTTGTGGCTATGGGGAAAGTCCAGATCGCAGCACTGATTGGTATAATTTTCGGTTAGACCACATCCAAGAGATGAACCCTTTAAAATGGAACCATCCAGCCATTCCTGATCACCTGCAAAAGCGTTACTATAAGCAGAACTTACCCAATCCCGATGAAATTGCGATCGCAATGGATAAAGCTTGGGGATTTGATTTTTATTTACCTCCCCGGTTGATGATATTGCGATTTGATGGAGATTATGATCGGCGTTATATTAAACATTCTAACCGCCATTCAACTTTTACCAGCGTAAAATATGAAAAACTGGAAAAAATCATCAGTCAAGCGACAAATGACCGCCAAGAAATTCAAGCTTTTTTGGGTATTTTAAAAAAACGCGATCGCCACGATGCTTATTATCAAGTAATGTATCGTCATAAAGACAATGGAATTATTATGCGATTGCGAGCTTGGGGTGCAAAATGTGAGGTGATATTTCCTTTAGATTTAAGAGCAACTAGGGCAAAAGAAATCGCCGCAGAATTTAAACTTTATCATGATTATAATATAGATAATTTGTAGTGCGGGCATCTTGCCCGCTTTTAATAAAGCTTACCCGTTTTTGAGAGAAATATCTGATCATTTTTTCTATTAAACCTCATCCATCTTGAAAACTGGAGTTTTTCCTCTAGGAAATACCAAACAAGAAATTCCCCTGTAGGGGCACGGCACCCACAATATTCTTGCATTGCTCCCTAACCTTAATCATGCCGTGCCCACCTCATCCGATTGAATACTTGTAAGCAAAAACTATGGTTTTCAACATAGACGTGGTTTAAGTAATATCATGCCCGGGTAAATAGTTATTATAAAAGATCGCGCAAAGAACGCATTAGACACCGTTCGACGAAGTCGTTCTCGAAGAGTAGGTGGCTTCCCGAAGGGTAGGCGCAAAGAAGTTTGCAAAGTCAAGTAGTAATCCTGTATTACTTATTACTTATTCAATCATGAACCCACAAATGTCAACAGAGAAATTTGCAACCGCGCTCGTCTATGCAACCCGTCTCCATGCCACCCAAACCAGAAAAATAAGCGGCGTACCTTACATTTCCCACCTCCTCAGCGTCGCAGCTTTGGTATTAGAAGCAGGGGGAAACGAACAAGAAGCGATCGCAGCTTTATTACATGATACTATCGAAGACCAAGGGGGAAATCAAACCCGTGCAGAAATTCGAGAAATCTTTGGCGATGGGGTTGTGGAAATTATCGATGGTTGTACCGAATGCGATACCCTTCCCAAACCCCCTTGGAAGGAGCGCAAACTCAAATATTTAGAAAATATTCGTCATGGTTCCCCCTCGGTAAGATTGATTTCCATCGCAGATAAGTTACATAATGCTAGGTCATTACTTGCTGACGCACGCCAATATCAAACTACCCAAAAATCTATTTGGAGTGAGTTTAAAGCGGGGAAAGAGGGAACTTTGTGGTTTTACCGGGAGTTACTGCAAATTTATCAAAGCTTTAGCGCCGAGAATGATGGGGAATATCGCACCAATTTGTTAGTGGAGGATTTTTCTCAAGTGGTTGATGAGTTGGAAAAGCTGTAGCCTTATACCAAGAGTAGTTTTTGTAACTATATATGGTTATAAATCAGTATTTATTTGCAAAAAAATCGGGCTTTTATTTTTAAGCGTGGTATTTAATAATACTTTTTCCTAAGTAAATTGATGCGATCGCGCCTTCTCCTAATTTTTGTTTTCGTCCCCTTGCGGGGAAATTGGGTTTTAGAACCTTGGGGCTAGGGCGTGTTTTCAAACTATGGTGTAGGTTGGGTAGAACGAAGTGAAACCCAACTGGGTGTACGGAAAATGTTGGGTTACTCTGCTCCAAGCCCCTTCGGGTCTACGTTCCTCAAACGCCACTTCTCTCAACGCGGGGAACCCGCGCACAAGAGTGGCTCCCCAACCTACAATTGATGCTAATTTTGGGTTGGAAAACAGACCCTAGTAGCAGGCGGAATGTGGGAAATCGCATCTGAGTTAAATGTCACAGAAGATACAGTCACCATCACAGAAGATGTGACTGTTTTGACACTCTCAGCTCTAAAGAGACTGAGATTCTCAGTTCATCGTCGCGACTTGCTCAACCAGGCTTGCACCCTTACGGGTTCGGCAGTCGCTCATGGGGGAGACCCCCAAGACCGCGCTGCCTCACCAAGAAGAGTAGAGGCCGCAACTTCCTGAGCGTTACTTTGGGGCTGCCCGCCCCTAGCTCTTTCAAGAATATTGATTGCTGCGTTGACATCTCGTTGAAGCACACAACCACAACTACACTTGTGGATACGTACTTTCAACTCTTTTTTGACCTTGGCTCCACAATTACTACAAAGCTGGGAGGTATTGTGGGGTTTTACAGCAATCGCTTGACGGCTGTGCTTCTGAGCAAAGTACTCTATCCACTGCCTAAACTGGCTCCATGCTACATCATTGATGGATTTAGCAAAGCGGTGGTTTCTTACCATGTTCTTGACCTTTAAGTCTAGCCTGCGGCAAGCCGCTTCGCGTCTACATAGGCGACTAAGTCGTTAGACTGTACAAGCGTGAGTGCCTCTGTCTTGACAAACTCGGTACGCTGCCTACTTACTCTTAACTGTTTTCGAGCATATACTTTGCGGGATTTACTCCGTCTATTAGAACCTTTTTTGTGCTTGTAAATTCTGCGCTGAACGCGCTTAATATCGATTTCAGCTTTTCTAAAAAACCTAGGATTATCTACATGATTACCGTTACTATCTGAATAGAAATACTCAAGCCCGACATCTAGACCGACTTGATTCCCTGTTGGTTTTAATGGCTTGGAGTGATCAAAATCAACAGAAAACTGGCAGTAATATCCATCAGCACGACGTACTAAACGCACTCGCTTAATTAACTTGACACCCAATGTGTGAATATCCCATTTACCAAGTAACTTAAGCTCACCAATTCCTTTTTTATCAGTAAAAGTGATACGCTTTTTAGTTGGGTGTAATTTCCATCCAGAGGTCTTGTATTCAACTGAGCGGTTATCGTGTTGAAACCTTGGAAATCCTTTTTTACCAGGCTTATTGGATTTGCAATTATCGAAAAATCTCTGAATTGCAGCCCATGCTCTCTCGGCTGAAGCTTGTACAGCCATGCTATTTAGCTGTTTTACGAAATTAAATTCGTTGCGTAGTTCTGTTGAATATTTACTCAAAGCAAACCTGTTAATCTTGTTCTCTTTGGATGTATCCATCCAATAACGTAAGCACTTATTACGTATGAACTGAGTGGTGCGTATAGCTTCTTCAATAGCCCGCAATTTTATTTTATTGGCTTTAACTTTATATTCCAGAACTAGCAACTCCATCACCTCCTTATTTTCTTTGTTCGTCCTACATATGTTAACATAAATGTAGTGACAATATCAGGACATAATGAAAAAGAAAAAATTAGAAGTTCGATTAAGCGACCGAAGAATGCATAAATTGCGGTTGTATGCTGTATCCGTAGATAAGACAATGACCGCTATCATTGAAGATTTCATAGATTCATTGCCAGAAACTAAGTGACTAAAGTCACTCGTGCCGCTTATATCCCAGGTCTAAAGACGCGCTTGTTTTACGCTTACCGCGTGTTTTCTTGTAATTCAACATCAAGATGAACAGCTATAGTGCGATACGCCACCAGCGTTTAAAAACGCCTTAGGTTTTAGACGATAGTATTTATCTTCTATCTCCTGTGATTGCTCATCATACGGATAGCTAAGTACTTCTTGCAACTCTTTGACTAAGGTGTAGTCACCCTGCATGGCTTGTTGGTAGGCGGGAACAATCAACCACTCTCGCCATGTATATTTTGGGTTAGTCTGTTTCATATTTTTTGATATCTCAGCCAGATTGCCGTCGTTCCTAACGAGGTCGCGCCAGCTTTTTAGCCAAGATTGCCATTGTTCATCGAGTTGTTGTGAAGTTGTAACATAGAAGCTCTTTTTCAATGGTTCCACATCGTCTGGTATATGGGATAACTCGCGGAAGAAAATGGTGTAATCTACCTCTGACTGGGTCATTAACTGCATTAATTTCTGAAATAGCTTTGGGTTATATTCAGTCAAGCCAAGTTTGGCCGCCCACATTTTTTGAATTTGTTTTTGCATTGCTTCTGCAAAGCCACGGCGTACTTGGTCAAAATGTTCTAAAGCTTCAGCATCTTCTGCAAGGAGCGGTCTCACAGCTTTCCAAAACATATGATAATTCGCTTCTGCTGCGATTGGCTGATTGAAGAATGAAAAGTGTTTGCCGCCGCCAGTCCAAGGTTGAAACCAAGGGTCAAAAATTTCACAAAACCCAAATGGTCCATAGTCAAGGGTAAAGCCACCAGCAGCGCAGTTGTCACTATTAAAATTACCCTGGCAATAACCAATACGTAGCCAATTGGCCACCAGTGAAGTAAGACGCTGACGAAATAGCTTAGCCAACTCAACCAACTGATCTGCAAAACCAAGGTTTTGATTAATGTCGCTTTTGTATTCTCGCTCAATTAAATGCGACACAATCATGCTCAACTCTTCTAATGCTCTTGGATGAGCATTGCTGCGAGCGCGGCGGGCAAATAACTCTAGCTGACCAACGCGCAAAAAGGATGGTGCAACGCGAGTTGAAATGGCTACAGGATTGTCCACCAAAATATCAGGGTCAATGGAGTGGGAGTCTTGAGAATACCAAGGCCGGGTAACGGTCTCAGATTTAGAAACATACAGTGTCAAAGAGCGCGATGTTGGAACACCTAAAGCCTGCATATATTCTTGTGCTAGAAACTCACGCACACTTGAACGGAGTACTGCGCGCCCGTCGGCACCACGGCAATAAGGCGTTGGTCCACCACCTTTCAACTGCATTTCCCAGCGCTGGCCATTGATGATTCCTTCAAATACAGATATCGCCCGACCATCGCCATAACCATTACCAGTACCGAATGGACAATTTTGGATATATTCGGTGCCATAAATCGACAGTGCATAACCAGTCGCCCAGCCAACCTGACGCATAGGCTCATGAGCAGCAGAGAGATCACCAGAAAATACATGGCGAAATTTTTCATCAAGCGCCAGCTCATCGCTCAACCCAAGTTCATTAAAAAAAGTGCTGCTATGGGCTACATATTCTGGTTCTGCAAGCGGCGTGGGTGTCACAGGTACAAAATGACCAGAAAAAACCTGGCGGGCACGGTGATCATCACCATCTCCCGTGGCATCAAGATCGGCATTTAAGGTGTCCATCAGAGAATAATCCGCCAATTGCACAAACTCATCGAAGGTCGTTACGCAGGGCTCAACAGATGGTTTAGATGGATATGACATTGTTCCTAACGCCCGTATTGTCGGGAAAGATTCATGTTCATTTGAGGACTTTCTAGAGACTAGCATAATGAACTACCCCGCCTCAAAGGAGGACGGGGTTTCTAATTCCCCATCGGATTTGAGGTTGGATTTTTGACGTTCTGACTTTTGCAGAAAACTACAAAGTCATCTGCGTAGCGCACTATACCACGATTTCCTAGGGTATGACCTTGTTTGTCGTAGCGAATGCCGAGAGCAGATTCCATACCATGCAAGGCTATATTTGCAAGCAAGGGGGAGATTATCCCGCCTTGGGGTACACCAGATTCTGTATCGTGAAAAACGCCCTTGTCTACGTATCCTGCCTTTAACCACTGGTGAATTAACTTCCAGCCGTTTTCGATAATTCCGCATCACGGTGCCTCATCAAAGGTTCACTATCGTTAACCCGTCAATGGTTTTACCCTAGCATTACGTCCACGTTTCGGCTTGTAGATTTTACGCACTTCCCTCTAGCTTTGAGACATCATAGTTACCTGTGATGCCCCTTCGGGCAGGTACTGGTTCAGGCATTAACCAGGAGTAGTTCTGAGGTACTCACTCTCGTGAGCGACTGATAGTCGCACCCGTCCCCTTGCGGGGAAATTGGGTTTTAGAACCTTGGGGGTAAGCAGCCTCTGGATGAATGCCTACCTGTTTCCGTCCCCTTGCGGGGAAATTGGGTTTTAGAACTTGTAATTAATGGTCAAACCGTAAAGAGTGCACAGTTTCCGTCCCCTTGCGGGGAAATTGGGTTTTAGAACCCTTCATATTTCCTTCAGGCTCCGAGGGACCTGGGTATTGTTTCCGTCCCCTTGCGGGGAAATTGGGTTTTAGAACTTCAGAAAATTTTTGTAGGAAAGTTTCCTAAGGAGACCGTTTCCGTCCCCTTGCGGGGAAATTGGGTTTTAGAACGGGGGGATGGAAAGGTGATATCCCTAAAAGAACCGTTGTGTTTCCGTCCCCTTGCGGGGAAATTGGGTTTTAGAACCCTACCCAATGGAAACTGTTGATATATTTAGCTTTCAAGGTGCAGTTGCGCCATTGTACGGAACCGGGTATGTAGCTTAGAGATACAGTACAGGTTCCTGAAAACATTTAGCGGCAAAAATTACTTTCACTACCCATATTATCGTAAAACGCTCACAAGTCAAGCTAAAAAATATTACTTTTCTTTGACTTCCATTACCTAGCTATTTATTAGTTCTTCATCCTCGCTGCGTCATTTCTTGCCTTATGTTTACAATCCGTTACCAAATCCCAAAAGAAGATATGAAGGCATTTTTAGCCCTCATACAGCAATTAATTCCCCAGCCTCAATCTTTACAAAATTAAATAATCCGGTGGTTCGTGAGGTTCGGCACTTCCATACACCCGCACTCGCTGTTTTGCACTTTCTTCCAGGGGATAAAACAATTGTAGTGGGAGCGTCTCGCTCCCTATTTCCAGGCAGGGAGAAAGATGCTCCCACTCCTTTAACCCGGCAAAATTAATATGGTGAAGTAATGCTACGTCTCTACACCTGGTGGGATAGCGAAAAATCATTATCTGAGGGGTAATACCCTTGATTCGCCAACAGTATCCTTAAAGAAGTCGGGGATCTCTCACACCCGCGATTCGTCAAAATGGGGATTTATTAATATTCGCAAAAATTAACTATCTTCCCCCCGTGGGGATTATATTATTGGTAGTGATTTGTACCTTGTCGATTGCAAACAAAAATGCGATGTTCCCAAAGGGAACCGCTAGGCGAACGCACATAATCCAATCCCTCTAGGGCGCACGCAATGCGCCCCTACTCCAGATAAACAAAAAATCTGTGGGAGAGCCAAGATACTTATTACTTATTACTTCTTACTTATTACTTAATTATGCCTCGTAGTCCTACACCAAAAACTAAAACCCGAACCAAATCATCTCCCTCCAAATCAACAAAAACAACTTCCCTAACCTGGGCAGATGAAACTGAAATCATTGGTTTGGAATTGGCTCTGGTTCCTCCCGTCAACGCATCAATTTATCCCCAATATTCCACGGGTTTGCACGCTTGGTTCCTCAATTGCGTTCGTAATATCGATCCCGAATTATCCGCATATCTGCACGACGGAGAATCGGAAAAACCCTTTACCATATCCCTCCTCGACGGAGAAATTGTCAGTAGTGGGACGCAGATTCAACTATCAAGCGATCGCATTTATCATTGGTGTGTCACTGGATTATCCCCACGGGTGACAAATTGGATGCGCCATTGGGCGAACAATTTACCCTCGGATTTGGAACTCAGTCACGTTCCCCTAAAAATTGTATCCTGTCGCATCATCCATCCTGCTACCACCTATTCCCAGTTACTCAATCAAGAAAATATTGGCGGTACGGTGTGCCTAAATTTTCTCAGTCCCACCAGTTTCCGGCGTAAAAAACATCATTTTCCCCTACCCTTACCCTTCAATATCTTTCAAAGTTATCTGCGACGGTGGAATGATTTTTCCAATTTACCCGTTGAACCCAATGACTTTCTCAATTGGATTGACGAACAGGTGATCATCAATCGCCATCAAATTTCCTCCCAAAAAGTACTCGCCGGGAAAAAGGGTGCTGTTACTGGGTTTACGGGGGCAGTGGAATTAGGTTTAGCGCGAACCGCCAAACAAAATCCCGACTATTACCGCCTATTTTACGCCCTGGCAAACTTCGCCCCTTACTGCGGCACCGGACACAAAACCACCTTTGGCTTGGGACAAACCCGCTTAGGTTGGTCATCCAAACTAGTGCAGGAAGTACCCGACGTAGAATCAGTATTAGCAAAACGCATCGAAGACCTAACCGAAATTTTCACCCTACAACGGAAAAGACAGGGAGGACAAAGAGCTAGTGAAATTGCGGTGAAATGGGCAACAATTTTAGCTAGAAGGGAAATGGGCGACTCCTTAAGGGTAATATCCACCGATACAGGAATACCCTACGAAACCGTAAAAACCTACGTAAAATTAGCGCGGAAAGCCTTGAAGGAGGGAGTGAGGGAGTGAGGGAGGGAAGGAGGGAAGGAGGGAAGGAGGGAAGGAGTGAAGGAGTGAGGGAGTGATGGAGTGATGGAGTGATGGAGTGATGGAGTAGGGGCTGGGTTTCCCCGCCCGGAGTGAGGGAATTATTTTCATGCTTGGTTGTGGGATTTTCCCGTGGGGAGGCTAACTAGAAAATAGTTAAGAAGTGCCCAGTAGGGGCGCATTGCGTGCGCCCTTGAGAATTTCGTCATCAGCGCAAATTGTTAGTTTAAATTATTTCATCGCCACTGCCTGATTCAGAAGTGCCCAGTAGGGGCGCATTGCGTGCGCCCTTGAGAATTTCGTCATCGGCGCAAATTGTTACTCCTATCCCGCTCTAAGATTACCTATCTCTTTTTACCTCTTTCCTCTGCGCTCTCTGCGTCTCTGCGGTTTTTTTATCGGTAATCTTCTGCCGGGAAGGGAGTAGTTTAAATTGTTTCATCAGCACTGCCTGATTCAGAAGCGCCGAGTTTGTAGGGGCGCATTGCGTGCGCCCTTGAGAATTTCGTCATCGGCGCAAATTGTTAGTTTAAATTATTTCATCGCCACTGCCTGATTAAAAAATGATTATGGAATTGTGCGATCGCAATCGGCAGGGGATTTTTTTTCATGGTAAGATTGCCTTGATTTAGGAATACTCTTGAGTTCAAACACATTGCAAACCTTGATTCAATTAGCCATGTTCTTGTCAGCACTTGCAGGTAAATATAGATTGAAATTAAAGCAAGGCTGTCCACCTTCGTAGCCGTACTTCTATTGATTACATAGTCAGAGCAAAAAGCATATTTGGAGCAATTCCAAGTGACCAATTAATTCATAAATTATGAATTATGAATTATGAATTATGAATAATTTCAATGGGTAACTGGAGGCAAATTGAATATTCAGAAACTGAAACGGGAATGGTTCTCAAACGTTAGAGCCGATATGCTAGCGGGAGCAGTGGTAGGACTGGCTTTAATTCCAGAAGCGATCGCTTTTTCGATTATTGCGGGTGTCGATCCCAAGGTAGGACTATATGCCTCCTTTATTATTGCTATTATGACCGCCTTTTTGGGCGGAAGACCAGGGTCAATTTCCGCAGCAACTGGGGCGATGGCACTGCTGATGATTGATTTGGTCAAGGAACATGGGTTGCAGTACCTACTCGCCGCCACTTTCGTCACGGGAATCATCCAAGTCTTGTTTGGTGTCTTTAAACTGGGCCGGCAAATGAAATATGTACCCAGAGCCGTGATGTTGGGGTATATCAATGCCTTGGCGGTGCTAATTTTTATGGCACAACTACCACAACTCCTCGGCAAACCTCCCTTAGTATATATTTTAACCACCATATCTTTGGCAATTATTTATATTCTCCCCCGATTTACCAAAGTTGTTCCCTCCCCTTTGGTAACTTTAGCAGTAATGACACTGGCTGCGATCGCTCTAAAATTAGAAGTGCCCACTGTTGGGGATATGGGAGCATTACCGACAGCACCACCTGTATTTGCTTTGCCGCAAATACCCTTTACCTGGGAAACATTACAAATTATTTTCCCTTATTCTTTGACATTGGCGATTGTCGGTTTATTGGCTTCCTTCCTTACCGCTTCCTTGGTAGATGAACTTACCGATACCCCCAGTGATAAAAACCAAGAAGCCAAAGGTCAAGGCATTGCCAATATCATCACCGCTTTTTTTGGCGGCATGGCGGGTTGTGGCATGATTGGGCAATCGGTAATTAATGTTCAATCTGGTGGTAGGGGTCGTTTATCCACCCTCTGTGCTGGCATATTTCTTCTATTTGCCATTTTGGCGCTGCAAGATTGGGTGAAACAAATGCCTATGGCTGCCCTGGTTGCCATTATGATTATGGTATCCATTGGTACATTTCGCTGGTCTTCTTTTAAGGATATTCCCCGAATTCCTTGGAGCGAAACCCTGGTCATGTTAGCCACCATGTTTGTGACCATTTTTACCCGCAACTTCGCCCTGGGTGTGGCAACGGGGATTATCATGAGTACGGTGTTCTTTAGCCGTAAAATTGCCAAGTTGGTGTTGGTGGAGCGGAGATTAAGTGAAGATGGAAGTCATTGCACCTATGTAGTTAGTGGACAAATTTTCTTTTTATCGAAGGAAGAATTTTTTGATTCCTTTGATTTTGGGGAAGTAGTCGATCGCATCACCATTGATTTAACCAATGCTCATTTGTGGGATCAGGGAGCAGTGGCAATCCTAGATCGAATTGTCCTCAAATTCCGTCGTAATGGTGCAGATGTGGAATTGTTGGGATTAAATGAAGCCAGTGCTACATTAGTAGAAAAATTGGGTGTTCACAACCAGGCTGAATCCCTGAAAAAATAGAATATTAATAACAGAAAGTATTTACCATGAAACGAATTTTGTTATGTACAGATGGCTCAATTTTTTCCCAGAGTAGCTATCAGTATGGGGCGTGGTTGGCAACGCGATTAGACGCAAAAGTAGATGTATTATATGTTTCCGATGCCCGCAGTCAAGCAACCGCCGAGGCAACTCATTTTAGTGGTAGTATCGGTGTCGATGCTTCAGACGTGCTACTCAAACAGCTAGTGGCATTGGAACATGAAAAAGCCAAACTGAATCATCAACGGGCAAAATTAATTTTACAGGATGCACAAGCAGTACTAACCCGTGGGGGTGTGACAGCAATGCAGGTAATGCATAAAACGGGTTTTTTGGTTGATTTTTTACCCGAATTAGAGCAGCAAGTTGATTTAATTATCTTGGGTAAACGGGGGGAGGCAGCAGAATTTGCCTCCGGACATTTAGGGGCAAATCTGGAGCGAATTTTGCGTTCTAGTCATAAACCTTGTCTTGTCACCTCCCGTCAATATCAGCAAATTGAAAAATTGTTACTAGCTTATGACGGTAGTAAAAGCTGTGAGAAAATGCTGCAATTTCTGATTGATTCTCCTGCCTTTAAAGGTTTAGAATTACATATAATTACTGTTGCGAAAAGTGCAGAAGATACAACAGCTAATTCTCGACTTGAGCAAGCTAAACAACAGGCAGGTACAGGTGGATTTGAGCCAGTAGGTTGGTTAATTCAAGGTAATCCAGAAACAGCGATCGCTCAATATGTACAGGAAAACAATATCAACTTACTACTGATGGGTGCTTATGGACACAGCCGCATTCGTCATTTAGTGATTGGTAGTACCACAACCCAAATTCTCCGCAGCAGCAATATTCCCGTACTGGTATTTCGTTGAAAAGCGATCGCCTATCTGTTTTGTGAGCATAGCCTACGGTGGGTATTTACTGCAATCGCCCTTGCTAGGTATTGTGTGTGATAGATTGAGGTGGGTATTTTAGTGCGTTCGCGTAGCGGTTCCCTTTGGGAACATCGCACTTTTCTTTCATAATCATTTTTCAGCGATAACCAGCATTTCAAAATCTTCGGTTGTCAACTCGTCATTTCTGGAAAATGCTCCCAGCTTAGCTCCAAATATACTAATTTCTTTATATCCGAGGGATTTTAATAACCAATTAATTTCACTGGGAACGTAATATCTTTCATTGCATTCAAGAGTCTTTTTATTTCCAGAATCGTCTTCAATTTCAATAACATCATAGTGTCGAAATTTCATTAAATCAAATCTATTGCTTCGATATGATGCATTGCCTTCTTTTATGTTTGCAGCGCAAAACTTTTCCACAGAATGATACAGTGGGAATAATCCATTTAAAGTTGTAAATATAAATTTACCATTCTCTTTTAGTGACTTTGTCACACAATTCAGTATTTCATAATTCATTTCATCTGTTTCCATCAATGAAAATCCACCTTCACAAAGCATTATGGCAACGTCAAATTCATTGTTAAATGGAAGATATCTTGCGTCTTGTTGCTGAAAATCAATCTTTAAATTGAAACTTTCTGCCTTTTGCTTCGCTCTAGTAAGTTGAGCTTCTGATAAGTCAATCCCGGTAATAGTATATCCCCTTTTTGATAATTCAATTGCATGTCTGCCTGTTCCACATCCAACGTCTAATATTTTTAATGACTTATCAAAATTTATCTCCTTTTCAATAAAATCGCATTCACCAACAGTACCCTGTGTGAAATTTTCATTATCATATTTTAATGCGTAATTTTCAAAAAGAGATTCATACCATTGTTTTTTCATCATCTCACTCCTTGATGTTTCCTTTATCTATACTCCTAGGGGTTTAAAACCCCATCCCCTAGGGGTTGTTTGTTTTGTGTTGGGGTTTACATCCCCATTACAAAACGTAATTACGAATTACGAATTACGAATTACGAATTGTTTAAGCCCTTGGGAGCATCCCATTTTTTATTTAGTGAAATAGTTTAATTACATTATTCTAGCCTAGACTGGTAGAATCTCCCGGATAGAATCCGAGAGAGTGTCAATAAAGTAATGGTGAAAACATGGCGGATATAGTTGATATTGCTGTTGGTGCTGGTTCTTTTAATACTTTAGTTCAGGCTGTACAAGCTGCTGAGTTAGTAGAAACATTAAAAAGTCCTGGTCCTTTTACAGTTTTTGCACCCAATGATGAGGCTTTTGCAAAATTACCTCCAGGAACGATTCAAACTCTAGTACAAAATATTCCCCAGCTAGCAAGAATTCTCACTTATCACGTTGTACCGGGTAAACTCATGCAGGCTGACTTGGCAAAATTGGGAACGGTAACTTCTGTGGAAGGTTCTACGATTAATATTGATTGTGCTGATGGATTTGAAGTGAAAAATGCCACGGTTTTAGCAGCAGATATTGAGGCTGATAATGGTGTAATTCACGTGATTGATACGGTAATCCTGATGGGATAATTAGCAATTGGTAAATGGTGATTTTTTGACCATTTACCAATATAAATAAACTACAAAATTCAAAAATATTGTTACTTGTATCTAAGATGATTTCTATATACATGAAATACTCTGTCAATTTCGGCAAAGATTTTCATCAATTCTCGATGATATTTCCACGCACAAAATCATTGACTTCGTTGGACAGAACTATCTTTATAAGACAAATAAGATATCATATCGAATTACTAAGGAATATCTTCTGGTAAAATAGCCATGATTTTCTCCTTGCTAAAGTTAGACAATTTAACCACTCTATTTGCTTGTTTTTCAATTGTTTTATCAAAAATATTTCTAACTAATCTACCGTTACCAAAGTTTTTATCCCGATTTTCATACAAGCTTGTAAACTTGTGTATTAAAATGTCTTCTGTATTTTTATCAACTTTATAATTATTATGTTCACAAACATTAACAAAAATGCTTAACAATTCTTCTGGCTTATAGTCTTCAAAATAAAAATATTTATTGAATCTCGATTGTAAACCAGGATTCGCATCAATGAATCTCGACATTTCATCTGCATAACCAGCAACAATAACTACTAATCTATCTCGATAATCCTCCATTCTTTTAAGTAAAGTATCGATGGCTTCATGTCCAAAATCATTTCGTGATCCTTCGGGAGCTAATGCATATGCCTCATCAATAAATAGTACCCCATCTAAAGCTGATGTAACCAATTCATCTACTTTAATTGCTGTTTGTCCAACATATCCTGCAACTAATCCCGACCTATCTGTTTCCACAAGATGACCTTTAGAGAGAATACCAAGTTCTCGATAAATTTCACCCATCAGACGAGCAACAGTTGTTTTACCCGTACCAGGAGGACCACAAAATACTGAATGAAGTGTGACAGAAATATTATTTAAACCTTGTTCTTGCCGAAATTTCTGTATTTTAATAAAATTAATCAGAGTGTTTACCTCTTGTTTAATATTCTCCATTCCTACAAGGTTATTTAGTTTATTTAAAACAGTGTCTAAATTATTATTATGAGAATTGCCTCCAATATTAAAATTACCAGATTGCTTTAATTTTTGTTTCATCCGTTTAAGTTCTTCTTCAATTTCATTATCCCAAAAATACATACCTTTTACCTCTGCAAGCTACCTATTACTATTTATAAAAATTTGTGTAAATAATTTTAATAATTATAGATCCTCTAAGTTTTAGAGCTTACTGTTTAGCTGTTCCATCCAATCATCAAATTCATTATTGTGCATGGCTAACTTATTTATAGACTTGCAGATAACGCGAGTAATTTGATTTTGAAAATCATAAGCGATTGTTTCAATTTTAAATTTGTGCCAATTTTCGTTATAAATAGACTTGTTTACTTTGTCTATTGGCAGAATCATAATTTCACCAACTTGCGGAATCCATCTACTATTGGGAAACTCAACAACCATTTTGGAATTGCCTTCAAAACCCCAAACAATACGCAGCTTAAAATCTTGAGGATTTTTATTTATCAATGGGTTTGTCATCAAAATTGCTCCCGAATCGCAAAATTTTGCAACAGGTAAAATTGTAGGAGCAAGATAACCTCATCCCTACTGTCTTTATTAAGCCCATTTTTGCTATTGAGATAACATCCTTTGTGTAGTAACAAGCAATTCAACTCGTTGTCCCAGTGCCGCTAACGCCCTTTCCATTGTGGATAACTTTGTCCCGTGGTGAGGGTCTAGGATACGCCTTACTTCCTTTTCATGGATGTTGAGGGTAGAGGCAAGCTGCACCTTAGTAATACCTTTTTCACGCATTGCTAGGTAGATTGCAGCTTTTAGTGCTGTCTGTACTGGCACGGCTACTAAATACTCCCCGCTTTCGGGTTGTGAGGGTTCTGGGATATCGAGCTTGCCATCAATGCGAGCAGCGATGGCTTCTTCCGAGCAGTCAGCCGCCTCCCAGAGTGCTTGTTCGAGGGAATCTGCCTGAGTAATGGCTTCTGGCAAGTCACGAAAGGTGATGACAAACCCACCATCTTCCTCATCAGTGGTTAGCAGGGCTGGAAATGCAAATCGACTCATAGTAATCGCGGTATCAAATCTCATCTTCTTGGAGTCCAAGTTGATTAAGCATGGCGTTGAAAGTGCCAGTTTTGAGTTCATCTTTCGGGTTTCTGACCGGAAATCATAGGGCGCAAGCCCCTAGTTTGCAACTATGGGGTTAGCCCGTAGGACAATTCATTGTCCGTCAAACTTCCTTTTGATTCCCTACGTATTGTTTTATAACTTCCAGTGAAGCACCACCAACAGTAG